>JBHHWO010000059.1:0-26606 GCA_046756565.1 Thermoanaerobaculia bacterium | reverse complement strand
CGGCGAATTGCCGCCGAGGTACGCGAGCGCCATAGAACCGAGCTCGAACGGGCGGGTTGGCTCCGGCGGACGATTCTCGAGTTGCGCATCTTGCGGGAGATCTCGGTGAGGTTCGAGAAGGCGAAGCCACCGGCGGGTGCCCTCTGGGTCAAACCTCTGGGATAGGGGACTCGATGTTCCTCCTCGCTCAGGCTCTCCAGGACTTCAACTGGGCCTCGCATGCCATACGGTTCGTGGGCTTCCTGGGCTTCGCCGTCGTGATCGTGATCGCGGTTGTCGAGTCGGTTTCGTGGGTGCGAGAGCGAATTGCGAACCGCCTGGCCGGTGTGCGAGATCCGGAGGTGGATCCTCACGGGTTTCAGGTTCGCGACCCCGAGTCCGAGCTTCGGCACCGGTACTACAGCGATCCTCCAAAGGTGAGCCGGGAACAGCGGGCCAACGAACCTGCGAAGCGGCTCGAGCGATCGCCTGGGGAGTAAGGGCGGGTAGACTCGGAAAGGCCCTGAGCATGCCGGCGAGAGAGATCGAGCTTCTTTTGATCACGCTGGATCAGGCTTTCGACAAGAAGTCGTGGCACGGGACCAATCTGCGCGGGTCTCTGCGGGGCGTGACCGCCGCCGAGGCCTCATGGCGCCCGTCTTCCGACCGGCACAACATCTGGGAGCTCGCCCTTCATGCGGCGTACTGGAAGTACATCGTCCGGAGGCGTCTCGTCGGTGAGCGCCGCGGCTCGTTTCCACGCCAGGGCTCAGACTGGTTTGAGCGCCCGAACGGCTGCACCGATTCGGATTGGAAGGACGACGTTCGTCTGCTGGTAGAGATCCACCGCGGTCTGCGAGAGGCGGTCGCGGGTCTCCGTGCCTCGGATCTCGGGGTGACGCCGCGCGGAAGCCGGGTGAGCAATCTGGATATGATCGCTGGCGTCGTAGCCCACGACCTCTACCACACCGGGCAGATCCAGTTGTTGAAGCGCCTCGGCGCCAAGGCCTGACAAAACGGAGTGGATCGCTGGCCAATCGCGACTTCTCACGCCTATCCCGACCGCGATACCGGATGCCGGCGTTCGTCAGGGAAGCTCTGCTCGACACCGGCCTGCTCGAGACCTATCGAGAGCGTCCGCCCTATCAGCAGAACGACTACGTCGGCTGGATCAGCCAGGCCAAGCGGCCGGAGACCCAGCGAAAGAGACTCGCCCAGATGCTCTTCGAGCTCGACAGTGGCGACCTCTTCATGAAGATGGACTACACGCCGAAGCGCTCCCGCAAACCGAGGAAGCGTCGGTGAGTGGTCGGCAACAGTTCGAGTCGCTGCTGTTCGATCTCGGTGGCGTCTTGATGGACTTCGCGGCCTTCGAGGAGCTGGCGAAGCTTCTTCCCGAGCCGCTTGGCCCGAGCGCGATGCGAGCGAAGTGGCTGGGCTCGGGATCGGTTCGCGAATTCGAGCTCGGAGAGCTCGCGCCGGAAGAGTTCGCCCGGCGCTTCGTCGACGAGTGGGCGCTGCCGCAGACGCCTGGCGGTTTCCTGTCCGAGTTCAGGGCGTGGCTGCGGGGCTTCTATCCGGGGATTCCCCAGCTCCTCGACCAGCTTCGCCCTCGCTATCGCCTCGCGTGTCTGAGCAACACCAACCGGGTGCACTGGGCGATCTTCGAAAGCGAGGTGAGAGGACATCTGGACGAGGCGTTGGTCTCGTTCGAGCTCGGAATGGCGAAGCCCGATCCGGCCATCTTCCACGCTGCGCTGGATCGCCTGGGTGTCGAAGCCGGTGAGGTCGCATTGTTCGACGACTCCGAAGCCAACGTCGAAGCGGCACAGCAGGCCGGCCTGCGCGCGGAGTTGGTACGCGGTCCGGACGAGCTCCGCGAGGCCCTCGAGCGATGCGGTGTTCTGGGAGCGGATTCGAGTTTGCGATTACGCCGGGCGGCGAGAGCAGGAACCAGCCAGGCGGTGAAGGAGTCGAAGTGTTGAGGCCAAGCCAATCGTGAAGAGACGGGCACTGTCGCCAGTTCCTTTCGCGCTCTTCGGAATCGCGCTCGCCTGGATCTACCGAAGGCGGGCCGACGAGTCGACGCGTGCGTGACGTGTCGGGCAGGACGTTCGAGCCCCCGGAAAGCTCGCTCTCCCCTGCGGATCATCTGTTACGAGGAGCATGGACGGTTCTGACTCTGGCCTGGTCGGTTGTCTGTGTAGTCCAGGCTGTGGATCGCCTGGATGCTCTGGCGAGCGGCGCGACGTACCCGTGGAGACTCGCGCTGGCCGACGCGACCTACTGGCTTCGGCCCATGCTGGCGCTCGGGGCCGGCGGGTTCCTCGCGGTCCTGATCCTGAGCCGGGGCCGCTCGCCGGGGCTGACCTGGCGAAACGTATTGACACCCGTGATCGCGGTTTTGTCAAGTTGTTTTGCGTGGGCATGGGTGCTATTGACCGTGCGTCTGTTCGACGCCAGCTGACGCCTGCGGCGCATTCTGTGGCACTATCCGGCCGGTGAACGTCGTTCTTGCCGCCATCGCCGCGATCGTCGCCATTTGGCTCATCGACCGCGCCTTCCGGGCTCGGACCCAGACTCTGCGGGACGAGGGAATGCTGCCGCCGGCCGGTGAGGGCAGCGAGGCCGACGTCGAGCGGTTGGTTGCGGCGGGTCACAAGATCGCGGCGATCAAGCTTCACCGGGAGATCCACGGGTCCGGCTTGAAAGAGGCGAAGGAAGCCGTGGACGCTCTCGCTCGGAGCCTGCGAACCGAGCGGCCGAGCTGACGCCCGCCGCGCGATCGCCGAACCTCAGACCGGCTTCCCTTGGGTTACACCCGCGCCCGCGCTGCGGCTAGACTGGCCGATAGACCGTCATGAAACCGACCCTGCTGATTCTGACGCTCTCGACCGCGGCGGCGCTCACCTCGGCGCTCGGGGTCCTGCCGCTCGTTGGCCGGCGCCGAGTGCCGACCCGCTGGATCGGCTTGGGGAACGCGATTGCAGCCGGAATGATGCTGGGGGCGGCCTATATGCTGAGCGCTCTCGAAGGATCGACGGCGAGCACGGGATCGGCGCAGCCCGGGGTCTTCGAGGCGATCGGAGCGATCCTGGGAATCGTCTTCATCTACTGGACCCACGTGGCGGTAGGCACGGAGGGGCTCGAGCTCAATCGGTCCCGCGCGGACGATCCCATCCACGGCTACCGCATCCTGATGGTGAACGGACTGCATTCGGGCTCGGAGGGGATGGCCATGGCGGTCGCCATGGTCATCGACGTGAGATTCGGTGTCCTGGTGGCGGGGGCGCTGGCTGTTCACAACATCCCTGAGGCGACCGTCCTGGCGGCGGTGCTTCGCGGGCGCGGCCTGAGCTTGGGCCAGATCACGGGTCTCGCGATGGCGACCAACGTGAGCCAACCGCTGCTGGCGGTCGCAGCCTACTCGGTGGTCACCGCCGCGCCGGCGGCGCTTCCGTGGGTGCTTGGCTTCGCCATCGGCGCCCTGGTGCAGCTGGTGCTGGTCGAGCTCCTGCCGGAGTCGTATCGCGAAGCGGGGCAGGGGAGCATCGCGCTGGTCACGGTGGTGGCCCTCGGCGTCGTGGTTCTCATTCAAGGATTGGTCGGATGACGGTCGCGAACTTCCAACCCGCCGCGCTGGTGTTTCTTTACGGCCTGCTGACGGCTCTGGCCACCGGTCTCGGCGCGCTTCCGTTCGCTTTTCTCAGAGAGATCTCGCCGCGGGCCATCGCGTACTCGAACGCCACTGCCTCGGGCCTGATGCTCGGCGCCTGCTTCGGACTGGTCGGGCAAGGGACGCGGTACGGCAGCACCCAGACGGTGGCCGGGGGCGTGCTGGGGGTGCTCTTCATCGTGCTGACCCAGCGGTGGCTCGGGAATCACGAAGTCGAGTTCGGACGGATCAAGGGCGCCGGAGCCCGGCCGATGCTGCTGATGGTGGTCGTGATGACGGCGCACTCGTTCTCGGAGGGTGTCGCGATCGGCTCGTCCTTTGCCGGAGGACTGACGCTCGCCAGCCTGATTACGATCGCGATCGCGGTGCACAACATCCCCGAGGGGCTGGCGATCAGCGCGGTCATGCGGCCGCGAGGCTCGAGCGTGGCGGCCTGCGCGGGCTGGAGTATCTTCTCGTCGCTTCCGCAACCGCTGATGGCGGTTCCGGCGTTTCTCTTCGTCGACGCCTTCACGCCGGCTCTGCCGTACGGCATCGGCTTCGCCGCCGGCGCCATGTTCTACATGGTGTTCGTCGAGCTTCTTCCCGAGGCCTACGAGCAGGCGCCGCGCCCGCGGGTGAGCTTCGTCACCAGCGTCGCGCTCATCGGGATGCTGTTGTTTCAGCGGTTCATCTAGCCTGCACTTCCGGTTTCTGGACGCGAACGGGCGGCCGGGACGACCGGATCGCGGTAGACTCGCCGAGGGCGGCGAATGCTCGAAGTACCCACCAATAAAGAGATTCCGGTTCCGGATCCGGAGAAGCCGGGGGCGGAAGCCGACTTCGGAAAGCACATCGACACCGGCGGGCACGGCCTCGTACGCCGTTTCCTTACGACCAGTCGCCACGCCTGGGGACTCGCGCTCGGCGCGCTGGCGGCGCACGTGCGGGAGCTGCCGCGAACCGACCGCCTCCGGATCCGCTACCTCCTATTGCGAGCGATTCTCGCGGTAGTCGCCCTGCCGGTCAATCGCAAGCTCAAGCGCCTGCCGGTGGAAGTTCAGCTCCGGCGCCGGCTCGAGATGCTGGGCCCCACCTACATCAAGCTCGGGCAGATTCTCTCGGCGCGCGCAGATCTACTTCCGGACAAGCTCACCGAGGAGCTCAAGAAGCTCCTCGACAAACTGCCGGCGGTGCCCTATCCGGCCTTTTTCGGGCTGGTGAACCGTCACCTCGAGCGGCCGATCGACGAAGTCTTCGCTCACATTCGAACGCGGCCGTTGGGCTCGGCGTCAATCGGCCAGACTCACCTCGCCACCCTTCACAACGGTGAGCAGGTGGTGCTCAAGGTCGTCAAGCCGGGCATTCGCAAGACCCTGAAGCGCGACACGATTCTGCTGGGTTGGCTGGGCGGCATCCTCCAGCTGCTGATGCCGCGCTATCAGCCGCGGCGAGTGATCGCCGAATTCAGCGACTACACGCTCAAAGAGGTGGATCTGTCCCGCGAGGCGAACAACGCCGAGACGTTCGCTTCCAGCTTCGCCGGCCAGTCCGATGTGGTGTTTCCCCGGATCTACCGCGAGTTTTCGAACCGGAACTTGCTGTGCATGGAGTACCTGGACGGCTTCAAACCGACCGATGCCAAGGTCGAGGAGCTGCGTCGGGAAGATCGGGAGCGGCTGGTCGATCTGGGCGCCGAGGCGATCATCTCGATGCTCTACCGGGACGGCTTTTTCCACGCCGATTTGCATCCGGCCAATCTGGTGATCCTGCCGGGGCCGAAGTGTGGCTTCATCGATCTGGGGATGGTGGGCCGGTTCGACTCTGACCTCAAGCACACGCTTCTGTACTACTACTACAGCCTGATAGCCGGCGAGCACGAGAATGCGGCGAACTACCTGTCGCTGATCGCCGAGACGGGCTCGCATTCGGACCCGGTGGCCTTTCGCCGTGACGTGGAGGAGGTTTGCCGGCACTGGTCGCATCGATCACGGTTCAGCCAGTACTCGATGGCCGAGCTGATCATGCAGTCGGTGGCCAAGGGTGCCAAGCATCGGATGTACTTTCCGGTCGAGATGGTGTTGATGGTCAAAGCGATCGTGACCTTCGAGTCGGTGGGCCGTCTGCTGCTGCCCGATTTCGATGTGTCGAAGGTATCCCGCAGGCACATGAACCGGATTCTCCTGGAGCGCTTCGGTCCGCTCCGACTCACTCAGGAGAGCTTGACGGCTCTGCCCGAGCTGGTCGACACCCTGGCCAAGACCCCGCGCCTGGTGACCGAGGGGCTACGGCTGATGGAGCAGGCAACCAAGCGTCCGGCCGAGAACCCGTTCGCGGGCATGCGCGCGACGCTCCTGGGCGGCTTCTGCCTGGTGGCCGGCGCGATCCTGGCCGGAAGCGGCGGGCCCTGGCCGCTGTGGGTGGCGTTGCTGCTGGCGGGTATCTTGCTCCCCATCCGCCGCGGAAGGTGACGCCAAATAAGCGCGGGGCTGCGGCGTTACGCTCCCATCGGCCTCCTCGGCGTACTTCGAGTACGCCTGCGTCACCCTCGGTCGCAAGCCTTGCATCCCCACGCTTCTCCGGCGCCACCTTGAGCGGCGCGCTCTATCCGGCTGTGCGACTCGAGCCTCCGAGGAGGGTCGAATGGAATTGATCACGCAGGCGCTTCGGAATCCCGACTTCTGGAAGCACGCCAGCATTCCGTTCGTCGCCGGCGTCATCGGTTGGACGACGAACTGGGTCGCCATCAAGCTCACCTTCAAGCCGCTCGAGTACGTGGGTTTGAGGCCTGTTCTGGGATGGCAGGGAATCATCCCGTCGAAAGCCGGCAAGATGGCGGAGATCTTCGTCGACAAGACCATGTTTCGCCTCGGGACGCTGGAAGAGCTCTTTCTGTCGATGGAGCCGGACCTGATCGCCGATCACATCGCCAAGATGATGGACCCGCGGCTCGAGGCGTATACCGACGAGATCATGTTCTACGAGCACCCGAAGATCTGGAAGCTCTTGCCCCGTCAGATGAAGCAGGGCGTCTACGAGCGCGTGCGCGAGGAGATGCCGCGGCTCATCGAAGACCTGATGGCGGACGCAGCCAACGAGATCGACGACCTGATCGACTTCAAGCACATGCTGGTGACGCGCCTCGAGAACGACAAGGACCTACTCAACAGGCTGTTTCTGGATGCCGGCTCGGAGGAGTTCAAGTTCATCGTCCGATCGGGCCTCTACTTCGGCTTTCTCTTCGGGCTGATCCAGCTCACGGTGTGGATCTTCTACAAGGCCTGGTGGGTGCTTCCCGCGTTCGGGATCTTCGTGGGCTACGCGACCAACTGGCTCGCCATCAACATGATCTTCCGGCCGCTGCACCCTCGGCGCATCCTGCGCTGGACGATCCAGGGCCTGTTTCTCAGGCGGCAACGCGAAGTCGCGGCGGTCTGGTGCAAGCTGGTGACGACCGAGATCATCACCCTCCAGCACATCATGTACGCAATGCTGTACGGAGCGCGGGCCGAGCAGGCACGCGCACTGATCAAACGCCATATCCAGCCGGTTGCTGACCGGGTGGTACAGGCCTACGGGCCGGCCTCTCAGGTCGTGGTTGGCGAGGAGACCATGGACGAGATTCGCGAATCGGTCGGGGAGAAGGCGGTCTCGGTTTCGACCGATCCGTTCGATCACTGGCCCTTCAATCGAGATCGGGCGCAGCGCGCCGAAGAGCTCTTGCGCGAGCGAATGGAAGGCCTGCCGCCGCAGGACTTCCAGGACCTTCTTCGGCCGTGCTTCCAGGAGGACGAGATGAAGCTCATCCTCACCGGTGCGGCGCTCGGCTTGCTGGCGGGAATAGGCCAGCTCGTCTTCGTCTTCGGCGGCGTCTAGTCGCTACTTACACTTGAAGAACGAGCACTTGCCCGAGCGGGGCCTGGATTGACTGGAGCGCGGGGGCAGGCTCTACAGTGGCGGTCACTACCCCGGCCCGGTTGTGGGCAGGAGGATCGGCTCCGAGGGCCGGGAGCGCCTGCGTCCCTGGGCCTTTGTCCGCAACCGCACCCAGTAGTCGCGGCCGGCCTCGAGGCCAGTGATCCGGGTTCGGTGGGCTCGGGAGATGATTCTGGCCACTTCTCGGTAGCGTCCGGCCGAGGTCCTCGTCTCTACGAGCACGAACGTGTCGTTATCGGTGGGCCGGCGCCAGCTCAGGCGCATCTCCGTACCGGACAGTCGGCTCGCCTTGATGCCTCGCGGGGGCCGCGTTCGACGCCGAGAGCTCCTAAGCGCCGAGTCGAACGTTGCCGTGGTGCCGGAAAACAGATCGGGTGTGTCGAGGAGGGACTCGCTGCCAGTGGCGCCGTCAGTCAGCAAGCCGCGGACGGTGGGCTCCAGTCTCGGGTCGAAGGAATCGCTCCTCAGACCCGGACGTACCACAACGGTGTCGACCACCGTCTCGAAAAGCCGTTCGCTCTCGAGCCGCTTGCGTACCGCCTCGAGGTCGGCGGCCGTGGAGAGGGGATCGAGCTCCCCTCGTATCAGCAGCACGTCGATGGGGTCCTCATTTTGGGGACATGCGCCCGAGTGCGTGCAGTCCTGGAAGTCCAGCGGGTTCCGCAAGTCGAAGGCAGCGCAGATCTCCGGAAAGAGGGACTCGAGCGCTCGGCCCAGAACGGTCTCGAGACGAAGGCCGCGCGTATCTCGCCCGCGGGGCATCGAGCAGTACGGTGCAAAGGTCAGGGCCGACCCGAGGCACTCGCCCCGTGTGGCTATGCGGCGAGCCTGCAACACCGGGCCGCCGGTCGCGTCGCATTCGCTCGCGGCTTGCGACGACACGAAATCGGCCACGGGAGAAAAGCGCTCCGGCTTCTTGCCCCTCCTAATGGCCCGGATCGTCCCGTTCCTCTTGAGATGGACGTTGGTCCTTCGTCGGTCGAGGAGCCAGTAGGCGACGGTCTGGCGAAGGTCGAGCTCGCCGAGCGGCCGCTCCCGTTCGACTACGGTGCGCCTGCTGGCGTACTCGGCACCCGGAGCGGGCTCGGTGACCGTGAGCACCGCCGCTTCGGCTGCGAGTTCATCTTTCAGCTGGTCGATCTGATCGACCAGGCTCCGATTTCTGCTGGCCCGGCCGTCGATCTCGGTCAGTACCGCGTCAAGATCCGCCGGCTCGACAGTGATCTTGTCGAGAGGCCGGGGTGCGTGCAGGATGGCGCTTTCGACGAAGGCCGCGTACTTGAAGAGATACGCCAGAGCCAGTTGAGAGCCGAAACCCTCACCCCAGAGGATGACGCTCTCGGCGCCGATAGCGCGTCGGAGCGCCTCCAGGTCGTCGACCAACGCCTGCGCGCGATAGGCATTGAGGTTGATGGACGTGCGCTCTTCGGGCTCGCACTCACCCTCGTCTTCGAGGCATTTCGTCAGGTTGTCACGGCAAACCTCCGCTGCCCCGAAAGCCGATCTCAAGAGATCCAACTCTGTGGCCGGCTTCGACCCCTCGAGCAGGAGGCTCGGTCCGCGGCAGCTGAGGAGCGACCACCCCGGGTTGTCCCGTCGCTGCTGGGCGCGACCTCCGTCGCGGGTGCCGACCAGATAGACGGGGTGGTCCCCGGCTGCTTCGTCGATCAGGCCGAGACGGCCGTCGAGCGAGTACTCGGCGGGTGACATCGCGGGACCGTCGGGAAGCAGGAAGATCGGCGCGCCGGCACGGCCCTCACAGGAGAAGCCGTCATCGGGGCACGCAAAGTAGGGGAGGAGGAAGAAGTTGCCGCCCTGTCCCTCCCGGCGCAGGAACCGGCGCCTCTGCTGCAGAAAACGGACCGGATCGACTCCGCTCACCGCCTCGCCCGTCGGCTGGCGAGCGCCTTCCGGGACCACTTCGATCCTCTCGGGCGGTGACTTGCCCGGCTCCACCGTGATCCAGATGTCAGTAGGGCCGACCCCCTCGATTCGGCTCGTCCTGTTGCCGGTGATCTTGTCGAGCGACCACTGACACCCGGCGGGAGCTTCTACCGGTATGAGCACCTCGCCTCCCTGCCCGGACACGACAAACGAGTTGCGCTCGACGATTCTGGGCTCGCAGATCTCGAAGCTCCCGCTCGAGGCGGAGTCCGAGACCCGGAAGGCGATGCCCTCGTCTCTTCGGACATCGAGCGTGACTTCGGCCGTCCCGCCTGTCTCATAGACGTAGCAGGGGAACCGCTGACGGAGTCGACGCTTGTCCGAATCGGTTTCGTCCAGGCCCAGCAGGTCCGAGTCGCACCCAGAAGTCGCCGTGCCTCGGAAGCGCCAGCACCAGTCGTGGACCGGTTCTCGGAACGACCCGTCGCAGAACAGCACCGGCTCGCCCACGGCGATCGCGTCGTCCTCTCCGGCGATCCATCCGAAGCACGCCTTCAGTACCTCATTCGGGGCATCTGCAGGCTCGCAGTCACCCGCGAACGGGAAGAAGGCTCCGCCCCGACCACACTCTCCAGCGGGGTCGTTCCCGTAGCGGGCCTCGCGCTCGGCGGCCGTGCACTCGCGATCGGCGAGCGCGGGCGGCGCCCAGACCGGCAGCGCCAGCGCAGCGACGAGCAAGCAGGTTGCCGGGCCCGGTCTGACGACGAGATGTGTTAGGGACTTCACCTCGAGGACCTCAGAAACGGACCACGGACGACAGGGAGACGGTTCGAGTCCGTCGCGGATTTGCCCAGTCGACCGCCGCATCGAACTGGAATCGGTAGCCGGTGGTTCCCACCCCGATTGAGAAGTGGTCCAGGTCTTCTCCTTTCTTGAAAACCTCCCTGAAGGCGGCCCGCTCGCCCTCGAAACGGAGGGCGTGGTTCGGATCGCGCCAAGCACCGACTCGCAGGAAGAACGATCGCCTCGGCGGACCGACGAGGATCTCCGCGCCCAGGTGGACCTCGACTCCGTCGTCCGCGACGAAGCGGTCGAGCTCGGCGCCGCACCGCTGTCCCGTGAGCTCGCCTCTGCGGCAGGGCTCAGCGTCACCCGGCGCCGGCTTCAGACCGAAGGCGTCGACGATGTCGGCCGCCAGCACCGAATAACCCACTTCGTAGACGTCGAGAACCAGCTTGAATCGCCTGGGAAGCTCGATCTCCTCGCCGCCACTCAGCTTGATCCGGCGGTGAGGGGACCACATGACGCCGACGCCGACCACGTCCGGAACGTTGAACGCCGACCGGATCGGAGTGGGCGTGGCGAGCGACACGCCGCGATGGGCGGGACCGTCGACGTTCTCGACCTCGACGCCGAAGCCCGCGCCCTGTCGGAACGAGGCGCCGAAGCGCCAGTCGCGGCTCGGCCAGAAGAGGAACCCGGCCAGCCAGCCGCCGTCCCCGTCATCGCCTCGCTGTGTCTGGGTGTCGTGGACGTTGTCGGCGACCAGGCGAGGGGCGGGGTCGTCGAGCCGCTCGACCCGGAAGCGGTCCATCCGGGAGCTCAATTCGAAGGAGTAAAACGCTCGCCCGATCCCGATCGCGATCTTCGGCTGGAACGCGCGCTCGCCCGGCGGCCGCTTCCCACCCAAGGTCCAGGCCTTGCCGAACGAGGCGCCCAGGTTCCTGATGTCCACTCGATGGTCGATCCGGGCCGGAAACAGTCGGAGGCCCGGTTCCAGCACCAGCCCGTTCGTGTCGAACTTGGCCCGGAACTTGGCAAGGCGGTGCATGTAGACGGCCAGTCCCCAGCTCTTTCTGCCGAGAACCAACGACGCGAACGAGAGGTCGCGGCTGTCGTTGGGTTCGCGCCCCGGTACGGGACTGCCACCTGGCAGTAGGCTGCCGCCCCGAGTGAACTCGTGGTGGAACTTCCAGTAGCGGCCTTCGACCGAAATCTCACGGCCGGGGAGGAAAGCCAGTCCGGCCGGGTTGGCGTAGGCGCTGGTGGCGTCGTCCGAGAGGCCCAGGAAGGCGCCTCCCAGCGCAAGGCTGCGCGCACCCGGCACCGACAGGTTCAGCTGAAGCCATGGCGAGTTGGTCTCAGCGTTCGTCTGTGCGCTGGAGAGCCGGGGGCCGAGCGCGAGCGCGAAGCACAGACAGACTGCGGCCTGCAGGTGCCGTCTGGACCCTCTAGCCATCGCCGTCGGTGGTCTCGCACTTCTCGAACTCGGCAGCCAGCTCTTCGCAGATACCGACCCGTGGAGCGATGATCCGATTCAGCGCGTCGCATACCGTCGCTTGACAGTTGGTCTTGTCTGCTCCCATGCCCGTGCAGAGATCATGGACCGCCGGATCCTCGGCGTCCTCTACACATGCCAGCGATAGCCCCTTCCAGAAGCAGTCGGCCTCCAGGTTTCGCGCATTCCAGGCCTTTCCCTTGGCCTGCAGGTCCTTGACGATTTTGTCGAACTCGTCTTCGTTGGCGCAGTCGGAGGTCCTGCAATACGCGAAGATCGCCCATTTCTCGGGCTGGTACGTGTAATGCCGATACCACGTGGGATCCTGCTGGCCGGTTCTCCCACAGCGGGCGTCCCCCTCACAGGGGTTGAAGCCAAACGTCCCGCTGGCGCCGTAGCTCCCGAAGGCTCGACGGAACCAGTCGTCGGCCTTCTTGCTACCTTGGCGCAGGTAGCGCAAGGCCGATTTGAAGTCCTCGACAGCGTCTTCCTGGTCAAGCTGCACTCTCGAGTCACAGGGGTGGAGTTGCTGAGCAACTACAGGCCCGGGCCCTATCAAAGCCGTGGCCAACAGCAAGGCGATGGTTCTTCGCATGGCTCTCGATCTCCCCGGTGTTTACGGCATCACGGAGAAGCGGTGATGTTCGCCGGCGAGTCGCGGAGGGCCGAGCAGGTTCGCCGACATTCGCGGTTCAGACTCAGGTTCTCGATTCGCTCGATGGTGCTGGCAGCCGGAAAATATCTGGGCGGTGGAAGGTCGGCACCCCCAGCCAGGACTACTTGCCGGAATTCGTCCTCCTTCTTTCGGCACTCTTCCTGGAGCTCCCAGTCGATAATGATCCGAGCCTCGCGGCGAAATAACTGCCTCTTCTGCTCGCAGGTAAGAGCCTCGATTCCTCCGATCTTTGCGCAGCGGAGCTTGGGTACCCGGTCGAGGTCGACGCCGGCGAGATCCGTCCCGTCCAGATTGGCGCATTCGAGGTTGGCCCCGAGCACCATGGCGTCCCTGAGGGAAGCGCCGGCGAGGTTGGCGCTCCTGAAGTTGGCCGACTGCAGGTCGGCCCGAACGAGCTGGGTATCAACCAAGGTGGCGCCGCTGAAATCCCCGCGCACCCTGGCGTCCAGGAGGCTGGCTTCGTCCAGAGTCGCATCCACGAAGCTCGCATCCAGATCGGAGTTGTTGAGGTCCGTACCGGCCAGATCGGCGTGGTCGAATCTGCCTCGAACGATCGAGAACGAGAGGTCCGATTCGCAGAACCTCGAGCCGGAGAAGTCGGAGTTTCCCAGAAACACCGAGCAGGTGAAATCGAAGCCGCTCAGGTCCTGGCTCGGCAGGCTGGCCTCCTCACCGCCGATGAGGGCGAAGCGGAAGTTGTGTCGGCGGTTTCTCTTGAGGTAGTCCGTGCAGGCGAGTGGGTGGCGACTCGTCTGCATCGACAACCTATCCACCTTGGACCAGGCTCTGGGTCCCACCGCCAGAAGGGTCCGGACAGGCGCCGGAAGGTTGCTCGACAGGGATTTGCAGTGTCCTTCGATCGTGTCGATCGTGGCGGTCTTGTCCTGCGGTCTGAGCAGCCCGGCCGGCAGATTCCGTCGCGGTGGGTACCGGACGCTCACGACCGCGAGCCCGAGCAACACGAGGCAGACAACCCCGACCGCGCCTTTCGCCAGCGCTCGCCCCGGACCGCGGCGGGGACCGAGGTCGTCCAGGATCCCGGCGTGGATCCAAGCGCTCCCGGTGAGAGCGGCGCCGAACAGAAGGCCCAAGCAGACAACGAGTGGCAGATTGTGAGACGGCCAGGACCTGATCCAGAGCGCCAGCAAGGCCAGCGGCAGCAGGTAGAGAGCCATGAACGACTTGGCGAGATGCGACAGTCTTCGAGACCGCTTTCCGTCGAGCTTGGCCGCGTCCCAGCAGGGCAGCTCGAAGAACGGCCGGATCAGGGGATGCGCTCGGGTGAGCAGGTCCGAGCCGTCCTCGAAGACGTCGGGATAGGCGGCGCATTCGGAGATCAGGTCACTGAGCTTCGCCAAAAGATACAGGTGGCCGGCGCAGAGGACGACGGCAACGAGATAGAACGCCGCTACCGGAGGGACCGAGATGTACCCAAGGAGATCGATCGTGACCAACTCGGGCAGGAGAAGGGCCGCGTCTGGCTGGACGAGGAGGGTGACGACTGCGATCAAGCTGCCGGCGAAGCCGCCCAACACCCAGGTCAGCGAGCCGTCCGAGAGCCCCGAGGTCAGGCCCTCGCCGATGCCGTGCCATTCCCTGACATGCTCCGGGAGGCGCGTACCCTTCAGATAGGCCCGACGCAGGGCAGTCTTCTTAAGCCCGGCGACGCCGGTCAGGTCGCATCCACTCAGGTACGCCGCCCGCAGGCTGGCATTCGCCAGGTCGAGTTTCGCGAGATCGAGCCCGCTCAGCGCGAGACGACGTCCCTCGCGACGGCGCGCGAGCCAGTCTTGATGGGCATCAAGCAGAGCCCGAAGGTCGGATTGACGGAATCCGGGCAAGGCCTCTTCTTCGACGGCCGCTTGTCCGGTGAGTACCAGCCGGACGTGCTCGCTCAAGAGCGCTGGGCCGCCTTCCTTCCGGTAGGAGACCCGGTTCTGCAGGTTCGCCCAGATCGGAACGTCTAGATCGTCCTCGAGATCCACCGACACCAGGCCCCGGCGTTCCAGTCCCTCCATCGCCTCCGCGAGCACCATGTCGCTCTGGACCGAGGTCCTCGACCATAGGACGACAACGCACGGCGCCGCCCGGAGCTCATGCTGGACGATCCGTGGCCACCAGCCGACATAGGGCTTCCACATGCCCCAGACCGACCAGCCGTCCCTTTCGAGCCCCCTTGCGATCTCCCTGGCCTCGTGGAGATCCTCAGGGCTGTCAAAGCTGATGAAAACGTCCGCCATTTCCCTCTGGGGCGATCTCAACCCTCTAACAGCATTATTACATAATAACTTGCCACTACTCTGCCTATCGGCCGGTCTCCTCGAGTGCGGCGCGGGTGCGATCCAGTCGAGCGGTCGACCACCCGCATCGAAGCCGGATCGGGCTATCCCAACGGGGAGGAATCCCCGACGAGCTCTCTACTTTTCGGGCGGAGCCCGAACCAGGGTGGCGAGGCGCCCTCGGCTCTACTCTCCGGGCACGCCCCTTCCTGGCGTCCAGGGAACGCCGGCGTCGTCGAGGCTGTCTTCAAGCGCCGGCAGGTCGGTCTCGAGAAGCTGGTTCAGCGTCGCGTTGAGCGCCGCGAACTGCTCCTTGGCGATCTCGAACTGGCGCTTGTGTGTGGGCGTCGGCCCGTAGGTCGAGAGCATGTTGCCCATCCAGGCGACGGTCATCCGGCGCTCGATCGAAACCGGACCGGGATCGCCCGCGTTGTCGCGCGTTTCGCTGCCGTTGAGCTCGAGCTGCAGGTCCTTGACCTGGCGCCAAAGCGCCCTGGCCTGGTCGTCCAGACCGTTGTCACCGAGCTTCGAGCGCATCAGGGCCTGCTTGATGGCATCGAGCTGCTTTTCGGCCTCCTCGAGCGCGTGCTCGGCGGCGTCCGCGCGGAGGTTGAAAGCATCCAGTTCGCGCAGGAAGGCGACGGCCTCCGCCGGGGAAACTCCCTTCAGACCGCGCTCTCGGAGCGGGGCGACTTCGACCGTCTTGCTCTTGCCGAGATCGGTCACCGTTCCGGCCGAACGCTGGGCCAGGGAGACCGTGTAGGTGCCGGGCTCGACCAGAAAGCCGCTCGCGTTGTCGTCATCCCAGTTCTCGCTCCAGGCCTGGGAGCTCGGGTAGCGCAGATCCCAGGCTACGCGATGAACGCCCGCCTTGGCCGGTCCGGTAAGCCTGCGAACGACTTCGCCCGCGCTGTTCTTGACGGCGAGGAGAATTGCCGGGCCCTCTTCCAACTCTTCCTCCCGCAGCGCGTCCCAGCCGGGGTACGGCGTGTCGCCGCCTTCCTTGGCGACGTCTTTCTCCTCTTTCTGGCGTTTGTCCTTGGCGGTCTCGAGAGAGTCCTTCAGGTAGTAGGTGAAGACTGCGCCGAAGGGTGGATTGGAGGCCGTGTAGAAGGCCTCTCCCTGGCTGGCTTTCTCGGAGCCCCCCAGGGTGCGCCTCTGCATGTACCACCAGGCGGTGCGCGGAGCGAAGAGCTCGACGGACGAGTCCTCGAGCATGCTCTCGGAGACGCCTCGCAGCGCGCTGTAGTCGTCGAGGATGTAGAAGCTTCGCCCGAAGGTGGCCGCGACCAGGTCGTTCTCACGCTTCTGGATGGCCAGATCCCGGACCGGGATGTTGGGCATGCCGCCCGAGAGCTTGACCCACTTGCCGCCGCCGTCCACCGTGAAGAACACGCCGAACTCCGTGCCCAGGAAGAGCAGGTTCGGGTTTTCGTGGTCCTGGACGATGCGCCACAAGACGTGCCGCTCGGGTAGATCCGAAGCGATCGAGGTCCACGAGTTGCCGCGATCGGTGCTCTTCAGAACGTAGGGTGAGAAATCCCCGGACTTGTGATCGTCGACTACGACGTAGACGGTGTCCGCGTCGTGGAGATCGGCCTTGATGTCGTTGACGAAAAAGCCCTTTGGAACACCGGGCAGCGAGTCGATCCTGCGCCAGTTCTCGCCGCCGTCTTCGGAGACCTGGATCAGCCCGTCATCGGTTCCCGCATAGAGCAGGTTCTCGTTCATCGGCGACTCGCCGAGCGAGGTTACCGTTCCGTACTTCGACATCGCCCAGACGTCCCAGTTCGATTCCCACTGCCATACCCGGCCCATCATCGACTGCGTGAACCGGTCGACGCCCTTGGACAGATCTCCCGAGACCGCCCGCCAGGAATCGCCGCGATCGTCGCTCCGCCACACGCGCTGGCTCGCGAAGTAGAGGCGTGCCGGGTCGTGCGCGCTGATCAAGATGGGGGAGTCCCAGTTGAATCGATCCCACTCCTCGTCGGCTTCAGGCTGCGGCTGGATGTAGATCATCTCGCCGCTTGCCCGGTCGAATCGGGTGAGATTCCCCTCCTGCCATTCCGAGTAGATGATGTTCGGGTCGGTGGGGTCGATCGCCGGCTGGTGGCCGTCGCCGAACAGCGTCACCGACCAGTCCGAGTTGCGGATTCCGTGGACGTTGTCGGTCCGTGACGGTCCGTACTGGGTGTTGTTGTCCTGGGTGCCGCCGACCAGGTGGTAGAAGGGCTCGTCGTAGTCAACCGCGACCTTGTAGAACTGGGTGACCGGCAGATTGGCCACGAACTTCCAGTTCTTGGCGTGGTCCCAGGTCTCGTACAGGCCGCCGTCACTGCCGACCAGGAGATAGTCCGGGTCTTTCGGGTCGAAGGCCATCGCGTGGCTGTCGCCGTGCTTGTACTTCTCGCCGAGCCGCCGCCAGCTCTTGCCGCCGTCGTCCGAGATCGAGATCCGCGGATTCATGTGGTACAGCCGGTCGAACTTGTGGGGGCTCGCGAAAATCTCCTGGTAGTAGTGCGGCCCGGTCCCTGAGTAGCCGACGTCGGCGCCCTTTTCCCAGCTTTCTCCGCCGTCGGCCGAGCGGTAGACGAAGATCTCCCGCTGCGGTACCTCGATCGTGGCGTATACGACGTCGGGGTCCATCGGCGAGATGGCGAGACCGATCTTGCCCTTGTCTTCCTTCGGGATGCCGTTCTCGAGCTCGCGCCAGGTGGCGCCGCCGTCGGTCGACTTGTGGATCCCGGATTCGGGACCGCCGTTGACCAGCGCAGCGACGTTGCGGAATCTCTGATGAGTTGCGGCGTAGAGAACGCTCGAGTCGCGCGGGTCCATCATGACCTCATTGACGCCCGTGTAGTCGCCGCCGCCAAGGATCTTGTCCCAGGTCTCACCGCCGTCGGAGGTCTTGAAAAGGCCGCGCTCGCCGCCGCCCGACCACAGCGGGCCCTGCGAAGCCACATAGACGACGTTGCCGTCTTTCGGGTCGACCACGATGTTGCCGATGTGCTCGGAGTCTTCGAGTCCGACGTTCTCCCAGCTCGCGCCGCCGTCCATACTCTTGTAGACGCCGTCGCCGTAGCCCACGTGCCGCCCACCGACGTTCTCGCCGGTTCCGACCCAGACGATCTCCGGGTTCGACGGGTCGAGCGTCACGTCGCCAATCGAGTACGAGCCCTGGTCGTCGAAGACCGGCTTCCAGGTCGTGCCCGCGTTCGTGGTCTTCCAGAGATTGCCGCTCCCGACCGCCACGTACCAGACGCTCTGGTCCTTGGGATGAACCGCGATGTCGGCGATCCGGCCCGACATGAGCGCTGGCCCGACGCTACGCCACTCGAGCCCTGAAAAGGTCTCTGAGGACATCTTCGATTCGTCCTCGGCCTCCTCGGCTTCAGCCTTCGCTTTCTTGCTCTTTTTGGCCTCGGCCGGCGCAAGGGGCAGGATCAGAGCGAGCAGAATCATCCACGAAATCGTATGGCCTCGACGCATCTTGTTCGTCTCCTTCCAGATCGAGCGTGAAGGAGGAGAGTAGCAGAGGAACTCGGCGAATCGGCGCCACAAAACCGGGCTCGAGGGCGTCTTCACCCACGTGCCTGCGTGTTACGCCGACCCGGGATTGACTATATGTATAAATCGTACATACTTATGCATATGAGAACGACTCTCAACATTGATGACGATCTCCTGGCAGAGGCCAGGCGCTTGAGCGGACTCGAGGAGAAGACCGCGATCGTACGTGCCGGACTCGAGGCCCTGGTGGCACGCGAGAGCGCGCGAAGACTGGCCGCCCTCGGAGGCTCGGAACCGGGCTTGAAGAAGACCCGGCGCAGGCGTTCTCGCAAGGTCTCCTAGTGCTCGTCGATACCTCGGTCTGGATCGATCACTTCCGGCGCGGGAACTCCCGACTGGCGGGCTACCTCGAGGGCGGCGAGGTCGAGTCTCACCCGTTTATCGTGGGCGAGCTTGCCTGCGGCAATTTGAGGCGCCGTGTCGAGGTGCTGGAGCTGCTAGCCGCGCTTCCGAGCGTTCCGACGGCGAGCCATGAAGAGGTCTTGGCCCTCGTCGATAGGCAGAGGCTGGCGGGCACGGGCCTCGGGTGGGTGGACGTCCACCTCCTTTGCTCGGCGCTCCTGGCGGGTTGCAGGCTCTGGACCCTAGACCGGCGGCTGAGGTCGCAGGCCGAAAACCTCGACCTCGTCTAGGGCCACCGGCTCCTCAGTCTGGCGAGGCTCGCTCGTCCTGGACGCGTCCTGGTCGTCGGACCCGGGCGCGCGTGCCTGGCACGGTGAGAGAGAACCGGTTATTCTTCCGTCTATTCCACTGAACGGAATGAAGTTCTCTCGACGGGTGCGCCCAGGAAGACCGCGCCTCCGTCTTTGACCTCCCAAGCGGGAGAAAGGAGTAGAGATGAGGAAACGAGAAATTAGGTTGTGCACTGTTGCGCTTGCCCTGCTGCTCGCGTTTGCGGCAGTTCCGGCTACGGCGCAGGAGGTCGTGGGCTCGCTGAGCAACTTCGACGTGCGCAACAACGACCGGCGCACGTTCAACGATTTCGAGCTGATGCTCTTCGGCAGAGTCAGCCGGGAGTGCATCGAGAGCTTCTACCCCGGATGGGGTAGCGAGCCGAAGGTGTCGGAAGGAACTCCGTTCGGTCGCGGCGTGACCATCACCTGGGCGAACAGCCGCGATCCGATCCAGCCCGGGCGCACCGAGCATTTCGGCGTTCGCATGAGCTGCGAGGGACCGATCACCGCTCGCGGGTTCTGGTCGATCGACGGCCGTCCCGTGCGCGAAGTGCCGTTGCCCTGGCAGGTCTGGCGAGCCGGCGCCGAGGCGATTCTCGACGTCGTCGAGTTGCCGGAGGATCTCGACATCCAGAGGGTCCGGATTCAGCGCCAGTGGGTGACGATTCCCGAGCCGATCGATCTCGAGGAGCTGAACTGGGACGAGGTCGAAGAGCGTGTGATCCGCTTCCGCCGCCGGTGGCGCGGACAGGACGACGAGATCCTCGGACCGGGCGACAGCGCGCCTCTGAAGATCCCGGTCACACTCGCCGACAAGGCGGTTCTTGTGCGCTACGTGGTGGAGTCGGAACAGGGGTTAGTCGCGCGTTTTATCAACGAGGCGATCCTGAGTTGGGGCCTTCTGTGCCCGCTCAACCTGCCCGATCCGCAGATCCAGATTACAGGCTCCGAGGACTACGAGGCCGGCGGCAATGCCTGGACCCGGTACAACATCTCGGTTACCAACCGCGCGTCGTACCCGAACGCGTTGTTCGCTCCGGCTCCCGATCTGCCGCCCTGCGGCTTGAACGCGAACTCGTCCCGCACCTGGGTCGACATCCACGATGGTGACGGCAACCGCCTCTACGGTTTCTGCGCGCTCGGCCAGTCCGAGAACCTCAACAACCTCTGGTTCGCGGTACCGCGGGGCACACCGCCTCCCGACTGCGTGTCGGTGACCCTGAAGGATCGCCGCTGCCAGCAGGAGTACTCGTCGACTTGCGCGCCGATCACCGGACTCGGACCGGCCTGCATCGACTTCGAGAGCCTGCCGCTCAACACCAACTACAACGTTGGCGACACGTTCTCGGACTCCGGCGCGAACATGACAGTCGAGCCCTTCGAGTGGTCGAACAGCAACTGGACCAACGCGGGACATGCCCGGGTGACGAACGCCGGCATGGCCGGCGGCTCGGGGCAGGACCTCAACACCAACAACGTCAACGTCGATGTCGATTTTCCGGTGACGCCGAACGTCGTCCACCTCAACTTCGGTGAGTACGGCGGCAACCTCAACATCGAGGTCAACGGTGACTTCCAGAACTTCGGCAACTTCGTCGACATCCACAACACGGTGATCGGCGGCGCCACGGCCACTGTCACCAACGGCCTGGGCAACGACCAGGGCACGCTTTTGCTCTCGGGCGAGATCAACTCGCTCTCGCTCGGAGGCCAGGAGCTATGGGTCGACGACATCTGCTACACGGAGCAGCCGGGAGTCATCGCCGATGGCACCTGGATCCTGCCCTACGGTGTCGGGGGCACACCCCTCTACCGCATCCAGCCGAATGGTCTGACGAACTACGGCGGCATAACGAACGCCCCGTTCGGCGGACACCTTGGCTTCCGCTTGGGCAGAGCCAACGTCATTCCGACGAACACGCTCTACTACTACCGGTTCGAGTACAAGCACGAGTCGGAGTCCGATTTCACCGACTTCAACCAGACCGTGAGGGTCCACTATCAGGTCGAGTCGGCGGGCAACCCGCCGGTCTTCCCCACCATCGAGCTGGGCCCGAAGAGCGTGGGCACCATGAAGCTGTACCGCTTCCGGCCGCACCAGGCCGAGCTCACGCCGCCTCTCATTCCGCCGCTCGCGGCCGGTGAGACGGCGAGCTGGCCGAGTACGGGTTGGATCGGCGACATCTATCGTGGTTTTCTCAACACGGTGGGTCTGAGCCTGAATCCGGGTCGCTACACGATCCGGCTCACGATCTACAACAACGCCGGCGTTCAGGTGACGCAGCAGAGCGGCGCCTTCAAGTTCGTCGAGCCGATCAGCCACGACCCCGACGGCACGCTGCACACCGCGAACGTGCCCAACGGCGACCTCGTGAATCACGGTTTCGAGTTCGATCTCCACATCGACAACCGCCCGACTGGTGCGTTGATCGACGAGCCGATGATCGGTGCTCTCGGAGCCGGCGACTGCGGCTTCCTGCGCTATAACCCGGCGACGCTCGGTGACGTTTCGATGTCGTTCTGGGCCACCCACCCGGCCAACTTCGCGATCTTCAACTTCGGCATCAGGCGAGGTCCGAACAACGTGACGACTCCGGGTGTCTCGGTTTCGGGAGTCGAAGTTTCGGCGCCGTCGGCCGGCGTCTACACCGGCAACGGCTTCGGTCACTTCACCAAGAGTGACTTCAAGTTCGCCGAGCTGCTTCAGGACTGCGGAACCGAAGCCGCCTTTGCGGCTCACCTCTACGTGAAGGCCAAGGCGACGCGTGGATGGGGAACCCGCATCTCGAGCCTCGACCGCAGCTTCATCTACGCTTTCGCGCTCACGCCCAACTCCCCATAGGCGAGCGCGAGCCAAGAGCGTGGCACCCGCCCCACGGCCGGAGGCCCGGCCGTGGGGCATTTCTTCGGCTCGATTCACTTTGGGTAGACGAAAGGGAACTGTCATGACGACGAAACCGACACATTGGGCCACTCTGATTTGCATGCTGGCGACCGCGGCGATCCTGGGGTGCACAAGTGTCTTTCAAGTGCGCGGGGTAGAGGAGCCGATCAAGGACGACATCATTCTCGACCTGATCGAGACCGAGGACCCGAGTTCCGCCGCAGCCCACCGCATCAAAGCCGTCGAGGCGCGATCGGTCGAGCCGCTCAAGCTCTGCGTCAGCGGCGCCAAGCGGAAGCTGGTCGGCGAGGTGTGCAAGCCGGAGCCCGAGCCCTTCAAGATGGGGATTCTCGAGGTCGACAAACACGGTTCTTTAAATCCCAAACAGCGCCGCCAGGTGTTCGACATGCTCGACAAAGAAGCCCGGGCAGCTCGCAGGTCGGGGAGCAATCTCGTGATCGTGCTCTTCATCCACGGCTGGCACCACGGCGCAGGAGTGTGCGACTACAACCTGGCCTGCCTCCGGCGGTTGGTCGGAGGGATGGCCAACGTCTACGGCAGCGAGAACCGACCCGACAAAAGACCCCCGAGCCGCTTCGTCGGGCTCTACTTCGCATGGCGGGGCGAATCCATCGACAAGGAAGGCTTCAACGCCCTCACCATCTACAACCGCAAGCGCAAGGCGGAGAAGATCGGCCGGAGCGGAGCCACCAATCTGCTCCTCGACATCGACGAGGAATACCGTCGCCTCAAGTCTCTTGCCCAGAGGAAAGACCGGAGCGTACTCATGATCACGGCGGGCCACAGCCTGGGTGGCGGAATGCTTCTTTCGGCATTGCGACAGAAGCTCGAAGGAACCGTCGACGAAGAGACCTACATCCGTTCCTCGCACGCAACCGGCGAGCCGCCGCCGGGCAAGCGCCCCCGGGTGACCGGATTCGGAGATCTCTCGATTCTCCTCAATCCCGCGATTCAGGCGTCGCGTTTCCAGGCCTTCGCGGACGATCTGACCGCCGTAATCAAAGACGGCAATCTCGCCTACGACGAGGAGCAGACGCCGGTGCTCCTGGTCGTGACATCCGAAGCCGACCCGGCGACACGCAAGGCCTTCCCGCTGTCGCGGTGGCTATTGCCGAACAACTGGTTCAGAGGAGCTGCATACCGCAAAGCCCTCGGACACTACGACCGCTATCGTACGCACGAGCTGTCCTCGACACTCGACGTCGATCACTTCTTCACGAGTGCCGATCGGGAATTCGCGTGTGGATGTCCTCTCTACGTGGTCGGCGACGGCCTCGCGGAGTTGCCGCATCCGAAGGCGGGAGCGTCTTTCGGAGGGAGGCTCGAGACTGCTCTGCCATACGCCGGGGGCAGGGCGAGGTCCAAAGCGGGCGCCGAGCCACGCTACGAGCTCAAGCGGGTTTTCGAATCCGGCTGGGACGAGAACGCGCCGTTTTGGGTCGTGCGGGTGGACGAGACCGTCATCAACTCGCACAACGACATCTACAACGAGGCGCTGTTGCGATTCGTAGTCGTGTTCTTGAACACGCTCTTCGAGAAGAAGGGCTTCTAGCACGGGCTGCTGGGGGTCCAGACGCTCCTACAGCACCAACTGCTCACACTTCGGATCCGAGCCGTCTCGACTGAAGCCGGCACCGACGAAGAGCGCGGCCTGCTCGGCCGAGAAGGAGACCTTCTTTTTCGGGTCGTCTTTCGAGGGCGCCGCCCGAACCCGGAATGTGACTCCCGGTTTGGCCTTCATGTGCGCCACCAGCTTGTCCACGAGCACCTCGCCGATCCCGATGCTCCAAAGGCCGGGCGGTACGTTGAAGTGTTCGACTTTCAGAGTGACCGTCGTAGCGTCGAGCTCGAGGTCGGCCACGGCTGCCAATAGATCCGTTGCTTCCGGACCCAGCTTGGCGACCAGGCCAAAGCGTTCGATCTTGACTCCTGGCCTGGATTTCGGCAGACGAGCGGAGTGAATCGACCATGGATCGAGCCAGCCTTGGTGCGGCATGCCCGGCCGGATCGAAATCAATTGGGCCTTGTGGCGCTTCGAAGCCGAGAGGCCGTCGAACTTCTGGCTCATGAATTCGACGAACGATCGATTCTGGAGCGGAGCCAGCCATGGCCACCACGTCTTGAAGTCATATGTGTTGTACCAGCGGCCGAATCGATTGAGCCACCCCTGGAAGCGAGGATGACTGGCCGCCTTCGGGCTGTCCGCGATACCGCTGCGCAAATAGACCGCCACCATGAGTCGCAGGGCCTCCTGCACATGTGGAAGGTTCTCGACCAGCGAGGCAGTGGTTCGTTGGACGGCTGGCAGCCCTGGGAACAGCTCGTCGCGGAGCGAGGCGCCGTCGGCGACGATCTTCTGTTCGAGGGCCGTCCATTCCTTGTCGAGGCCCGCGAGAACCGCGACATCGTCTCGCGTCGATGACGGCCACGCGAGACGCGCCTCGAGGAAGTAGCGGACTAGAGTCGCGTAGTCGGCGCCCGACCCGGGCACCGCGACGCTGTGTCGGATGTTTTCGAGGGCTTCGTCGATCACGTGCTCTCCGAGGCGCCGGTAGGCCTCCCACTGCGCCTCGTCGTAGAACTGGTCGAGCGTGGTCTCGTGCGGAAAGTCGCCGTTGCGGCGCGCATACTGGGTGATGTCCTCGGGCTCGTTGCCGCTCAGCGTCGGCTTGACGTAGAGCAGGATGCCGTTGTCGCCGCCGGGATAGTGGATATCGCCGGCGACCACCGGCTGGCGAGTGCTCTCCTTCTTGGCAGCGTCATCCTTCGCGGGGCGAAGTGCCGCCAGGTCGATCTCGATCTCGACTCCGAAGTCCTCGCGCACCCGGCGCACGGCGTTCCCGAAGTCGTCGAAGGCGACGTCGGGGTCGGCGCCGCAGTCGGAGACCAGGATGTAGCGACAGTGCCGCCGGATGAGCTCGTAGAGCGCCAAATTCTCGAAATGGGCGCCGTCCGAGAGATGGACCCATTCTCCGCGGGAGCGCGAGAACCCCAAGAGCTCGCGAAGGAAGAGCAGCCCGGGGAAGTTGCGCTGCAGAGAGGCCGAGCGCTGCCGATAGTGCTCCTGGGTCCCGACCGGGCCCTCGACCCAGAGTCCGAGCCGAAGGCCGAGGGCGGTCAGGAGAAAGGTCGCGGCGTTGCCGATTCGCATTGAAATGGTGCCCATGTGCGAGTTGAACGCCGAGGCCGAGGCTGTCACCGCATGCGAAAGGTGGGGGACGGTGGCCGTCGGGAACTGTTTGGTGCCCCAGTCCCGCCAGGCGTCTCCCACCTGAAACCCGACCTTCGAGAGCACCGCGCTCTCGGCGCCCCGGTTGAGGGTCCGGAGGCCGTCGGCCGAGAGGTCGTTTGCGGCGCAACAGACCAGGTGAAACGGGCGGCTCGTCAAGTCGTCGAT
The DNA here is from genome assembly GCA_046756565.1 of Thermoanaerobaculia bacterium. Taxonomy (GTDB): domain Bacteria; phylum Acidobacteriota; class Thermoanaerobaculia; order Multivoradales; family JAHEKO01; genus CALZIK01. The sequence goes on along the minus strand of JBHHWO010000059.1, from coordinate 1,370 downwards.
CCGGATGTCGTCGTTCCTGCGAACCTCGGTGGCGAAGAGCAGTGGCTCGCCGTTGGCCGCCGGGTCTACATTGGTCGCGCCGAGGTAGGCGCGGGTCAGGCGCGCTCGGTAGAGGGAGTGAAACCCATTCTCCTGTGGCTCGAACACGACACAGACCACACCGAGAAGCACCAGCACGACGCCGAAGTACACTTTCGGGCCGACGTTGCCGACGGCTTGGTAGATGAGGATCACGATCGAGGCCGTCGAAGCGGCGGCCGCCGCGAGGGTGATGACCGCAATCAGCTTCGGCAACAGCGGCCGCAGGCGGGCTGCGAAGCCTTCGCCGGTGGGCTTGTTGGGTTGCGCCGAGAGCAGCCCCCGGGCCCAGCCGAAGCTGCCGCCACCGGCGAGCGCGGTCGAGATGGCGGCGGCCACACCTCCGGGGCCGACGGCCGCGAGCCACTGGCCGGCCACCCATACGATGGCGCCCATCGCCCACAGGACCAGGCAGAAGATCACTCGCGATATCGCCCGTCCGAGGGCCGCTTGCCGCGCCTGGGCGTCGTAGTCGGTCAGCGCGCTCCGGCTGAAGGCCACGCGGACGGCGATCAGAAACCCCAGCGAGCCGCCCCAGGCCAGAAGCGGCCAGAAGGCCAGCATCAGTTGGGCGCTCTGGGTCTGGCCGCTCGCGAGTGGCCGGAAGAGGAACGAGTAGGGAAGGGGCACCAGGCGCCAAAGGACCAGCCACAGCACAGCGGCCACGGTGGAGGAGGCGATGGCCCACCACGCGTAGGCGAGCCGGGCACGCGCCTCGGGGTCCTCGGGTCGCCGCAGCCACAGGAACTCGACCAGGTAGTGCGCAACGAACGTGAGCCCGAACATCCACCAGGCGCTGACCGCGGCGGACGAACCCTCCCGGACGAACAAGGACGCCACGAGCAACCAGAAGCCGATCGCCACCGAGATCACCATCAGCGCCACCAGCAGGCACGGCACGATGGCCGAGATCAGACCGGCAGCGATGCGTCCGGTCGAGAACGAGAACAGCGACATCCGCGGCCTGAGGAAGTTGCTGAACTCGCGAAGGTGCCGGACCGGGCGGGGCTCTGGCTTGCCGGGGTCCCGGGTGGGGAAGACCTTCGGCGCGGTCACCTTTCCCAGGCTCTGGAGCTGCTTCTGGCGACAGAGCCAGGCGCTCCAGAACGAGCCGATATAGCCGCCTCCGGAGACCGTCGCAAGGTAGTCGAAACCCGAAAGGAGCTTGAATTCGGCGAGCTTCTGCAGCATGCCGAGGTTGAACGTCGCACTGCGGATGCCGCCGCCCGAAAGCGCCAGGCCGATGCGATCCGGCGCGTCGCTCTCGTGCCGCCAGTCGGGGAAGCGAGGCG
>JBHHWO010000058.1:0-26617 GCA_046756565.1 Thermoanaerobaculia bacterium | reverse complement strand
GCACACCATGACCTCGAGCCTTATGCACCGAACCACTGGGACAGGACACTAGGTTCCGGATCCCCGCCGACCAACTCGGCCTTGATGAGCTTCCGGAAGCCGGCGAGCTCGGCTCCTGCTATGGGTTCTCGTGCTCGCCAGTGCATCGGCGGCAGGGTCGTTCATTACCGGCACCGTCCCGGTCAGCGATACAGCAGAGGGTTCTTCAGCGGCGCCAGCGCGAGAACGACCGCGTGCTCGTAGAGGTCTCGCCGGTCCAGGACGCCGCGCGTCAAGAGCCCGATGGCTCCCTCCTCCTGCTTCGAGTTGGACCGGCCGAAGACGATGTCATCGGCCTCGCCGAGCTCCTTGCCCCCTCGAACCAGACGGGCGACTTCGTCAGGCAGGAAGAAGGTACCCGAGCGGGCTCGCCCGACCCCGAAGGCCGACCGGACGACCACCCACGCAAACGCTCTCATGCCGGCGTCACCGTCCTCGATACCGCCTTCGATTCCCACCCAGTAGTCGGCCTCCGGTCTGAGCTCGGCGGCCGCGTCGGCCCGGCTCTCGGCGCCCACGCGGGTCTCCCGATCCGACGCCGGCTGGTTGGCGACGCCCGACTCGACGCCGACGCCCAACGCCTCGAACTGCTCCCCCGGGACCATGCGCGCGAAAGCCGCCTCCACGGCACCGACCTTCACCGGATTGTTCGAAGCTACGACGACGATCTGCAATGCCCGCTCCTCGGTTGTGCCGGCGGAGTCTACACTTCGCTGTGGACGGTCGACCTCGTACTCACAAATCAAGAGGCCCCCCTCATCATTCCGTGGGGAGTGAGCGGCTTAGGAATCTCTACAGTGAAGCTGGAGAGAAACTTGCGGCACCGGAGATGATGGGGGGGGCCCTAACTCTTGTTGCTTCGATCTATTTCAATACGACCAGTCCAACCCTTCGATTGATACTGCGGCCCTCCCGTGTCGAGTTGTCCGCTATCGGAGCTGACTCGCCGTAGGAGATGACCGACATGCGATGGAGTGCAATGCCATGCTGGAGACTCAGGAACCGGCGGACGTTCTCGGCTCGTTCTTCGCCGAGCTTGAGGTTGTAGGTCTCCGAGCCCGTCGAGTCGGTATGCCCCTGAATCTCGATAAACACGTTCTCATTGCGCGACTTGAGCGAGGAGGCGAACATCTCGAGAGCTTCCTTGCCTTCGGGCGCCAGATCGGTCTTGTCGAACCCGAAACGGACCTTGTCGTCCGAAAGCACCGTCTCGAACAGAAACTTGCCTTCGGCGAGATGACCCGCGTCGATGGCGCGCTGGAGAGCATCATCGGCGGTCTTCGATATCTCGCCCATTTGCTCCTCGTGCTGAGCGAGCTTGGTCTGGTCGCGCTCGATCTGCGACTGCAAGATGTCCGTGGTCGCGGTGGTGCGTTCGTCGAGCTCGTCGACGGAGGCCCGCACATACTTCTTGGTCGCGCAGCCGCTGACGACTGCGGCGAGCAGGAAAGCTACCGCGCAGAGTCCGGTGTGTGCTTGGGTGAACTTCTTCATACTCACGCGGATTGAGTGGACGGCGCGGCCGCAGCCACGGTCGACTTAGACTTGCGGCTACCGGTGGCCGGCGCCTTGGCGGCCTTGCCGGAGGCCTCGGCGCTGATCGATTGGTCGCCCTTGCTTCCGGGCTGCATGTCGATGCTGCCCTTGAACTTCGCTCCGTTCTCGAGATTGACGCGCGGCGCGGTGACGTTGCCTCGCACCCTCCCCGACTGCCGGATCACGACCTGCTCGTCGCCGACCAGGTTGCCGTCGACCCGACCTTCCACGCAGATGCTCCGTCCGTAGATATCCGCCTTCACGTTGCCTGTCTCGCTGATCGTTACCTTGTGGTCGCGCACGTTGATCTCGCCTTCGACCGAACCTTCGATGATCAGGTCCTCACTGCCCGAGAGATTCCCCGAGAGCGAGATCGAAGGACCCAGGCTTGCCGGCCTCGACGGGCCGGACGGGGCCGGTCTCGGTCGGTCCGCCGATCGGCTGTTTGACTGCATTGGTCCCTCATCTCGAGTCTTGTTGAACACATATACCTCCTTCGCCCCGGCACTACCGCAACCGCGATGCCAGCCGGTGAAGAAGGCTTTCTATACGCGATCTTCAATAAGTAACAGGAGGCTCACTCTCCAAAGGTTCTCCGTCCTAGGCAGATTGTTGCCGATCCCCCAAACGGGTAGGAAAAATTTTCCGTTCTGCTACTCTTTCGCCTCTAGACTCCGTGAGCCTCAAGGGAATGCAGCAAGAAGCCCTCAAAGTACTGGTGGTTGACGACGAGCCCGCAATGCGCGAGGTTCTCGATCTGCGACTATCGCGAGCTGGTTTCGAGGTCGAAACCGCTGAGGACGGCGCCGAAGCGCGCGATCAGACGGAGCAGTTCGAGCCCGACATCGTGCTCTCGGACGTGGTGCTTCCCGACACCACCGGCGTCAAGCTCCTCGAGGACCTGCGCAAAGGAGACGCGGAACGGCCCGTCATATTGATGACCGGCTATGCAACAGTGGACTCGGCCGTCGAGGCGATGAAACACGGCGCCTTCGATTTCTTGACCAAGCCGCTCGACTATCGCCAGCTCGAAAAGACTCTCGACGCTGCCGGCCGCAAGATCGGGCGCCACCAGAGCGCCAGGGCGCTGGAACGAAAGCTGGAGGAAGACGGCGGCTACCACAAGTTCGTCGGTACCTCGAAAGGGATGCGCGAGGTCTACGACGTCCTCAGGTTGCTTGCCGACAACGATGCGTCGGCCCTTATCACAGGCGAGAGCGGAACCGGCAAGGAGCTCGCGGCGCGAACCATCCACGAGTGCGGGCCCAGAGCCTCCGAACCGTTCGTGGCGGTCAACATGGCCGCGCTTCCCGAGACATTGACCGAACGAGAGCTGTTTGGTCATGTCCGAGGAGCGTTCACGGGAGCGGCCAAGACCCAGGGAGGGCTGTTCGAGAGCGCGGACGGCGGGACCATATTCCTCGATGAAATATCAGAGATGCCGATGACGCTCCAGCCCACATTGCTGCGGGTGCTCGAGGAAGGCGCTGTCCGCAAGCTCGGCTCGTCGAAGAGCAAGCAGGTCGACGTGCGCATACTCGCGGCCACCAATATCGAGCCCGACACGGCCATCCAGAGCAAGAAGCTGCGCCAGGATCTGTTCTTCCGGCTCGGAGTATTCACCGTCGATCTGCCTCCGTTGCGCGAGCGCCGCGACGACCTGCCGCTTCTCGCTCACGCCTTCGTCCGGCAGTTCAATCGGAAACACGGTACCCGGGTCGAGGGCATCGAAGGCGCGGCCCTGCAAAAGTTCCAGGAGTACCATTGGCCTGGGAACGTGCGCGAGCTGCGCAACTTCATGGAGCGAGCGGTGATCCTGGCCAAGTCGGGTTGGATCCAAGCCCAACACCTCCCTGCCTTCCTGCGAGAGCAGTCGAACGGCGCCTCCCAAGACCAGATCGCGCTGCCGGCGGGTTCGACGGTGGCCGAAGCCGAAAAGATCCTGATTCTCGAAACGCTCAAGCGGATGGACAACAACCGCTCGAAGACCGCACGGGCTCTGGGCGTAACCGTGCGAACCATCAGAAACAAGCTACGCCAGTACCGGGAGGCCGGAGAGTCGTTTGAAGGTAGCTAGCAAGCTCGGTGTGGCATCGGGTCTGTGGGCGGCCGCTCTGATCGCGGTTCTGGCGTACAGCGTAACGCAGGTGCGCAGGCTGGCCGCAGATCATCGGCAGCTGGCGGACACGGACTTGCAGGCGACCACGCTGGCCCTCGAGCAGCGACGCCTGATCGCCGAGATCGACGGGTTCACGCGCAAGCTGCTGGTAACGCGAGATCCCGCCTACGCCGAGCGGCTCGAGCCGCTGCGTGAGGCCTTCGATCGGAACCTCGAAGAGCTCAGGCTGCTGAACCTGGCGGCGCCAGCCGCGGTCGAGCTCGAGCTCATGTCCGCCCGCTGGTACGCCCTTCCGCTCGGAGACCTGGCCGAGACCCTTCTGGTCGAGGAGTCATCGCTCAATCCCCTGGCCACGACCAGTGACGGCGATCGTGAAGCCCGGCTGATGGAGTCCTTCGTCGAGCAGTCACGGGCTCTGCAGGACCACGCCCAGTCGTTCTTCGCCGCCACCCAGGAGGGAGTGCGCCGCCACGTCATGGAATCCGCGGTGTCCAGCGAGCGAGCGGCGCGCGTCTCCCTCGTACTCGCCGTCGTCGGTCTCACCTTGAGTCTGCCGTTTCTCTGGCTCACGGTGCGCTCGATTCGCCGGCCACTCGAGCGCCTGCGCGAGGGGACTCGATCGGTGGCCGACGGCAAGTACACGTACAAGCTCGGAAGCGACGGCACGGACGAGTTCGGACCCGTGGCGGACAGCTTCAACGAGATGGTCGAGCGCCTGGGAGAGCTGGATCGCGCCAAGCGCGAGTTCTTGTCACACGTCTCTCACGAGCTCAAGACGCCGCTCGCGGCGATGTACGAGACCGACTCCCTACTGCTCGAAGAGCTTCCCGGTCGACTCACGGAGAAGCAGCGCAGGCTGCTCGAGCTGAGCCTGGAGAACAACCGGCGGCTCGAGTCGATGATCTCCAAGCTCCTGGATCTGGCGGCGCTCGAAGAGGGGGCCCTAAACTACACACTCGACAACTGCGAGCTGAACGAACTTCTCGCCGGAGTCGTGGAGAGTCACTCCTCACTCGCCTGGTCTCGGGGTGTGTCTCTGTCGTTCGCCACCGTTCCGCCGATCGAGGTCGCCTGCGACCGGGACCGGATCATTCAGGTTCTAGGCAACCTGACCGAGAACGCCATCCGGTATGCCCCGGCGGGGTCTGCCGTCCGGATCGACGTCACAGCCGACCCAGACGCCGAAGTTATTGCCAGGCTCCCGGCGGGCAAGTTCGCGCTGATTCAATTCGCCGATCGCGGCCCCGGAGTGCCCGACGACGAAAAGGAGCGGGTCTTCGAGCGCTTCCATCAGATCCGCACCGAGGGCCAGAGCAGCAACGGCAGCGTCGGGCTCGGCCTTGCCATCGCAAAGGAGATCGTGAACGACCACGGCGGCCGGATCTGGGTTGCGGACCGCGCTGGCGGCGGCGCGCTGTTCGCGGTCGCGCTGCCACTCGCGGCGGAGTTGCCCGAGGCGTCGGATCGTTCGGTCGAACAACGGGTCGCCGGCTAATGCGCCGTCTGCTCCCGGGCCGGGTCGCAACAATCCTGACCACTGCGATCGTGGCGTCCGTGACCGGCTGCTCGTTCATTCCGAGCCAGGGCGACAGGCACTTCGCCAGCCGCGATTTTGTCGCCGCTCGCGACGCCTATCGCGAGACACTCGAGCGACGCGACGGAGGCCGGCGAGTCGAGAACGCTCTCTACCACCTCGCGCTGATCTACCTGCAACCTGACCCCGCGCTATCCGATCCCGAGGCCGCCCGGGCGGCACTTACCCGGCTAACTTACATCCGGCCGAGGAGCGAGTACGCAGCCAAGGCCGAGATGCTCCTCGCCCTCCACACCGAAGCGGCGCAACTGAGCCGGATCGTCGCCGACCAGCAGGCGCGCGCGAGAGACGCCGAGAACGAGCTCTCATCGCTCCAGCGTCAGGCCACCGAAAGACAGGCCAAGTCCCAGGACACGGAAAGGAAGGTCGGCCAGCTGGGCTCGCGCATCGGTCGGCTGCAGTCTCAGATCGACAAGCTGCGGGAAGAGCTCACGGCGACCGAAGACGAGCTCGCCTCCCGAGAGGAAGAGCTGGCGCGACTCAAGAAGATCGACCTCGGCGACCCGCCGTAGCGACTACTTCAATTCGAAGTCCAGGCACTCCACCCGGCCCTCGATCACGAATTTCTTGAACAGGAACCGCTCGGTCACATCGAGTCTCCAACTCGCCGGGCGCAGAGCGCCACGCTCGAGGGTCGGCAACAACGCGAGACCCGATAGGAGGACAAGCAGTTTCTTCATGGTCCGCTCGGCATGCGAGATCCGGACCGGGGCCGCGACACCGAGTTCACCTTGGGGTACGAGTGTTTACAATCTCGTCGTCCGTACTACTGTTCGACCCGGGAGGCGCCCATGCTGCAGATCGTTATTCGGAACTTCCTCAGAGGCCTGCTGATCGTCGCGCCGGTGGCCGCCACGATATGGCTCGTCTACGTGACCTTCTCCGCGATCGACGGCTGGCTTCAGCTCGAAGATGTGCTCGACCGCCGGGTGATTCCGGGCGCCGGAGTGCTGCTGACGTTCGCCGCGATCACCGTGGTCGGCTTCTTGGCTCGGATGATCGGCCTGCGCTGGCTATTTCGGCAACTGGACGTGCTCTTTGCGCGCATGCCGCTGGTGAAGATTCTCTACACCGCGATCCGCGATCTGACAGGAGCCCTGGTGGGCGAACGGCGGCGCTTTGACCATCCGGTGGCGGTGGCACCGACCCGGGATCCCGAGCTGCTCGTCCTGGGATTCCTGACCCGCGACGGCCTTTCGGAGCTCGGGCTGCCCGGCTTCGCCTCGGTCTACCTACCTCAGTCGTACAACTTCGCCGGCCAGCTGGTGCTCGTGCCGCGCACCCGGGTGCGCCCACTCGAAGCCGGCAGCACGCAAACCATGAAGTTCATCGTCTCGGGTGGTGTGGCCGAATCGCCGAGGGCCAGGGAGGGATGATCTTGGAGGGCGCCTCGCATGTCGACGGGATTGGATCTCGTTCCAGGTAGCGGCCGACGTCATTCCCAGCGCACCGAGGAATTCCAAGAAACTGGTCCGATCGTCGGAATCGGCCCGGCTCGCCGGGATCCTTCGCTCCGCTCAGGATGACGCACCGGAGTCGAGCGTCGCGTCAACATACCGGATCGGCCCTTCGTACCGCCTACCGGATCGGCTCCTCGTACCAAAGCAGCACCGCGTCTTCACCGTTCGCGGCGATCAGCTCATCGATGATCTCCGCCATGCGGTCCCGCCGCTTCAGGATCGCGCGGATCGGCTTCGGCCTCAGCCAGTGACCCAGAGCTCCGCCAAGCGACTCTTCGGTCATGCCCCGCATCCGCCGCCACAAGTCGGCATCGACGCGCTCGAACTCGTGCACCAGCGCCTTGCCGCCGCCGAACGAGCGCGAATGGTCGATCAACAGGATGTTCCAAGCCGGATCCACCAGCCAGTTGCCGAGGTTGGGATCTCTGTTGCCTATCAGGTTGTCGAACATCTTGGCTCGGATGAGCTGGATGTTCCAGCGCTCCTTCTGGTCAGCGGGCGGCTTGGGCGGGCCACCCAGCTCGCGGAAGCTCTGCGTCGGTGTCACCCACATGCAGGCCGCTCCCAGCACCTTGTCGACTCGTCGCTCGACGGTGACTGGCACCATCCCGAGCTCGAGGTGTTTGTCCAACTCGTAGGCGGCAATCTCGGTTCGGTAGCTCTCGTAGTGGCCGCCGTAGAAACCGGGCCGAATCGGCTTCCAGGCAAACGCCGGCATCGGCCCGCCGGGCGCCAGCTCCGCCCGGAACGGATTCGTGACACCCGTCCCAATCGGCGCGAGGCCGACCGGCTCGACGGTGCGCAGGAAGCGTTCCAGCTCGGCCTCGTGGCCGATCCAGGTCTTGGCACTGGCAGTCTCGGACCCCGCCGCGGCTACAGCGAGGTTCGGCCCCGCCGAAATGCCGAACAGCAGCAGCCCGGCTGCAAACGGCGCCAACCGACCCGATAAGAGCCTCCCAACTCTCGAGTGCATCGGTCCTCCTTTCGATTCGAACCGTCTCGAGCCTATCAACCGAACTACAGCGGCGGGCTCGGAAGGTTGGTCAACCGGGTCGCCGTCGCTCGGCGTCGCCTTTCTGCTGGTTTCGGGAGGCGGCAACGCTCGCCGTTTCACCGGGCGTTTCGCCGCGCAACGTGAGCCATCCAAGAACCCCCGAGTTCAGATCGACCAAGGCATGAAACGCCATCGAAAGCCACAAGGTGCCGCTGAATTGATAGATCCCTGCAAGCACCGCTCCGGTGTCACCGCCATGACGTAGAGCGGGAATCCGATCGTGAGCAGGAAGGCGAGAAGATCGTCGAAGAGCGTCATCGAAACGGAAGGCTACCTCGTGGCCGGTTGCTACATCCCGAGCAAAGCGAGGAATTCGATCCACCGGGATTCCTCGCTTCGCTCGGAATGACAAAGGGGGAGGACTTCGGCCCTTCCACGCCCGTCGAACCCGGGCACAGCGCTTGCGTATTGCTAGACTGACTCGACGCGAAACCCCGATGCGACCACTCTTCGACAACGCCATCCGTAGGGCCATCTGCTGCCTCGTCTTGCTCGCCCTGGCCTCCGCCGCGCCGGCGCAGACGCAGACGTCGGCAACAGAGGATCCCGGACCAATTGCACCCTTCCTCGAAGTCGTAGACGTCGAGATCGTCAATGTCGATGTCTGGGTCACCGACAAGAAAGGCAACCCGGTCGATGGCCTGACCCAGGCCGATTTCGAGGTCTTCCGCGACGGTCAACCGGTCGAGGTCACCAACTTCTTTTCCGTCGCCGGTGGGCGGCCGGCAGTGGTCGCGCCCGGGGACTCGGAAACGCCAGCCGAGACTCCGTCGATACCAAAGCTCCCACTACCCGGCGCTGAGACGGTCGCCGAAGTGGCGCCGGAGCACCAGCTCTGGCTCATCATCTACATCGACAACTACAACATCGATCCGATCGAGCGCAACCGGATATTGCCTTCGCTCGAGCTCTTCCTGCATCGCGCCTTGCGCGCGGGCGGCCGCACGATGCTGGTGAGCTACGACGGCTCGCTCAAGCTGCGACAACCCTTCACCGATGAAGCTCGGCTCCTCCTGGACGCGCTCGCCGAATTCAAGGACGACGCCGGCCAGGCCAGCATCCGGCGGCGTGACCAGATGGCGGCGCTGCGGAGAATCGACGACGCTGAGGAGCCTTCGCAGGCACTTCTTTACGCGCGCCAGTACGCCGAAGAACTCGTGAACGGAGTCGAGTCTACCGTCGAGGCGCTCGAGCGCATGATCGAGACGCTCGCAGGACTGCCCGGGCGCAAAGCGCTGGTGCACGTCTCGAGCGGCGTTCCCATGCTGGCCGGCGAGGAGATGTTCCACGCCGTCGCCGAGACGTTCGACGTCAGTGAGCCCTACGCGGAGATTCCGCGCCACGACACCAGCCGCAGTTTCGCGCGCGTAACGCGCCAAGCCAACGCTCACCGCGTCGCCTTTCACACGCTCGACGCCGGCGGCCTGCGAGGATTCGAGTTCGGAGCGGCCGAGTACGCCGGATTCGTCAACACGAAGATCCGTTCGACACTTGACTCGATCGTGCCTGAGAATCTGCAGGCGGGACTTCGATTCATGGCGGACGAGACCGGAGGCCGGGCAATCCTGAACCGCAACGAGATCCTACCGGCCCTCGAGGAAGTCACTCGAGACTTTGCATCCTTCTACTCCCTCGGCATCGCGTCCACCGACGCCGAAAGCGGCCGGTATCACGAGATCAAGGTCAAGCTCGCCGGCGGCACCAAGGGACGGCGCCTGCGTCACCGCGCGGGCTACCGGAGCAAAAACCAGCAGACCAGGATCCGCGAGAGCCTGCAATCCGCGTTGCTCTACTCGCACCAGACGAATCCGCTCGAGGTCGATGTCGCCTGGGGACAACCGCAGCCCCATAGCAGTAAGAACTACCTACTGCCCATTCGGGTCAAGGTCCCGCTCGAGGACGTCGTGCTGTTGCCGGTGGGCGAAGGCAAGCATGAGGCCCGCCTCCAGCTCTTCGTCGGAGCCGCCGCTCAGGGCGGCGATCTCTCCGACATCGAAGTGGCACCGATGGGGGTTCGCCTCGCCGACGAGCATGTCGAGGCCGCCAAGAAAGAGTCCCTGGTCCACACCCACAAGCTTCTGGTCGGCCCGGGGCGCCAGAAGGTCGGCGTAGCGATACTCGACGTTTTCGGTAGCCAATCGTCGGTCGTGACCGGCTTCATACAGGTCGGACCGGACAAGGGCGCGGCCGGCGGGCACTGAGGCTCTGTAGCGGCCAAAAGACGACCGCGCGAAGAGGGGGAGTGGTCGCGCAGACCGGATGCGCTGCGCAGCTGCGAACCCGCACCGATTGTCATTCCGAGCGAATGCGAGGAATCCCGACTCGATCGGCCCGGTGTCGGTCACGCTACAGTTTGGCGAGATCCTTCGCTTCGCTCAGGATGACGGCGGGGAGGGCGTCCCGTGCCATCGCGCAGGGGCCGGTCAGTCGGCTACCCATCGACTCGCGACCTGCCGCCTGTCGCGGCCAATTTCGGTGTCGGGGCAGCCTACTCCCGTCGGGCACGGAGAGCCGACGCTCCCACTGTTCCCCTGGGGCTACGGAGGCCCGACACTACTCGATGTAGCTGAGCATCTCCTTCGCCGTCCCCGCATCCGCGTCGTCCGGCGCCATGCTGATGAACTTCTCGAGTGCCGACTTCGCTTCGGCGTTCTCACCCCTGCCGAGGTGATCGAGCCCGATGAAGTAGTGAGCCTTGGCCAGAGTCGGATCGATCGCAAGCGCCATCCTCGAAAGCCGGACGGCCTTCTCGGCCTGGCCGGCGTTCCAGTTGTCGGCCGCCTGCTCGAGCAGCTTGCCGCCGCCGAAGTCTGGATCCACTGCAGCAAGACGCGGCGCGATCTCGGTGATCTCGTCGGTCCTGCCTAGAGCGTCATAAGCGTCGTAGAGAACCCGCAGAGTACGCACGTCCTCGGACCCCAGCGACAGAGCTGTGCTGGCCGCCTCCGCCGAGGCCTCGTGATTCCCCTGCGCAAGCTCTAGAGTCGCCACCGCGTGATGCGCGTCGATCAGGGAGGGATCCAGCTCGGCCGCGCGCCGGAACTTGGTCAGAGCTGCCTCCCGGTCATCGGCCTGGAAGAGCTCGCCGGCCTCGTTATAGACGCGCAGCGCCGTAGAGACGGCGTCTTCGGCCGCCTCAAGCTCTACTGCCACCGCGTCCGCTTCCTGGCCGCGACCCAGGGCGCGCAGCGCCTGGTGCTTGACCTGCAGAGCCTCCGCCCGACTCCCAGCCAGGGACAGCGATCGGTCGGCGGCTTCCACGGCGGCCTCGTATTCCCTCTCGTCCAGAAGGACCTGAGCCAGCGCGAGTTGTGCGGGACCGAGGCTCGAATCCGCCGCCAGGGCCTCTTCGAGCTTTGCCCGCGCGGTTCCGAGGTCGCCGGCTCTCTGTGCCGTCAGGCCCGAGTTGAACGCCTCGATCGCGGCGTTGCTCGAGCCCGTCACCACGGCCGACAGGTCTCCATGCCGCTCGACCACCTGGCTCTCCGACGCCGCCATCACGAACTTCTCTCGCATCTGCCGGGTGACCGAAGGCGCGATCGGCTGGGTGAAGCTCTGGTAGCCGGGCTTCTCGAACAAGAAGTCGAATCGGAACTGTGTCTGGCTCGCCTGGAACCGCAGACCAAACGTTCCCTTACCGTTGGTGGTCAGGGTCTTCCGGTAAGAAGACAGCCCTTCCGAAGTAATCGTGACGCGGACGCCTTCCAGAGGTTTTTCCTCGCTGTCGACTACGGTTCCGCGGAACATAGCCGTCTGGGCTGAGCTCGGCGCCGGTAGAAGTGTCAGAAGAAGGACAGATACCAGTATTTGGCTCGATCGATGCATATCGTCTCCAATGCCTATGGGATTCCCGTGCCAGGCCGTTACTATAGCCGGGCCGTCCAGCGTCCGGCCGCCTCGAATCGAACGCGTGCCGGGTTGTCGAGTACCTGAAAGGTGGCTTATGTTGACTCAGTCTCAGCCTCACGAGCCTCGGATATTCCCGCGTCGTTTGGCGACGACCGGATTCACGGCCGCCGCACTGCTCTCTGCCCTCCTCGCCGTCCCGATGTCCGGACAGGACGCCCCGGTGCTCGATGTTCGCACCGCCCAGGGCGAATCCGAGCCGGGGACGCCCGCGCCCTCTGGAGTCGCCGACGCCGCGGCGGGCACTTTCACCGAGATCGTCGACGTCAGGGTCGTCAACCTGGAGGTCTTCGTGACCAACAAGGCGGGCCTTCCCGTCGCCGGTCTCGGCCCCGCTGACTTCGAGCTCGAGGTCGATGGCAAGCCAATGCCGATCTCGAATTTCTACGCCGAGAAAGGTGGCACGGCCCGCGAGACTCTCGGGAGTCTCACACGGCCGGTGGACTTGTCCTTTCGTTCAATCGCCGAGGTCGAAGAAACTGCGGCGCGGCGGTCGTACGTCGTCATCCTGGTCGACCACACCCGCCTGCGAACGGCCAATCGGAAGCGCGCCTTCAACGCTGTCCGCAGGGCCGTCGAGGGTCTCGACGCCAATGACCTCGTGTCCGTAGTCGGCGTCGAAGGGCGCCTGGTGTTCTACTCCGACTTCCTCTATGACCGGGGTGCGATCGGCAGGATTCTGGACAACATCTCCGGCATCGCCCTGCAATCCGACATCGGAGAGTCCGAAAGACGGCTGATCTTCGGAGAGCTCGCGCGCGGCATGAGCGGCGGTATCCTGGCGCAGTCGTCGCAGGCCGAATCCGATGCGATCATCTCCCGGATTCGGGCCTACGCCGCTGAGCAGTATTCGCGCGGGATCCGTTCCCTGCAGCAGATCGAGGCCGTAGTGTCGACCCTCTCAGGCGTTCCGGGACGTAAAACCCTGCTCTACGTCGGAGAGGGCGTGCCCACCCGACCGGGCGAGGGTCTCTACCAAGAGTGGATCAATCGCTTCGGCGAAGGAAACGTCGATGCGGACCTCGGCCTTCGCCGATTCGATTTCAACACGGACTACACTCGCGCCGTCGGTCGATACGACCTCAATGTCCCGATGCGGCAGCTCGCCACGGCCGCGAACCGGGCCGGAGTGACGATGTACTCGATTGACGCCGAGGGAAGCCACAGCAGCTACATCCGTTCAGCTCTCACCGAGCAGGGGGCCCATTCAGATTCCCTTTCGATCATCGACGAGAACTACCGCGTACCCCTCGAGTACGCGTCCAAGGCGACCGGTGGTCGCCTGCTGCAATCCTCGGGAGAACTGTCTAGCCAACTGGCCGAGATCATCCACGACTTCGACACCTTCTACTCACTCGGCTTTACCGCACCGGAAGACTGGGATCGGGGCTCCGACCACAGGATCAAAGTCAAGGTCACGACCAAGGGCCTTCGCGCCAGGCACCGCGACCAGGTCAGGCTGCCGGAGCCCGACGAGCGCGAGGCCGGCGCGACAGTCGCGGCGCTGATGTACCAGACCGTCGACAATCCGCTCGGCTTTCGCGCCACACCCGGTACCGAGGTGCCGAGGCAGGACGGCACCGCGGCCCTTCCGATCAACCTCGAGATCCCGATCGCCCGCCTCGGTTTTCTACCGCAGGGCGATTCCCAGGCAGCCTCGCTGAGCGTCTACGTCAGCACCAGGGGTGCGGACGGCAACGCTACCAGGGTCCAGAAGGTCCCCTTTCACCTGCCTCCGATTCCCAACGAAGTGATCGAGAAAGTGAAGACCGAATCGGCGAGGTATCCGCTGCCGGTGGTGCTCCGCCCCGGCGACCAGCATGTCGCCATCGGCATCCGCGACAACGTCAACGGCGAGTTCTCGGCTGTCCGGGTGGACGTTTCGGGAATCTCGGGGCGGATCTGATCGGGGACACGATTCGTTCGTGTCCTCCTCCCGACCTCTTCGAGACGGCGCGTAGCGGGTACGGCAACCGCAGGAGGCTCCGAAAACCAGTCGGGAGGGGACACCAAGGAATGGTGTCCCCGATAAAAAAGAGCCCTCCTCACGGAGGGCTCTTTGCACGGCCTCGATGAGGCCGACGTTGGTTAGTGGTAGACCGCTAGAAGCGCAGCCGCACCCCCACGAAGTACCTCCGTGGATCCACGAAGTCGACTCCCTCCATGAACTCGAAGCCGTCGCCGCCCGGGATCAGATCCTGAATCCGAATCGTCGCCTGGTCGTCGAGCAGGTTGAAGACGTCGAGGAAGAAATCGACCTCCACGTTGCCGGGCGTCCAGAGGTAGGAGCCGCGAACATCGAGAGTTCCGTAGGAGCTGCCTCCGAAGAAACCGATCGCGTCAGGAGCGATCCAGGTGTCATCGAAGCCACCGCCCGCCCAGCCACCGAACGGGAAGTCCTCAGTGACGCGGTCCGGGAGACTGCGGCTGAAGGCCTGGCTGGCGTTGCGGTTGAGAACGATGCCTGAGTTCCAGCGATAGCTGCCGCCGACCTGAAAGCCATTGTCCCAATTGTAGGAACCGTGGACCTTGAACAGGTTCTCGACCAGACCCGGCTGGGTGCCGGTCCGGTTGGGCGCACGCGGATCGAGAAAAACCACATCGCCGGCGCCGTCGAAGTTGGCGTCGGAGTTGGAGTTGCCGTCACCGTCGGCGATGTTCGCCGAGGCCAGGAGCTGCCAGTTGTCGCTGTAGCGCTTCCGGAAAACCAACTCGAAACCCTGCCAGTCGCGGAAGTTGCCGTCAGGCAGCGTACCGATCAGGAAGTTCAGGTTCGTCGGAATGGCATCGAGACTCGCGAAACCGAAGAACTCCGGTCCCAGGAAGAACGTTCCCCCGGACGCGGTCGGCGCGCCCCCGGTGAGGCTGCCGCCGTACTGCGATGCGTTGTAGTAGAACGAACCGTAGTCCTCGCCGATGTCGGTCGTCTCACGATCGATGTAGTTGACCTCGAACATCATGTTGTTACCGAGGTCCTGCTTGTACTGCAGCTGGATCTCCTCGGTCACCGGCGTAGCGATACGAGGCGCGAAGAACGCGTCCTGCACGTCGACGCCGCCACGGAAGCGGAAACGGACCCACTCGCCGAGAGCGTCGACGTAGACCTGCTCTTCGATTACACGGCCGGTGAGCGAGCCGGCGAAATCGATCGCGGTGTCACGGAAGGCGTCGTAGTACTCACCGTAGTAGAGACCGACGCTACTGCGACCGTCGCCCTTGACGTCGTAGGCGATCGAGATACGCGGCGCCACCTCGGTGTCCCAGGTGCCGACGTCGTCGCCGTTATCGGCGATGAAGGTCGTATCCTCGGCGCGGAGACCCGCGTTGACGCTCCACTTCTTCCACTGCCAGGCATCCTGGATGTAGTAATGGGTCGACTCCGAGCCCTTGCTCGACGGTCCGGACTGCACCTGCAGATCGCGGGTGTAGTTGACCAGGCCGTCGGGGTTGCCGGCGGTGCTGGCGAAAGTCATGTTGTTCAGGATCTCTTCCTGATCCAAGATGCCGTTGCCGTTGTCATCCCAGATCGCAAGCAGGGTCGCGAGCTGCGAAGACGAGAGACCTTCGGTGAAACCGAACACCTCGTCGGTCGAGACGCCAAAATCTACTTGTGACCAGGAGACGTTGTCTGGAACGCAGGTACCGACGACCTCGCACAGCACGGCCGGACCGGTGGTACCCCTGGGGTTCAGCGAGATGTAGGTCGCCTGCGGGCTACCCGTCGTCTCTTCCGACTCGAACAGGGTGCTTTCGCCGTCGACGATACCGAACTTGAGCGAGTGATCGCCCCAGCCGGTGTCGAAGAGATACTCGAGCGACGCGCGCGCATACTCGCTGTTACGCGCCTCGACAACGTTGGTGCCGGAGCCGCCCAGCCTCTCGTCCGCGGAGGTGAAGGTGACGCCGGGAGCGAACCCAACCAATTGAGCAGGCGCCTGATTCTTCGGCGTGAGGTTGCGGTCGGCTTCGTGCTCCGTCGCCGCGAGCTCGAGCGCGGCTGCGCCCCAGACCCGGTTGTAACCGAAGCTCCAGCGCTCGCCGCCCCGCTCACGCGTGCGATCGGCCGAGTTGGGACGGTCGCGGTCGAAGCTGCCGTCCCGGTCGACCGGATCGGTCAGGAAGGTCCCCGAAAGGACGTCGCTGTCGGTGATCGCCCAGGTGGCCTTGAAGAAAGCCTGATCGGCCGTTTCCGTGGCGGTCCGAAGGAACACGCCGTCCTCGTTGCTGACGTCCTGCTCTCGCTCGACCTGGCGGAAGCTACCGAAGAACCAGGCCTTGTCGCGTACGATCGGCCCACCCAGGGTGACCGCCGCGTCGAAGGTCGAAAACGACTCCTCGGCGAAGTGCTTGTTGGTCTCGACGAGACTGTCGTTTTGGAGGTAGTAGTTGACCGAGCCCGAGAAGCTGTTACCACCGCTCTTGGTGACAACGTTCGAGATCAGACCGGGAGCGCCGATGAACTCGGCTGGAATCGCACCGGTGATGACACTCTGTTCCTGGATGATCTCGGTATTGATGTCGGCGCCGGCGATCCCGTCGTAGCGGTCGGTGGTGTTGATGCCGTCGAAATAGAAAAGGTTGTCGCTCGAGCGACCGACATCGCCACCCTCGCGGTCGGCGTCACGGTAGTTGACGCCGGAACGAGAAGCCGGATTGTCACTGTCGCCCATGCTGTCCTGGACGCCCGGAACGAGCTGCAGGTAGTCCTGATACGACCGTGCGGTCGGCAGAGACTCCGTCAGCTGCAGGGTGATGTCCTGACCCGCCTGCGTCTTGGTGACATCGACGAGCGGGGACTCCGCGGTCACGATCAGCTCCTCGGCGATCTCGGCGAGGCTCAACACGACGTTGAGCGGCGTATTCTGCCCGGCTCGGACCGCGACTCCCTCCACGCGGGCACTGTTGAAACCGTCGAGTGAGGCGGTCACCACGTAGTTGGTGGCCGGATCGAGAGCGACAAGATCGGCTTCTCCGTTGCCACCGGTGACTGAGCTTCTCCGGGAGAGCGTCTGGTCCGAGGTTGCCTCGACGGAAGCCCCGGGAAGAGCGCCTCCATCCTCATCGGTAACGGTTACTGTGATGTTTCCGCGCTGGGCCTGGCCGAACGCGACGCTCGCGACGAGCATCAGGCCGATGGCGGAAACGACTACGACTCTACGCATAAGTGTGCCTCCTTTTGTGAGGGTTTGCATAGTCCGATCTACGGTGCGCAAGCACTGTGCCACGAGCGCAAAGCCAGTTTCGGGACGCACGTCTCCCTAAACGGCCTCACTTTCGAAACAATACGGAAAATTGTAACACTGGTTTCAAAATCTTGAATGAACTGAATTCATAAATTTGAGGTTCGGGCTCTTCTCTCGGGTCCTGAGCCGCGGAGCCTTGGCCCGCCCTTCTATCCGCAATCCTGCGCCAACGCTTGCAGCCTACCGGCGCTCGGCGGGTTTGCCTCCGCGGCCATCGACCGGCAGTAGCTCGCAACGGCATCGTCCACCCGTCCCATCCCTTCGAGCACCAACCCGGAATAGAAATGCGCCTGGGCGTTCGCCGGATCCACCTCCAGGGTCGCTCTGAAGTGCTCCAAAGCCTCCCGCGGACGCCCAGTTTGCGCGAGTGCGCTCCCCCACTCGTTGTGTACCCAGGGCGGCGCCTCGAGCTTGCGCGATGCGGCACTCTCGAAAGCCACCACGGCGCCGGTAGCGTCACCGCTGAGTGCCAACGCTCTTCCCAGCATCCAGGGCGCGACCGGGTGCGCCGGCGCCAACTCGAGCACCTTCATCAAATGAGGAATCGCTCCCGCCGCATCGCCAGTGTCGAGCGCGAGGCTTCCCAACCGCAGGCGCGGGTCGAGCGCGTCGGGACTCACTCCCACGGCCTGCTCCAAGTGATAACGGGCCCGATCGAGCTGATCGAGATGACCGAAGGCCACCGCAAGCTGCAGATGCGCCTCCGCGTTTTCGGGCGACAGCTGTACGACCCGGCTCAGCCCTATCGCCGCTTGCTCGTAGTTCCTGTTCTCCAGAAAACTCTTCGCGCGCTCCCAGATCTGAACCGAGCTCACGCCTTCCGCCACGACCCGCCCCATCAGCGGATCGGAATAAAGGTTGTAGCTCGCCGGATCGCGGGCGCGCTCGGCAATCACGCGCGCCTCGTCCAACCGGCCCTGGCGCATGTAGACCTGGCCGAGCGCGGTGAGGGCCTGCCCGTGCTTGGGCGATTCGGCCAGAACCTCGTCGAGCAGCTCTTCCGCTTCATCGAACTGCGCCTGCGCGAGTCGGATCTGAGCGAGTGCGACCTTCGCGGGCTGGAGCTCAGGCTCGAGCTCGAGCGCTCTCTGAAACTGCCCCGCCGCCTCGTCCTGCTTGTTGTTGGACACCAGCACATGGCCCAAGCGCATGTGGGCCGGACCGTAGCTGGCCTTCAAGGCCATCGCGCGCCGGAACGCGGCCTCGGCGGCATCGAGGTCGGTGCCGACAACGCTCAGCACATCCCCGAGGTAGTAGGGCCAGCGCTCGTCCGACGGATCGAGCTCCTCCGCCTTCCTATAGGCATCGGCTGCTTCCTTCCAGAGCTCGTGCGCGTGGTTCACCATTCCGAACCGACCCCAGGCCTCGTCCGACTGCGGACTCGCCAGCACCGCGGCCTCCGTCTCCTCCAAGCGCGCGGCGACCTGGGGCTCCATCTCGGTCGTGTCAGGGCCGGGAGGCCTTGGACTTGAGGGCTCGCTCGTGCGCGACGGTCCCGACTCGCCCCCGGCGGGCACGACCGCCCCCTGATCGTCCGGCTGCGAGCCACACCCGGCAGCGAGCATCGAAAACACCATCACCATCGTCATTCCGAGCGGAGCGAGGAAGCCCTCGGCCCCGAATCTCCGTGTCCATGTCTTACAAGCCTCAAAAAGCTGGGCGAGCGAGCGCCCCATCCTCTTCGCGCCTCTCTCCCGTTGAGAGAGAGGGACGCGTAACGGCAAGATGCGACGTCTTCCTACCAATCGGCACTGTGCCTGAAGGGCCGGCCGCGTGCCTCTTACTCGCGAGGTCCGCCGAGCGAGAAGACGGCACCGGCGGCCCTCAATCGCCTCGGTCAACCACAGCGCCCAGCTCGCCAGACTCCCTCTCCCTCTTCCCCTTCCCCTCCCCCTCACTCCCCCGTCCCCCTCTCCAACACCACAACCTGATCCACACCCACCGCGGACCACGTCTCCTCCAAACCATCCGGCCACCTCACCGCGACCGCCACCGGCTCACCCGCGGCTCCCAATCCGAAATGGGCGCGCGGGTCACTGCTCGACAGATAGCTCATCGCACTCTGCACTGTCCGCGACTGCCGTGACTCGCCCGATGTCACCGTCACGCGCGCCCCCAACGCCCGCCTCTTCAACCTCGGATCCAACGTATCCACCACCAGCCAGTGGCCGCCAGACGGCTCCGCCCGCGGTTCGGTCCGATACAGGCGCGCCGGGCTCTCGATGCTGTTGACGGCGAGATCGAGATCGCCATCGCCGTCGAGATCCCCTTTGGCCAGTCCTCGGCTCACCTCGATCCGATCGACGAAGTCCCGCACCTCGTCTTTCAGCAACCGAAAGATTCCCCCGTCGTTCGCGTACACCAGATTCGGCTCGGCGTACGGGTTCCAGTCCTCGGGGAGTTCGCTCGTTAGCGGATCTCCCCTGAGCACCCGCCCATTCGCGATCACGATGTCGAGATCGCCGTCGAGATCGAGATCCAACGGTACCGTGCCGAAGCCCGTATACGGAGTCGACGCCGCCGCCAGCCCTACCCGGACGGTCTGGTCCTCGAATCCGATCCCCGATCCCAGATTCCGGTAGAACGTGTTCGTCTCGTCGCGCAGGTGAGTCAGGAATAGATCGAAGTCCCCGTCGTTGTCGAAGTCGGCCGAAACCACGCCCATACCCGCCTCGTGGACCCCGGCCGCGTTGACGCTCGCGCCCATGATGAGAGCGTCGTCGATGAACGTGCCGTCTCCCTGATTCATCCAGAGCTGGTTCGGGTCTCCGTCGTTGGCGACGTAGATGTCCACCCAGCCGTTGTCGTCGACATCCTCGCAAACGACTCCCAGACCGGCGCCGGTTACGACGTCGATGCCCGCTGAGGCTGTGACGTCCCGGAATGTCCCGTCGTCCTGGTTGCGCAAAAGCACGTCCGTGCGATCCGGGAAGCTGTCCGGACCGCAGTACTCCCTACGCCCCGCGCTGTCGGTGCACTTCACCTCCGGATCCCACACCACGTACCGCACGACATACAGATCCAGAAACCCGTCGCGGTCGATGTCGCAAAAGGCCGCCGATGAAGACCAGTCGTCGAAGGCCGTCCCGGTCGCGGTGACACCAGAGCTCGCTGTCACATCCTCGAACGTTCCGTCTCCGCGTCCCCGATACAAACGGTCCGGCCCAATGTTGGCGACGAAGACGTCCTCGTGTCCGTCGTTGTCGACGTCGCCCACCGCCACGCCCGTTCCGTAGCCCTCGTCTCCGAGCCCCGATCCCTTGGTGGCATCCGTGAAGCGCCCGTCCTCGCCTTGAATAAAGAGCCGGTTCGGAACGCCGCCCTCCTTCGGTGCGCCCGAGACGAAATAGAGATCCATCCGCCCGTCCTCGTTGGCGTCGAACACCGCGACTCCACCCCCATTCATCTCCGGAAACGCAAGCTCGCCAAACGCACCGGTGTCGTGTGTGAAGCGGACGTTCCACTCGTCCGTGGCATCGACCAGGAGAGGTGGCGGACCGTCGGGTGGCGAGGTCGCCAATGCGCTTTCCGTGGCGACCGGCTCCTGTTCTTCCTCGCCGCCACCGCACGCCACAGCGGAGATCCCGATAAGCACTATCAAGATGGCCAGCAACCCCCGCTTCATCAACCAAACTCTAGCAGCCGCTGCCACCTCCTCTTGTAGGGCCGACCAGAGCCGGCCCTCGAGCGAAGCGAAGGGTGTCGGCCTCCTGGACTGCAACGCCTTCACCCAACCTGGAGCCGGCGGATCTCGAGGGCTCAGGCGACCCGCGGCTGAAAGGCCGGCCGCGTGTCTCTTACTCGCGAGCACTTACGCGAGTCTTGGAAGGGCGAGCGAGAAGACTGCACCGGCGGCCTTGAATCGGCGACCGGCACCGGAGATATTCGCCAGCTTCAGCCCGCCCCCTCCAGCTTTACCTCCAACGCCCGCCTCCGCTCTTCATCCTCCGTGTAGTGCAGCGCCCGCTTCAGATTCGATCGCGCGCGTCTCGGCTTTCCCAACTGGAAATACGTCTCGGCCAGTTTCTCATGGAACACCGCCTCGTCGGGCTGGCGCGTGATCGCGCGCTTGAAGTGCACCCGGGCCTCCGACGGGTCTCCGTCCCGAAGCGCCCGCAGGCCCAGCCGGAAGTGATGAAACGGATTCTGATTCAGGAACGCCTCGCGGCGCTCGAGCCACTGCTCGGCCTCGTCGTCGCGACCCTCCACTAGATACAAGCTCGCCAGATTCGCCGCCGCGACCGCGTTCCTCGGCTCCGCCTCGAGAACCTCCAGGAGCGTCCGCTCGGCGGCATCCGTCTTGCCGCTTCGCCGCAGGACAACGGCGAGGTTCACCTTCGCCGGAAGAAACGTCGCATCGAGCTCGAGCGCACGCTCGAAGTGCCCGATCGCCGTCTCGAAGTTCCCGAGCGTCAACTCATCGACGCCGACGTTGTTGTGAAAGTGTGCTCGCGCGCGCTCCTCCGAGATTCGCTTTCTCGACCGGTACCGCCGCTCCGTCCACGGCAGAAAGTCCACAGGCACGATCGACGAATCCACCTCGACCTCCACATACATGTGCCAGTGGCTGAGGCCCACCTCTCCCCGCTGGCTCCAGCCGGTCACCTCGTCCACCTCGATGAAGTAGGCGTCGAGCCCCAGGTGCCGCGCCAGCGCCACAAACAGCATCGTGAACGACAAGCAGTTACCGGTGCGCTTCTCGAACGTCCCGGCCGCGGTGTTCGTGGCCGACGACCCGTACTTGACCCCCAACCCGTCCTCGGGATCGAAGATCGCCTCCTGGAGCCCCACCAACCGCGCCATCCGCGCCTGATCGTGTCCCACGCGCTCGTCCGCGAACGTCTGCATCTCCGCCGTCAGCTCGAGTGGCTTCAGGTCGGGAATCGTCGTCTCCGCCGCTCGCAGCACCGGCGCAGTGAGCACGGCCACGACCGCCAGCGACAAGCGCAATCTCAGATGGCGCATCCCCTTCATGCTACCCAAAGAAGATACGGTGCAAGGGATGGGCCGGTTGCCAGCCCGTCGGAGACTACCGATCACGTCAAGAGGCACGTACGCCGTCGCTGTGCAAGGGGCTTCTTCGGGTCGCATAGAATCGCCTCGCTCTGAAACTCACCGAGGAGGCCCGGATGCCGCGATCAAATCGCCCGCACGCTTTTCCAACTCTGTTCGTCGCGCTCGTAGCGACGCTGATTCTGACTCCCGCTCCCGCCGAATCTGCCCCTGCCAAACCGAGCCAGCCGCCCTGGCAGCACCCCTCGATCTCGATCGAAGAACCTCCCACCGACTCCGAAGCCGAGGACACAGACACCTCCGAAGACGCCGATTCGGATTCGTCTTGGAGAGTCGATTCGGCCCCCGGTCCGACCCGCGAGATCCCGATTCGGGTCGAGGAAGGCACGTGGATGTCGGTCGACGTGTCGCCCGATGGCGAGACGATCGCCTTCGATCTTCTGGGTGACCTCTACGAGATGCCGATCGGCGGCGGCCGGGTCAAGAAGATCACCTCGGGCGTCTCCTGGGACATGCAGCCGCGGTATTCGCCTGACGGGACCAAGCTCGCATTCACGTCGGACCGCGGCGGCGGCGACAACATCTGGGTGATGAAGCGGATGGAGATGACTGCCGAGCCAACGGTTCCGCGGGGCCAGGTGTCCGAGGCGAATCCCGCCGCGACCCAGGAAAGGAGCGCTGACGTCCTCGGGGGCTCGGACGACAGCGAGTCTGGGGGACACCATGAGAATGATGTCCCCGATCCCAACTCGATCCCTGGCATGTTCACCGGATGGTCGGCGCCGAGCGCGGTCACTGAAGAGGCCTTTCGCCTGGTCAACTCGCCGGCCTGGACGCCGGATTCGCAGTACATCGCCGCTCGCAAGCACTTCACGTCCCGGCGATCTCTGGGCGCCGGCGAGATCTGGCTCTACCACTGGACCGGTGGCGGCGGCCTCCAGATGGTCGAAAAGCCGAACGAACAAAAGGATCTGGGCGAGCCCGCCTTCTCCCCCGACGGGCGCTACCTCTACTACTCGCAGGACACGACATCGGGCTCGACGTTTCAATACAACAAGGACCCGAACAAGGAGATCTACACGGTCTCGCGACTCGACCGCATCGAAGGCCGCACCGAGCGGTATCTGACCGGCCCGGGCGGCGCCGTCCGCCCCACGCCGTCGCCCGACGGCAAGCTCCTCGCCTTCATCAAGCGGGTCCGCGCGAAAAGCGTGCTCTACCTTCACGACGTCGAGACCGGCGACGAATGGCCGATCTACGACGGTCTCGAGCGCGACATGCAGGAGACTTGGGCGATCCACGGCGTCTACCCCACGATCGCCTGGACACCGGACTCGGGCTCTATTGTCTTCTGGGCCGAGGGCACGATCCAGCGGATCTCCGTTCGCGACCAGGTTGTGACCGAAATTCCCTTCTCTATCGACGACACCCGCACGATCTACGAGCGGGTGCTCTCGGCCCAGACCGCCTGGGAGGAGAGCCTCGACGTCAAGATGCTTCGCTGGGTCCAGGTCTCGCCCCACGGCTCGAAAGTCGCCTACCAGGCGCTGGGCTATGTCTGGGTCAAGGACCTCCCTGACGGCCTCCCCCGCCGCCTGACCTCCCAGACCGACCACTTCGAGTACTACCCGTCCTGGTCGCCCGACGGCGAGCAGATCGTGTACGTCACCTGGCACGACCGCGAGCTGGGCTCGGTGCGCATGATGGAGGTCGGCGGCGGCCCGAGCGGGGGAATCGCGAAGGTGATCACCGAGGAGCCCGGCCATTACATCGAGCCTCAGGTATCGCCCGACGGCAACACCGTCGTCTTCCGCAAGGTGCAAGGCGGGTGGCTTCGCAGCCCGACCTGGTCGAAGGACCCCGGCATCTACGCCGCGACCTTCGCCGAGACTTGGCTGGTGACCCGCGAGGGCTACGCACCGTTCTTCGGGCCGACTGGCTCCCCTGGCTCCGATACCGAGGATGGCTTCGCCCGCCTCTTCTTCACACAGCGAGGCGAGAAGGACAAGCGGCTCCTCAAGTCGATCGATCTCGACGGCTCGGATGAGCGCACACATCTCTCCTCCGAAGCCGCGACCGAGTTCCACCTCTCGCCCGACGGCGAGTGGCTCGCCTTTCGCGAGCGCTTCAACGTCTTTCTCGCACCGTGGGTCGCGACCGGCAAGACCGTCGACATCGGACCCAAGACCTCGTCGATCCCCGTCGTCAAAGTGAACGCCGACTCCGGCGCCTACCTCCACTGGTCGGGGGACTCGCAGAAGCTCCACTGGGCCCTCGGTCCGGAGCTCTTCACGCGGGATCTCACCGACTCCTTCAAGTTCCTGGCATCTGACCCGGACACGATGCCCGAGTCGCCCGAGATGGGCTCGGGCACCTACATCGGGTTCTCGCGGAAGGCCGACGTCCCCGAAGGCACGATTGCCTTCACCGGCGCGCGAGTCGTGACAATGAACAGCGCGAACTCCGAGGAGGTCATCGAAGACGGCACCGTCGTCGTCGAGGGCAACCGCATCAAGGCGGTCGGCGCGGCGAGCTCGGTTGCGATTCCGGCGGATGCCCACGTGGTGGACGCCACCGGCAAGACGGTAATCCCGGGCATCGTCGACATCCACTACCACGGCGGCGCCGGCGCGGAGCAGATCATCCCTCAGCAGAACTGGTACCACTACGCCGGGCTCGCCTTCGGCGTAACCACCACCCACGACCCATCGAACGACACGGCGGAGGTCTTCGCCGCGGCCGAGATGGGCAGGGCCGGGGCCATCGTCGCTCCACGTGTCTTTTCGACCGGCACTATCCTCTACGGCGCCTCCGGCTCGTTCAAAGCCGAGATCGATTCACTCGACGACGCGCGCTTTCATCTGAAGCGCCTCAAGGCGGTCGGGTCCTTTTCGGTCAAGTCCTACAACCAGCCCAGGCGGGACCAGCGCCAGCAGGTGCTGACCGCCGCCCGCGAGCTCGGCCTCCTCGTCTACCCCGAGGGCGGCTCGACCTTCATGCACAACCTCACTCAGGTTCTCGACGGCCATACCACCATCGAGCACTCGATTCCCGTCGCCAATGTCTACGACGACGTCAAACAGCTCTGGGGCGAGGCCAAGGTCGGCTACACGCCCACCCTGGTGGTCGGCTACGGCGGCCTCTGGGGCGAGGAGTACTGGTACGCCAAGACCAACGTCTGGGAGAACGAGCGGCTTTTGTCTTTTGTGCCTCGAGAGACCGTGGACCGAAGGTCGCGCCGCCGCGGCATCGTCCCCGCGGACGAGTGGGGGCACTTCAACAACGCCCGCGTGTGCAAGGCGCTCGCCGATGCCGGCGTCGACATCTTGATCGGCGCCCACGGCCAGCGCGAGGGTCTGGGCTCCCACTGGGAGATCTGGATGCTCGTCCAGGGCGGCATGACGCCGCACCAGGCAATACGCGCCGCCACCATCGAAGGCGCCCGTTACATCGGCATGGACTCCGATCTCGGCTCCCTCGAGCCCGGCAAGCTCGCCGACCTCGTCGTCATCGACGGCAACCCGCTCGAGGACATCCGCCAGTCCGAGAACGTGACCCACACAATGGTCAACGGCCGCCTCTACGACGCCGCGACTATGAACGAGATCGGCAACCGGGAGAAGGCGCGCGACAAGTTGTGGTTCGAGCTCGAGGCATACGAGGCGGGGCGGTAGGGATCTCTCATCGGCCTAATCGCTCCGGTTTATGCCGAGTAGCGCTGGCCGCTCAGCCAACGGCAGCGACCACGACCGGTCAGGGATTCCCCGTAGGCCCTTTAGCGTTGACATTTATAGAGGAGCCACCAGGCACTGAGCTATCAGATTCTGTTTCGAGAAGTGTCCGAGGCTCAGCCGGCTGATCGCGTCCTCGGGACCCAGGAGCCGTCTGGCAATCCCACGAACCGAGAGCCCCTGGTCGGCCAGTGCGAGTGCCTCGTCGCGCAGCGAGACGAGGTGGTCGAGCTTGGCGCGGAGCGCCTCGTGCGCCGGCTCGACCACGCCACGGTGCGAGCACAGGAGCGTCCCGAAGTCGTAGGTCAGGATGCGCTCGAGGCCAGTGATGATTCCCGTGAGATTCTCGTCGCGCCGCAAGTAGCGTAGCTTGCCGATGAAGACATCGGCCCCGAAGAGGACACCACGCCGCCGATCCAGGAAGCAGGTCATGTCCGGCGAGTGACCTGGAAGCAGCACGGACTCGAGCATCGTGCCGTCTTCGAGCTCGAGCTGCGGCGGCAGCGGCCGGGCGACGGCTGTCGCCGGCCGGCCCCAGATGACACGCCGATAGAGCTGAAGAGTGAAGCCCTCGGCCAGGAAATCCAGGCTCTCGGGTGGCGCGAACAGCGGCAGATCGGTCGCGGCAGCGAACTGCGCAAGGTTCCCGGCATGGTCCTCGTGATGGTGGCTCACGACCACCCTGCAGAGTGGCTCGTCGAGCGCGAACCTGCGAACGGCCTGCCACTGGTTCGGCGGACCGCAGTCGATCAAGGTCTTTCCCAGACGCCAGACGATACAGGTAGTGCTGACGCGCCCACCGAAACGGCCGACGCGAATACCCCGAACGTCGCGCCAATCGATTCGCTCGTGCACGCTCATCCCGGGCTCCCGAAAGGCTCCGTCACCGTCCCGACCTACCTGACTCTGCGCCTCGGCCCTC
>JBHHWO010000057.1:0-26778 GCA_046756565.1 Thermoanaerobaculia bacterium | reverse complement strand
GCGCATCCGCAGCCTGGCGCCCCATTGATCGCTGACGTCGACGATACCGAGAAGCGAGAAAAGGTCGATACTCTCGTCGGCTCTGCTCTCGAAAAGACTGCGCCGATACGAGAGACTCGCCGGATAGGCTCCTCGTGGCAGGAGGTTGATCGACAGGTTCATGCCGAAGCGGTCCGATCCGGTCAGCCGCGCCCCGTCATAGTCGCCGAGAAGCAAGTCCAGGCCCAGTCGAAAGTTGCCGAGGGCCGGATCGCCGAGAAAGCCGTTCAGGCCGAGCACGAGCTCGACCTCTTGCTCTGCGAAGCGGCGAACTCGCTGCCCGTCGACGAGGCCGTCGGTTTGTCTTTCGCCGAGTTCGATCCTCGCGTCCCACCACCATCGGCCGTACTCCTGAGCGGCGAGCGGTCCTGGGGTGAGGACGGCCACGACCTCGATCAGCACAAGCAGGCGAGCAGCGAACTTCATGGCAGTCAAGGTATTCGATCGGAGTAATCGTTGTCGCCGAAGCTACCAGGCTGGGAGGTCGCCCTTGGGAGAGGCTCGCTGTCCTGGCGCCCTCTTCGCCGCCGAACCGGCGGGAGCGGAAACAGAAACGGCGAGGGGAGATGACCCTCGCCGCTTCGTATCAAACCGGAGTATGGCCCGGTGTCTATTTGATGTGGCAGGTTGTGCAGAGTGCGCTGGCGACGTTGGAAGCGACCAGAAACGGCGGGAAGGTCGTGTTGTGCGGATCGTGGCAGGAACTGCACTGGACCGTGCCCGCCGAAAGCAGTGCCGCCACCGCCGGAGTCGTCGCCGGATCGTTGAGTCCACCATCGGCTGTCGCCAGAGCGGTGTCGTAGGTGAAGTTGACCGGGTGATCGTCGGTCAGGTTGGTGCCGACGTTCGGATTGCCGGTAATCAGTCCCGCGGCGGTCACGTTGCCGCCGGCCGTGATCACCACGTTGGCGTTGTTGTCGTTGATCGGCGCTTCGTTCGGCGGGTTGTAGAAGGCGGCTACCGATACCGTGCCGTCGTGGCACGACAGGCAGAGGTTCGAATCTGAGGCCGTGCCGGCTACCGCGCCGCCGAGGTCGGAGATCGTGCCGCTGCCGTTGAAGGTCCCGCTACCGTAGACGCCGTAGCTGGCCGTGCCCGACAGCGTGTGGTTCCACAACGGGTCCTGGCCGTTGGCCGCGGCCGCTTGGTGAGGCGTGTGGCAAAAGACACACACGCGATTGACGTTCGTGGTGGCTCCCGGGCCGGTCGAGCTCAAGTCGTGCGAGCTACCGACCGTGTTCTGTGCACTGGCGATAGTGGCGCACGCCAGCACTATTACCGCGATGAAGACGATCCGTTTCATTGTCTTTGCTCCCATGCTATGGAAAAGGTGACATCGGCTGGCCTCGAATCATGGCGACGTTTGAGGAGCACACTGAATAGGCTATGCTCGCTATCAACCGCGGGCTCGTTGATTTGGGCCCTTTTTCAACTTCAAATATAGCGAGAAACGGGTCCGAGCCCCAACACCCATCGGGGTAGCTCCAGGGGTCTGCTGCCACCCGGCGAGGTAGTGGCCTGTTCGGGTTGTTCCTCATTCTCTTTTCGAAGCCAGGAAGCGGAAAAGTTGGACCCGATGTCCGAGTTGATCGACGACGGCGACGTGGTCACCCTGAACCGCGACGCCCGAGGCGCCGTGGAACCGGCCGGGTGTGCTTCCAGCCTCGCCGATGAAGGTCAGCAAAGAAAAATCGGCATCGAAGAGCTGGAGGTTGTTGAAAGCGTTGTCGGTCACGTAGATGAACCCGACCTCATCCACGGCGACGTCCTTGGGTCGGACGAAGCCCCCGAAATCGACCGCCAGGCCGCCGAACGCGTCGAGGAACTCGCCGTCGCCGTCGAAGACCTGCACTCGCGCGTTGATCTGATCCACCACGAAGAGGCTGCCGCTCGCGTCGAAGGTCAGCGAAGTTGGAAAGCTGAACTGCCCCTCACCCTCGCCTCTTTCGCCGAACGAGTCGACAATCTCGCCGCTCTCCAGGTCGAAGATGACGATCCGGTGGGCCTTCGAGTCCGCGACAAACAGGCGCTTGGAGTCTGGAGAAACCGCCGCGTCGGTGGGGTTGACCAGGTCTCCCTGGCTTCCGAACACGCGAAGCAGTTTTCCCTCCGCATCCAGTGCAACGATACTCTTCAGGCCGATGTCGGCCACGTAGATCGTCCCGTCTGGACCGACCTCGAGACCGAGCGGTTGTTTCAGCCGCAGCGCCCCGCGCGTACCAAGCACGTCCATTCGGCCTTCTTGCTTGTCGAAGCGGATCAGAGCCGCGGTTCCGAGATCGGTCACCAGAACCCGACCCTGGCCATCGAACTCGACTGCGTACGGGCGTCTGAGGCGGTCGTAGATCTCCTGGGGTGAGGCGCCGATCAGGATTCGTTTGAGCTTGCCCTTGGCTTCGACGTCGGCCCGCCCGGCGATCACGGCCACGAGCTTGATCCTTGGGTCATCGGGCGGAGGAGGCCATACGTAGTCGGCGTACGGATCCTCGGCCGCGGTTTTCTTGGAGGCCTTCTTGTCGCCGCCGGCAGAGCCGGGTGCTGTGAGAGCAACCGCCAGGACCAGGATGGACAGAGTCTTGGAAGTGGAACGCATACTCGTCTCTACCTATTTCGTGTGGCAGGCCGCGCAGGCTTCGGAGACGCTCGTGGCGTTCCATCGGAAGAGCTTCGCCGAGCGGCCCTTGTGGGGATCGTGACATGCAAGGCACGTCAGCTCTCCAGTGAAGTCCGTCTCCACCCGGGCGTCGCGGATCTCGTCTTCAGTAGCTTGGCCGATCGTCCGGTGCCCGGTAACCGGATGGTCGCGCTGGCCATCGGGAGAGAGGATGACCGGCCGAACCGCGTTCGCTGAGGTGACCGTCACATCGAACCGGTTGGCGAGTGTCGCGCCCCGGCCGTCCTCGGCGATCACCGCCGCTCCGGGCGAGTGGCAGGAAAGACAGAGTCCGGGTCCGGTCTGACGCAGAAGCTTCTCATTGGCGCCGCCGTGGGCTTCGTGGCAGGCTCGACAGCCCACCAGGTCGATGGCGGCATGGGCCACCTCTCCCTCCGCGGGTGTCTGTTCGTCGTGGCAGTCGGCGCAGGGGCCGGCTCCTGGAGCCTTTACCAGCTTCGGCTGGGCCGACGCGTGAGGGTTGTGGCAATCCGTGCACTCGCCGAGCTCGAGGGCTTCGTGCGGCACGGGTGCGTTCTGGGCGGCCTCGAGGATGCCGTCGTGACAGAAGAGACATAGCTCCGAGCCACTTTCTATCAACTGGTCGAAGCGCCCGTCGTGACAGGTGTCGCAGCCGTCTTCCACCGGTGCATGCAGGTTCTCGGCGAGGAGGCTGGGATGGCCGGCTCCGTGCGGTGAATGACAACTCGCGCAGTCGAGTGACTGCAGGTCGGCGCCGAGGTGAGCGGCCGCCAGCTCGCCCTCGGCCGGAGCCGGAACCTCCGGCGCCGACAGCACCAGCCGCCCGCTTTCGATCCGGCCCCGGTGGTCCCCCGCCTTGCTCAGCCACGAAGCCAGCGGCGCGGCGGCGGCGCTCTCGAGATGAATCGCCGGCAGGCTGTGAGCGTCCGCGAAGACGCCGGTGGGGCCGTCCGCCCTGTTGACGAGAATCAGTCCACCGGCGCCGCCGGCACGGATGTTCTTGCTCTTGAGAATGCGCAGGACCGCGCCGCGCTCGCAGATCACGATCTCGCCGTTCCAGGTGTCCGGGGGAAATGGGGCGGCGCAGAGTGAAGGCTGGGCGGTGCCGTTGTCATGGTCGCCAGCCCGGACGACCGTGCTCGGCCCGTAGTTCCCCTGGGCCGCTCCCGCGATATCGAGGTCGGTCGGCGGCGCGCGTTTCGGCGGAGGCTCGAGGTCGTGGCAGACGCCACAGAGTTGGCCGCGAGGCTCCGACAGCAGCCGAGGTTGATTCGAAACATGCGGCTGGTGACAGTTCAGACAATCGTCCGCCGCGGGCGCGTGTCCCGTCTTCGCGGTCGCCGCCTCGGCGACCCTGTCGTGGCAAGAAGAGCAGAGGGTCGGACCTCGGTGCTTGAGCAGCGACCTGTTGTCGCTCATGTGGGGGTCGTGGCATGACAGACAGCCGGCCCGGCCCCTGGTCCCCTGAAGGGCCGCGTGCACGCTGCCGGAAGACGGCGTGTCTTTCGCCAACTCTCCGTGGCAAGCGGCACAAAGGCGCTCGCCCCGGACGCGCAACCGGATGCGCTCTCCGAACGGGGCACGATGACACGCGTCGCAGCTGCCGCCTTCGAACGGAGCGTGAAGACGCGAGGCAGCGAGCATTCGTGGATTCTCGGATCCGTGGGGGTCGTGGCAGGTCGCGCAATCGGTTTTCGGCAGCAGCTGGCCGCCGTGACTCTCGCCAAGATCCACCAGGTCGTGACACTCGGCACACAATTCCAAGGTCGGGCCTATCAGGACGGCCGGCTCCGCGCCGGAGTGCGGGTCGTGACACGTCAAGCAGGAATCGCTCGCCGGCATGTGAGGGGTCGCGAGGTTGAGCTCGACGGCGTCCTCTTTGTCGTCGTGGCAGAGCAGGCAAAGTGCCGGCCCGGTGTCCATCAGAACTACGGTTGTTGCTTCCTCGGATATGGTGATCTCGTGACAGGTCGTGCAGTCTTCTTCCGCCGGGGCGTGTGCCATCGAGCCGGCCAATTTGTCCTCGTGACACTCGGCGCAGAGGGTACTCTCGACCTCGACCAACTCGGGATGTCTCGCCGCCCGAAGTGGGCCTGCTGCCACGGCCAGCAGGATCATGCCTGAAAAGCACAAGCGTCCTGTCACCGGCGAAATGGTAGCAAGACGGCGGTAGGCGTCCGAAACATGTTGGGGCAGTAGCGCGCCCCATCAGAATGGGTGGGCAGGTCTCCGGCTCGATGGCCCGAGCGATCAGGTCTTCTAGAATTCGATTCGTCGCATGACAGCGCGGGGAAGCTTCCGAATCACCAGCATGATCCAGCACCAGGCGGCCGGCGCGTAGACCACTGGCGACCCGCGGTCGATCGCCCGGAGGACTCTCCGTGCCACCTCGTCGGGCTCACCAGCGAACGGGGGAGGTGAGAGTCCGGCGGTCAGGCCGGTCTTTACGAAGCCCGGCTTGACGCACACCGTGACCAGCCCCTGGCGGCGGAACTTGTGGTCCAGCCCCTCCAGATACCGAGTCAGTCCGGCCTTGGCAGCGCCATAGATGACGACCGGCTTGCGTCCACGCTCGCCGGCCACCGAGCTGAATACGCAAAGCGTGCCGCCGCCCCCAGCGAGCAGTCGTCGGCGCGCCTGCTCGCAGAACTCGACCGTCCGTGCGAAGTCGACGTCGAGCAGCCGGCGAGTCGCCGAGATGTTTTCCTCGAGCTCCGCCTGGGGCTGGAAGATGCCGGCCGACACGACGACGCAGTCGAGACCGCCCAGAGTGGCGACCGCGTGGTCGAGCGCTGTGGCGAAGCCTTCCGGTTCTTCGAGGTCGCAGTGCGCGTGCCCGAAGGTGTGGTCGTTTCCTGCGCGGACCTCGAGATCCCGCGTGGCCTTGTCGAGTTCCTCCGGATCGCGCCCCAGTAGAAACAGCCGGTCTCCGCGTTCAGTCAGAAGCCGGCTCAAGGCCCGGCCCATGCCTCTCGTCGCACCCAGCATCGTGACCTTCATGCGGAGTCCCCCATCAGACGCACCGATTGAGCGCTCATGAGGCGGCCCTCCGGGTCCCACCTTCGGCGCACCATGCCGAACGCCTCCAGGCGCGGTTCCATTGCCCGGAAGTGCTCGGGCCGGGACAGCGCGTCCTTGGCGAGGTAGATGCGACCGCCCTCCTCGAGAACCCGCGCGTTGAGCTCGTCGATGAGCCTCTGCGTGCGCGCGCGCATCGGCAGGTCCACGGCGACGGAGATCCCGGGCCGGGGAAACGACAGCAGCCCCTCCCCCTCGGGACCACAGTCCTTGATCACACACAGAAACGATCCCAGTCGCCCGCGGGTCAGGGCCTCGAGATAACGGCGTGTCGCTCCGGGGCGCTCCTTTTCGGGCAAGACGCACTGGTGCTGGGTGAACCCGTGGCGTCCGTAGATTCGATTCCAGTGCCGAACGGAGTCGAGCGGATGAAAGAAGCTCTCCGGATGTTTGATCCCGCGTCTGAGCCGCTTGGGGTGCTTGTGAAAAAAGAGAGTATTGAAGGCACGCATCGACAGAGAGTTCAGGGTCCAACCGGGAAGCCGAAACGGAACGGTGAATCGCCGTTTCGGCTTCGGTGGCTCGGTGGGTGCTTCCGAAGGCTCGGCCCACCGGCCGCGGATCAAGATGCCCCGGCCGAGACGGTTGCCCTGCGCCAGAGCGTCCATCCATCCCACCGTGTAGGGCCAGTCCCTAGCGGCGCCTTCGAGCGCGCTGATAAAGGCGTCGATCCCGTCCACACGCTCGCTCTCGGCCCAGATCCAGGGCGACGGGATGGACTTGAGCGAGATCTCGACCTCCAGAATGTGTCCGGTCAGGCCCATGCCGCCGATCGTCGCGCCGAAGAGGTCCTCCTTGTCACTTCGCGAGCATCGTACGATCTTGTCCTCGGCGGTGCGGATCAGGAGTGCCGTGACGTGACGGCCGACGGTTCCGTCGATGTGGTGGTTCTTGCCATGCACGTCGGCTGCGACCGCGCCACCCAGAGTAATGAACTGCGTGCCGGGCAGGACCGGGAAGCTCCAATGGCGTGGCAGAAAGAGGCGCTGGATCTCGCCGATCGTGAGGCCAGCCTCGGCGCGTAGCTGTCCGGAGTCCTGGTCGAAGTCGAGGATGCGGTCGGCAAGGACCGAGCCCGCAATCGAAGTGTTGCCGGGCGCCGGCAGGGACGAATCGCCGTAGGACCGGCCCAGGCCACGGGTCAGAGAGGCGCCGCGGGTGATCGAAGCCAGATCCTCGCTGCGCACCTCGATGCCCGGTACCGCGCTCCCGCCCCAGCCCCGCACGGATGAATCCGATGTTCCCACCAGCGAATCCTACGGTACTCGCAAGCCGATCGCCTCGGCTCACCCGGGCTTCTGCTAGTTCCGGCGGCTCAGCAGCTGCCGCAGCCCTGGTGGCGAAAGTCCTGCTTGAGAGCTCGAAACTCGCGCTTGACCGCTCGCAGTGCCCTCTTGGCGTCCTTGGCATCCTCGCGCTTGGCGAGCCAGCGGTCACTTCCCTTGGGCAGAGCGCGAAGCGCCCGACGGATCTGCTTGAACTCTCGCTTGGCCACGCGCAGGTCGGGTTTGAGCTTCGTGATCTCGGCCTTGATCTCGCGACAGGCGCCGCGATCCAGGCATTGAGCTCGGGCGGGACTGGGGAAGACGAGACCCAGGCCGGCGACAACAACGGCGACCGCGATCGCAGTCACGAATTGACGAGTCATCAAAGCTCCCTTCAGGGTTGTGAAGATCCTATCGAATCCTCTTCGGAGCCGCAATCGCTTGCCTGTGGCGAGGTCAGAGCTCGGTTTCCTCGAGGCCGCCGAAAAGCAGCGCATTGAAGAGGAGCTTGAAGGTGCGATGTGGCTGAGCACGGTGCTGCGCTCGAAAGCCGATCAGGATGACACGACCCTCGGCGACGGTGTACTCGACGACCGCCGCCTTGCGCTCCAGATGCTCGGCGCCTTCTATGTAGCCCGACACCGGGATGTCGTCGCGGTGGTCGGGGTAGCGTGCGACTACGCGGCGATCGAAACGGGCATCCGGTATTCGAGTCGTGAAGGCCGGCGAACCGGCGAAGTAGGCGGCCTCTTCCTGGCGCATGCCATAGCCGAGCGGGTGCTCGACGTCGACCAGGATCCTCAGGTGGGTCCCCGGCGCCGAGACCTTCTCGGTTTTGAGCGCGTCTCGCATCGGCAGCTCGAAGAGATCGATTGCGAACTCGGTGGACGAGTCGAGCGCCACTAGAGTCCCGCCTTTCTTCACCCACTCCTTGATCTTCTCCGAGCCCTCCTTTTCGATACCGCCGGAGTAGTCGCCCGGCAGCGGCGAGAAGAACCGGCGCCGGTCCGGTGAGCTGGGCTCGCCTTTCTCGATGATCGATTTGCTGACGTCCGGCAGGAGGATGACGTCGGTGGTCTTGGTGAAGTCCCCGCTCCTGATGTCTTGATTCGAGAGGTTGACGTGGGGGAACTCGTAGCCTTCGAGAAGAAAGCGTGTCCAGCCCTCATCCATCGACGCCACCCACGGCTTGAACAAACCGACTCTCTGGCGTCCGGTGCGGTAGGCCGGGCCCGAGGGCGAGGCGCCGGTCGTTCGAACGGGCAGATGGAGATCCTCGACCAGAGCGGCGAGCTCGTCCGCCGCGATCGAGCCAGCCGGGATGTAGATGTCCCCGGTCCGGCCGCCCTCGGGCGCCGCGCGCAGCCAGTAAAGCTCCTTGTCCTTCTTCAGCAGCCGGTTGATTGCAGTGAATGCGGAGTCCGCGGCGTGCGAGATCAGATAGCCGCCCGAGGCGGGCGCCGGCTCGACCGAGGCGTCCGGCCACCGAGGCTCCTCGAGATCCGAGAGACCGGCGAGCACCGGCTCTCCGCTCTCGACGACCTCGACGCCCATTGAGATCGGCAGTGACCAGGAGGTGACGTCGTAGGGCGGAAAGATCGGGCCATCGGCGTACGGCCGGATCTCCGGATAGCGCTGTGGACGCAGCATGGACTGCAGAAAAGCCCGGTAGGGCTGAGCCGCCGGAATGACCCGCGTTCCGGCCGGATAGGTGGTCCGGCCCACGGTGAAGTCCCCGGCGGCGGCGGCCACCCGCACGCCGTGCCGCAGGAGCAGGTCGACCAGGAGTGAAGCGGCGACGGGATCGTGCTGATCCGGCGCGACAATCCAGGCATAGGGCGGTTCGCTTGCTCCGGCCTCGACCGCCTCTCTCGCCATCCGGTGGAAGTTGCGCAGGATCTCCTCTTTGTACTGTGAGCAGGACTCGACCAGTGCCCAGGTGGCGATCAGCTCGTAGTCGACGATGTCACGTAGCCGCCACCAGCCGCCTGGCCAGGGCGACGGGAAGTTGGCGCGCCGTTTGTACTCCGGCAGGCCCTTGCGGCCACCGCGCAGCTCGCCCGGATCGATATAGATCGGAGTTGCGATGCGCACGCTGGCGACTTCGGTCAGAAGGCCGGTTACGTTCTTCCACCAGGCAGTATTGCGGGTACCACCCGGCCAGTAGCTGTCGTAGATCATGTTGTGGCCAACGCCGAGCTTGTCCGCCTCCTCGAGCCGGTAGGACATATTGGTACCGATCAGGTCCGCCTGGCGGAAGATCAACGAATGGATCTCGAGCGCCAGGGGATCGGTCTGTGGAGGCACGAACATCCGAACGCTCGACGATCCCATCTGGTGCTCGTCGACGAACACCTGCGGGAACCAGCGGTGGTAGAGGACGTCGTTGACCACCCGGGATTCCTTCTGCGTCAGCATGTAGAAGTCCCGATTGTTGTCGTGGCCCACATAGTGGTGGTAGAGCCACGGCATGCGACCGCCCTCGAACTCGGTGCCCACGTGCTTGTCGTACCAGTCGACGATCATCACCTGGCCGTCGGGGTTGATCGAAGGCATGAGCAGCAGAATCACGTCCTCCATCCAGGCGATCCGCTTGGGATCCTCTGTGGTCGCGAAGTCGTGAACGAACTCGGTCGCCATCTGCGTGCAGCCGACCTCGGTCGAGTGAATCGTGCAGGTTACGAGCGCCAGCACCTTGCCGGCGCCGACCATCGCCTCGGCCGCTTCCGGATCGACCTCTTCTCCACTGGCGAGCCGGCGGGACAACTCGCGATGATTCTCGAGTTGACCCTGGTTGGATGGCGAGGTCAGGAC
Source organism: Thermoanaerobaculia bacterium (assembly GCA_046756565.1). Lineage (GTDB taxonomy): Bacteria > Acidobacteriota > Thermoanaerobaculia > Multivoradales > JAHEKO01 > CALZIK01. The sequence continues at coordinate 16,947 of JBHHWO010000057.1, read as the reverse complement.
CATCGCCCACATTTCGTTCCCGAGCGTTGATTCCCCAAGCCTGTCTATCGACACGCGGTCCGAGCCCTCGGCCACGTGCTCGAGGTACTCGAGGACTCTGGGATAGGGTGCGAGCTTGCGATCCGCCCCGACAGGGTGCCCCAGGAACTCCTCCGGAGTCTTGACTTCGGCCGAAGCGGCGGCCGCGAGTGAAAGCGAAACTATGGCGATAGCGAACCGACGAAACATGGAGGTCCTCCGTAGGGATCGAAAGGCGGCGGGAAACGAGCCGCGAAAGGCTAGCACAGCATTGGGCGCCGAACGGAGGCGAGCCAGGCCATGGCCGCGTTCTTGCTTTAGCGTAGGAACGATGACCTTTCTTCGCGTCGCGGCCGTTCTATTTCTGTTCGTCTCGACGGGCGAGGTCGCTCGGGCGGCGAACGGTGGCCGGGAACTGCCGGAGAGCTTCGAGTACAAATGGACCCTGGGCGGCTTCAAGGGCGTGATGGCCCGGATGTTCATTCCGGGACGTGGTGAAGGGCGGTTGACGACCGACGCGGGCTCAGGAGATCTCCTGGTCACAGAGCTGCGGATCTCCTCGCGAGAGGGCAAACGCGACGAGTACTGGCTATACGGAGCCGAGATCGATCCGCTGGTTCGACGAACGGTCAGAGCCTGGTCGGCGCAGCGGTTCCGGGGTGAGTCCAAGCGAAAAGAGCGCAGCGCGGACGGCGTCGACGCGCTCGATCTGGCGTCGTCGATCTACTACTTGAGACAGGAGTTGCCGACACGCTCCCAGGAGGCCGAGATCTGGTCCAGCGGCCGGCTCAATCCGGTGATCATCCAGCCACTCGGGCGGGGTCTCGCCAGGCTCAACGGGCGCCCGGTCGCCACTCGCTCCTATGCGATTCGCGGTGTGTCCAAACCGGGGCGGCCACACTGGCGCGGCAAGATGGACCTCGTTCTGACCGATGACGAGGAGGCGGTACCGCTGGAGATCGTCGTGGTGCGCAAGGGCATGCGGGTTCGCCTCGAGCTGGTCGACGGCTGACCTCGGGCGGCACCCGGCTGCGCCGGGATAGACTCGGCCTCGACCTCAAGGAGGAGACTGGCAATGAAGAATTCGAGATGGATGAAGTCGACAGCGGTCGCGACGGTCGCATTGATTGCGGCGCTGGGTTGCGCCAAGAAGGAAGAAGCAGCCGCGCCGGCGCCGGTGAAAGCAGCCGCTCCTGAGTCGATGACTGCGCAGGCGACGCTCAGGTCGCGGGCCGACATGACCGTGTCTGGAATGCTGATGTTCACCCAGGAGGGCGACGTGGTCTCGATCACCGCCCACATCGAAGGCGCGCCTCCCGGGACTCACGGTCTTCACATTCACGACATCGGCGACTGCAGCTCCGAAGACTTCAAATCCGCCGGCGGGCACTTCAACCCCACCGAAGCGCCGCACGGCGGTCCCGCGGATGCTGAGCGGCACGCCGGCGATCTGGGCAATATCGAGGTTGGAGAGAACGGGTCCGCGCATCTCGAGATGACCTCGGACATGATCACCGTCGGTGCCGGCGCCAATTCGGTGATCGGGCGAGGCGTGATACTTCACGAGAAGGCCGACGATCTGGTGTCGCAGCCTACGGGCGCGGCGGGCTCGCGCCTGGCCTGCGCAGTCGTGGAGGCGAACTGATCGGAAGGCCTGACGGCTGCAGGCTGGCCGCGAGCACCCTTCCGCTCGCTCTCCTCGGCTTGGTCGTGGCGCTGGCTGCCTGCGGGCCGCCGGTGACCGACGTCGGCGCAGGCTCGACGGCGGCGGACCAAGCCAATGGGTTGGTCGTCGACGATCCGCCCGCGACGAGCGGTGCGTTTGCGCCCAACCTCGCGACGGTGTCGGGAAGGCTCGCGGCGACCTGGCTCGAGCCGGTAACGATGGCCGGCGGCGGCGCCGGCCATCGGCTTTGCTTCGCCCGTCTCGAGGACGGCGGCTGGTCCGAGCCGGTCTCGATCGCCGAGGGCTCGGATTTCTTCGCCAACTGGGCGGATTTTCCAGAGCTCGTCGAATCGGGAGACGGCACCCTCTACGCGCACTGGCTGGCGAAGACCGCTGAAGACACCTACGCCTATTCGGTCTTCCTGGCGCGGTCGACCGACGGCGGCGCGAGCTGGGAGCCCCTGGGGAAACTCAACGCCGACGACACGCCGACCGAGCACGGCTTTGTGTCGTTCGTCGAGCAGCCCGAGGGCGCGCGGGCCTTCTGGCTGGACGGCAGAGGAATGATCGACGGTGGGCCGATGACGCTTCGCACTGCGCTGGTGGGCGCCGGAGAGCCGGTCGAGAGTGTCGTCGATGCGCGAGTCTGCGAGTGCTGCGGCACGGACGCTGTGATGACCGAGGAGGGACCGCTCGTGGTCTATCGCGATCGCTCCGAGGAAGAGGTCAGGGACGTGTTTGCGGTGCGGGGTCTGGGCATCGGCTGGACCGAGCCGTATGCCGTTCATTCGGATGGCTGGAAGATCGCGGGCTGTCCGGTCAACGGACCGGCGGTCGATTCTCGAGGTGCTTCGACGGCAACCGCGTGGTTCACGGCGGCCGGGGATACCTCCCGGGTGTTGGTCGCATTCTCTGGGAATTCGGGCAAGAGCTTCGGACCCGCTCGGGTCGTCGAGGCGTCGGCAGAGGACACTCTGGTTCTCGGGCGAGTCGACCTGTCGATGATCGCCGATGGCTCGGCCTGGGTCAGCTGGGTCGCCCAGACGGGCGACCAGGCCGAGATTCGGCTACGCCGCGTGCGGCCCGATGGCTCGATGGAGGAGCCGAGAGAGGTCGCCCTGACCAGCCCGGGGCGCGCCAGCGGCTTCCCGATTCTCGAGCGCGTCGCCGAGGACCTGTTCATCGCCTGGGTCGAAGTCGGCGAAGAACGCTCTCTGTCGAGAATCCACGTACGCGCTCTGTAAGGCATTTCGCCTGCAGCGGGTCGCCTGGGTGGTTTCATAAAAAGATCGAATGTTCGGTTTATGAACAGACGCGGCTCTTTCAGTAGAATGCGCCGAGGTCCCCGCGAACCCCAGGAGATCAGCACATGACAGTGGAACTCGAGAAGAAGTCGGCTCCCGAGGACATCGATCCCCAGGAGACCCGCGAATGGAAAGAAGCGCTCGAGGAGGTCATCGAGCGTGACGGGCCGAACCGGGCGCATTTCCTGATCGAGTCCCTGGTAGACAAGGCGCGCCGAAGCGGCGCCTACCTTCCCTACAACGCGACCACGGCCTACGTGAACACGATTCCGCCCCACCAGGAGGCGCGCCGGCCCGGCGATCCTTCGCTCGAGCGCCGCATCAAGTCGATCATTCGTTGGAATGCGATGGCCATGGTGGTCAAGGCCAACCGCAAGGGTGGCGGCCTGGGCGGGCACATCGCTTCCTACCAATCGGTGGCGAATCTCTTCGAGGTCGGCTTCAACCACTTCTTCCGGGCGCCGGACGACACGCACGGCGGTGATCTGGTCATGTTCCAGGGCCATAGCTCGCCCGGGGTCTACGCGCGCGCCTTCATGGAGGGCCGGATCAGCGAGGACCAGCTGAACAGCTTTCGGGTAGAGGTCGGGGGCAACGGCCTGTCCTCCTACCCACACCCCTGGCTCATGCCTTCGTTCTGGCAGTTCCCGACGGTCTCGATGGGTCTGACCTCGATCTCGGCGATCTACCAGGCTCGGTTCATGAAATACCTTCACAACCGGGACTTGGTCGAGACCGAAGGGCGCAAGGTCTGGGCCTTCCTGGGCGACGGTGAGATGGACGAGCCCGAGTCCCTGGGCGCGATTTCGCTTGCGACGCGGGAGAAGCTCGACAACCTGGTTTTCGTCATCAACTGCAATCTGCAGCGGCTCGACGGGCCGGTGCGCGGCAACGGCAAGATCATCCAAGAGCTCGAAGCCGTGTTTCGCGGTGCGGGCTGGAACGTCATCAAGGTGATCTGGGGATCGAACTGGGACCCGCTCATCGCTCGTGACCAGTCGGGCCTTCTGCGACAGCGTATGGAAGAGGTCGTGGACGGCGAGTACCAGGCCTACGCGGCCAACGACGGTGCGTTCGTCCGCGAACATTTCTTCGGCAAGTACCCCGAACTTCTGGATCTGGTCGCCGATATGTCCGATGAGGACCTCTGGCGCTTGAAGCGCGGCGGGCATGATCCACAAAAGGTCTATGCCGCTTATGCCGCGGCGGTGCGCCACACCGGCCAGCCGACGGTGATCCTGGCCAAGACGGTCAAGGGCTACGGCATGGGCGAGGCGGGAGAAGGCCAGAACATCACCCATCAGCAGAAGAAGATCGGCGAGGAGTCTCTACGCCACTTCCGGGATCGCTTCAACATTCCGATCACGGTGGAGCAACTGGACGACCTGCCCTTCTACAGGCCGGCTGAAGACAGCGCGCCGATCCGCTATCTGCGCGAACGGCGCGAAGCGCTCGGGGGCTATCTGCCCGCCCGCTTGAATCGCGCCGAGCCGCTGCAGGTTCCGGATCTGTCGACCCTGAGCGTGCTGCTCGAGGGCAGTGGGGATCGTGAGCTGTCGACCACGATGGCCTTCGTGCGCCTCCTGATGACGCTGACTCGCGACAGGGGAATCAAGGATCGGGTCGTGCCGATCGTCGCCGACGAGGCCCGCACCTTCGGCATGGAAGGCATGTTCAGGCAGGTCGGAATCTACGCTCCCACGGGACAGCTCTACACCCCTGAGGATCGCGACCAGCTCGCCTACTACCGTGAGGAGAAGCACGGACAGATCCTCCAGGAGGGTATCTCGGAGGCCGGCTCGCTGTGCTCCTGGATCGCCGCCGGCACCTCGTACACGAATCACGGGCTTCACATGATCCCGTTTTTCATCTTCTATTCGATGTTCGGATTCCAGCGCGTCGGCGACCTGATCTGGAAAGCGGCGGACATGAGGGCTCGCGGCTTCCTCATGGGCGCGACCTCCGGCCGAACGACTCTCAACGGCGAGGGCCTCCAGCACCAGGACGGCCACAGCCATCTCCTGGCCGCCACGGTTCCGACCTGCAGGGCCTACGACCCAACCTACGGCTACGAGCTCGCCGTGATCGTGCAGGACGGACTGCGCAGGATGTACTCCGACAACGAAGACACCTTCTACTACATCACCGTTCTGAACGAGAATTACCGGCACGGCTCTCTGCCGGAAGGCGCCGAAGATGGAATCCGCAAGGGCCTGTACCGGCTGCGCGCGGCCGAGGAGGCGTCGGGCGCTCCTCGGGCTCAGCTTCTCGGCTCGGGGGCGATCCTTCGTGAGGTCGAAGCAGCGGCGGATCTCTTGCGCGAGGACTTCGGGGTCGCCGCGGATGTCTGGAGCGCTCCGAGCTTCAACCAGCTACAGCGGGACGGCCGCGAGGCCGAGCGCTGGAGCCGTCTGCATCCTCTCGAAGAGCAGCGAACCAGCCACGTAGAGGCGATGCTGGGTCCGACCGAAGGGCCGGTGGTCGCGGCGACGGACTACATCCGAGCCTTCGCCGAGCAGATCCGTCCGTTCGTCAAGCGTCGCTACGCGACCCTGGGAACCGATGGCTTTGGCCGCAGCGACACGCGGGAGCGGCTGCGCGCCTTCTTCGAAGTCGACCGCCGGCACATTGTGGTGTCGACACTCAAGGCTCTGGCCGATGAGGGCACCGTTCCGATGGAGCGCGTGGCCGAGGCCCTGGCGAAGTACGAGATCGAAAGCGATCGGACCGAGCCCTGGAAGTCATGAACGAGATCCGCGAAGTCACGATCCCCGAGCTCGGTGACATCGACGAAGTCGACGTCGTCGAAGTGCTGGTCGCGGGTGGAGACCGGGTCGCCAGAGACGACTCGTTGATCTCACTCGAGAGCGACAAAGCGACCATGGACGTGCCGGCTCCGTTCGCGGGAACGGTCCAGGAAGTCAAAGTCAAGGCCGGGGACAAGGTGCGCGAGGGCAGTGTGATTCTCACGCTGGAGGTGATGGCCGACTCCGACGAACAGGAAGAGCCTACCGAGGCCGAACCCGAACCCGAACCCGAGCCAGCGCCAACGACCGCGCAGCCACCCGCCCCAGAGCCCGACCCGAAGCAACAAGAAGAGGCAACCGGCGAGCGGGCGAGCTCGGATACCGAGCTCGCGCCAGCGGCTGACGAGAGAGCGCCCTCCCAGCGCTTGGCCGAAGCGACTCGCCCGGCGCCGGCATCGGAGGTTGACGGCGCGCCTGTCGCGCCCGATTTCTCGAAGGTCTACGCCTCGCCGGCGATTCGCCGATTCGCGCGCGAGCTCGGCGTGGATCTCACCCGGGTCCGCGGCAGTGGCCGTAAGGCCCGGATCCTGCGCGAAGACGTCGAGCAATTCGTCAAGGAGACCCTCTCGCGGCCGGCCGCGGGCCCGGGCGCAGCTCCGGCCCAGTTGCCGGTAATCGATTTCTCCAAGTTCGGCGAGATCGAGCGCCAACCGCTCACGCGAGTCCAGAAGATCTCCGGACCCAGCCTGTCACGGAGCTGGCTGACCATCCCGCACGTGACCCAGCACGACGAGAGCGACATCACAGAGCTCGAGGCGTTCCGCCAGGAACACAGAGCCCGCGCCAAGGAGCACGGCTTCAGCCTGACTCCGCTGGCGTTTGTGATGAAGGCGGTAGTCGCCGCGCTTCAGGAGTATCCGCGGGTCAACGCCTCTCTGGAAGCCGACGGCGAGCACCTTGTGGTCAAGAAGTACTACCACCTGGGCGTGGCGGTCGACACTCCGGAAGGCCTCGTGGTTCCGGTGATCCGAAACGTGGACCGGAAGGGCGTGTTCGAACTGGCGCGCGAGCTTGCCGAGGTCAGCGCGAGGGCGCGGGACCGTAAGCTGACCCCCAATGAGATTCGAGGCGCCAGCTTCACGGTCTCGAGTCTCGGCGGCATCGGAGGCAAGTTCTTCACGCCGATCGTCAACTGGCCCGAGGTGGCGATTCTGGGCGTTTCGCGCTCGCGGACCGAGCCGGTGTGGGACGGCGAGGCGTTTCGGCCACGACTCATCCTGCCGCTGTCGTTGTCTTATGACCACCGGGTGATCGACGGCGCTATGGCGGTGCGGTTCACGACCTACCTGGCCCGGGTGCTCTCGGACATCCGCAGGCTGATTCTGTAGATGGCCGATCTCACTGAAGTCCGGATTCCCGAGCTTGGCACCGACGAGGCGGTTGACGTCGTCGAGGTCCTGGTCACCGAGGGCGATCGAGTGGCCGCCGAGGACGGCCTGATCACTCTCGAAAGCGACAAGGCGTCCATGGACGTGCCGTCCCCCCTGGCCGGGACGGTACACGAGATCAAGGTCAAGACCGGCGACAAGGTTCGGGAGGGCTCGGTGATTCTGCTCCTCGAGGCCGCCGCCTCGGATCCGCCGGAGCCCGATCAGGCCGCGAAGAGCGAGAAGGCGCGATCTTACGAACCAGCTTCGGCTCCGGCTGCGCCTACGCTCGAGGTATCGGCCTTCGACACGCCGCTGGTAGTTCTGGGCGCCGGCCCAGGCGGCTACGCGGCGGCGTTTCGAGCCGCCGACCTCGGGATGAGGGTGACTCTTGTCGAACGCTATCCGGCGCTCGGGGGCGTATGCCTGAACGTGGGGTGCATCCCGTCGAAGGCGCTGCTGCACGTCGCGGAGGTGATGAACGAGGCGGATAAGCTCGCCGAGCATGGCGTCTCCTTTGGAGAGCCGCAGGTGGATCTCGGGCGCCTGCGCGCCTGGAAGGACGAGGTCGTCGGGCGCTTGACCGGCGGGCTCTCGGATATGGCCAAGCGCCGCAAGGTGAACGTGATCCAGGGCTCCGCCCGGTTCGCCGGCCCTCATCAGATCGAGATCACCGGAGCGGAAGAAACACGGAGCGTGAGCTTCGGTCAAGCGATCATCGCCACGGGCTCTCGAGTGCTGAAGATCCCGGGCGTGCCATACGACGACCCCAGGGTGATGGACTCTACCGATGCACTGGAGCTACCGGACGTGCCTAAGAGTCTCCTGCTGGTCGGCGGGGGAATCATCGGGCTCGAGATGGCGATGGTGTACGGGGCGCTCGGCACTCGTTTGACGGTTGTCGAGATGCTGGACGGGTTGATACCCGGTTGTGATCCGGACCTCGTCCGTCCCCTCGAGCTTCGCCTCAAGAAACAGATGGGTGCCCGCGTCCATCTCGAGACCAGGGTGGCGGGCATCGAAAGCCTGGATGACGGCTCTGGGTTGGCGGCGCGGCTGGAAAGGCCGGGTGGCTCTGAGACCTTGAACTTCGAGCGCGTATTGATCGCGGTGGGGCGGCGACCCAACGGAGATCTCCTCGACGCGAAAGCCGCCGGCGTAGAGGTAGACGAGAGCGGGTTCATCGCCGTCGATCGAGAGCAGCGCACCAACCGGCCCCATATCTTCGCCATCGGCGACATCGTCGGCCAGCCGATGCTCGCCCACAAGGCGACTCACCAGGGCAAGGTCGCGGCCGAGAACGCGGCCGGGGAGAAGAGCTCGTTCGATGCGCGGGCGATTCCGTCGGTGGCCTACACCGATCCCGAGATCGCCTGGGTCGGGTTGACCGAGCTGGAAGCGAAGGCGTCCGGCCGCGCCTACGAGAAAGCCAAGTTTCCGTGGGCCGCGAGCGGCCGCTCGCTCGGCATGGGCAGGTCGGACGGATCGACCAAACTGCTCTTTGATCCGGTGACGAACCGCCTCATCGGTGCCGGTATTGTCGGCCCCGGGGCCGGAGATCTCATTTCGGAGGCCACGCTGGCACTCGAGATGGACTGCGAGGCGGGCGACATCGGCCTGACGGTGCACCCGCACCCGACGGTTTCGGAGACCCTTGCCTTCGCCGCCGAGGCCTACGAAGGCACGATCACGGACCTCTATCTGCCGAAGAAAAGATAGGCGCGTACTCGCCTCTGTCCGCGGCAAGGCGGTCCGAAACTCTCTGGTATGGTGCGGCGGCGGAGCCGCATGGAATGAAGACGCTGCGCAGTGCGCTGGGTGTGATTCTGGGGTACCTCGTGGGTGCCGCGACCGGGATGGGCGTCGTCGCTCAGCTGTTCGGTGGAGACGCCGAGCCGGGGACCGGTGCGGTCAGCTTGGGAATCCTGGTCTTCGCCGTGGCTCAGGTTCTGGCTGGATTCCTGGCCGGAACCATCGCCGGCCGCAAGCGCCTGCTTCACGCTGGAATTGTGGCGGGTCTCTTCGCGTTGGTAACAGTGGCCTCGCTGGTCAAGGGCTCCGCGGTCGAACCGACCTCGTACCGGCTCATCATTCTGGTCGTGGGGACGGGAGCGGTGCTTGTGGGCGGCCGGCTGGCTCGCTCAATCCGACTTCGCAAGTAAGTACATCAGGAGATAAGACGATGAGCGCACTGGCAACTTTCGGCGCCGGCTGTTTCTGGGGAGTTGAAGCGACATTCCGGCAGATCGACGGCGTAGACGACGCCATTTCCGGCTACATGGGTGGCCACCTAGACAACCCGACCTATGAAGACGTGTGCACCGACCAGACCGGCCATGCCGAGGTCGTGCAAGTGGAGTTCGATCCGGACAAGGTCTCGTATCAGGAGCTGCTGAAGGTGTTCTGGAGCAACCATAATCCCACAACCCTCAACCGGCAGGGACCGGATTCGGGCACCCAGTACCGCTCGGCGATCTTCTTCCACGACGAGACGCAGCGAGAGGTCGCGGAGCGTTCACTCAAAGCCGTTGATGCGAGCGGCCGGTTCTCGGGCCCGATTGTGACCGAAGTGACTCCGGCGCAGACCTTCTGGCGGGCTGAGGAATACCACCAGAGGTACCTCGAAAAACGCGGCAAGACCTCCTGCCACATCTAGCAAGGTGCGCTGAGGCGGCGCTGGCTGCGTTGGACGACCTGCGGCGTAGGGTGACTACGCCTCGGTCGCCCGCCTTGCCAGCACACCACAGCACACCTCGCAAAACGGGCGATTCTCAACGTCCGCTTACTTCGGCATCGGGTCCAGGAGCTCGCCGTCCTCGTCCAGCCTGGGGTAGGAGGCGCCGCGGCGCCGGCAATGCTCGGCGAGCTGCGGGTAGGTCCACTCGAACAGAGTCCTTTGAAAGACCTCCGGCGCGAGCGCGCTTTGCTGGTAGAGACCGACGGCAAGGCGCTGGCGCATGGCCTCGAACAGGATGATCGCGGCGGCGACCGAAACGTTGAGTGATGTCACGAATCCCGCCATCGGAATCCGGATGTGCTCATCGGCGGCGCCGAGAGCGGTATCGCTCAACCCGTCCTTCTCTTGACCGAAGATGATCGCGGTGGGCCGGGTGAAGTCGATCGAGCGGTAGTCAATCGCGTCGAAACCGGGCTCGGCCGCGAGTACGCGAAGATCCTCTTTCTGGATCTGCTCGAGGCCCTCTTCAATCGTGCCCCAGACGTGCACGTCGACCCACTTATCGCTACCGCTCGCACTGAGCAGGGAGGTTCTGAGCTGACGGTCCGGTACGACCGCGTGAGCGGAAAAAAGGCCGACGGCGTCGGCGGTGCGCAGCACCGCGGCGAAGTTATGCGGTTTGTGGACGTTCTCGAGGAGTACGGTCAGATCGGGCTGCCGTCGGCTCAGAACTTTGCGGATGCGGTGAAACCGTTCTGGCGTCATCGGGCGTATATCGGCAGTCTAGCGCCACGCGCTATCATCTGGCCCGGAGACCACCTTCCGCAACAAGGAGCCAGCATGAGAAACATCCGTAGTCTGACCCCCCGGATTATCCTCGGTGCATTTTGCATCGCTCTTCTCACCTCAGCTCAGGTCTGGGCAGCCGGTGGCTCGTCTGCTCCGTCGGTCCCGACACCGTCGGCCTCGGTGTCGATGACTCCCCAGCAGCACTACAACCAGGGCTTGAAGTATCGCGACAAGGCTTGGGAGCTGGAGAAGAAGGCCGCCGTGAAAGAGGGCAAGACCGCCGAGAAGCTGCTGAAGAAAGCGCAGAAGGAGTACAAGAAAGCTGCCAGGTCTCAGAGCGAGGCGGTCCTTGGCGACGCGATGATGTATCAGGCACATTCGAGTCTCGGGTACGCGCTCCGCAAGCTGGGCGAGTACGGCGAGTCGATCGCTTCGTACGATCGCGCGCTGTCGCTTTCGCCGGGCTATACCGAAGCCATCGAGTATCGAGCGGAGGCCTACCTCGGACTCAATCGGCTGGAAGAGGCCAAAGAGGCCTACTTGATCCTGATGCGTGAGGATCAGGCCCGCGCCGACGAGCTCATGACCGCGATGAAAAAGTGGTTGGAAGAACAGAAGAATGGAACGAGCGCCGTCTCGGCGAGTGACCTGGACGCCTTTGCGACCTGGGTCGAGGATCGCGCGGATATCGCGGGGCACGCGGCCATGCTGGCCTCGACGTCGGCTCGCGGCTGGTAGCCCGGCGTCGAAGCCAGGAGAGAGCCGGGTCCGAGTCGCGCTGGTCGCGTTGGGATTCGTCCTCGCGGCGTGTGCGCCGATGCTCCCGGCGCCTTCGGGCGGCGGTCGATTGCCGGCCGGTGACGCCTTCGACTGGGAGCTTCCAGCCGGGTTTCCGGCGCCGCCGGTTCCGGACGACAACCCGATGTCGGAGGCGAAGGTCGAGCTCGGTCGACGCCTCTTCTACGACCCACGCCTTTCGGGCAACGGCCACTTCTCGTGCGCGAGCTGTCACCGTCAGGAGCTGGCGTTCACGGATGGCCGGGAGCGAGCGATCGGCTCGACCGGAGAGGTTCACCCGAGAAGCGCGATGACGCTCACCAACGTCGCCTACAACGCGACCTACAACTGGGCGAATCCGCGGATGAGGCGGCTGGAAGAGCAGGCGCTCAATCCCATGTTCAACCGCACACCCGTCGAGCTCGGGCTGGCTGGGCGCGAGGCGGAGCTGATCGAACGCCTCCGGGCCGACGGCGAGCTCGCGGCGGCGTTCAAGCGCGCGTTTCCGGGGCGCGCGGTTGCGATCGAGACGATCACCGGGGCGATCGCGGCGTTCGAGCGTACGCTGATCTCGGGCGACTCACCCTATGACCGGTTCGTTTTCTGGGGGAAAGCGCTCGATACGGGCGCGCGTCGCGGGATGAAACTGTTCTTCTCGGAGGTCACGAAGTGCTCCGAGTGCCACTCCGGTCTCAATCTCTCCGGTGCCGTTCGTGCGACATCCGGCGAGACCAGAGAGGGCGAGCCGGAGTTTCACAACACCGGCCTCTTCGACCTGGACGGCAAGGGTGCGTACCCTGAGCCCAACCGGGGAGTTTTCGAGATCAGCGGCCGGTCCGATGACATGGGTAAGTTTCGGGCGCCGACACTCCGAAACATCGAGGTCACCGCGCCCTACATGCACGATGGCAGCCTGGAGACTCTGGAAGAGGTCGTTGATTTCTACGCCGCCGGCGGCAGGGGCGCCGGCCGCGCCAGTCCACGCAAAAGCCCCCTCCTGGGTGGCTTCGAGTTGACCCTCCAAGAGCGGGATGACTTGATCGCTTTTATGAAGTCGCTGACCGATCGTGGCTTTCTGACCGATCCCCGGTTCTCCGACCCGACCGTTCAGAAGCTCCAGCTCAACCCGGCCGAGTAGCTGCGCCCGGAGAGGTCGAGCTCACCCAGGCCGCGAAAGTCGCCGGAGAGATCTCCCTCGGCGTTGTCCCAGCGGGCCTCGGCGAAGAGAGACCAGAAATCGGCCACCGGAACCTCGAGTCCGGCGGTCACATACCAACCCAGATCTTCGTCCTCCTGTTCGAAGAAGTCGTCGAAGATCTCGAGATCGGCCGTGCCGAAGTCGATGAAGTCTCCGAACTCGGCGATACGCCAGACGTAGAGCCCGCCGCCGGCGCCGACGTACGGAATCACTGCCGCGTCCGGCCCCGTCAGCTTGTAGTGCAGGCCCACCGTGAAAGCGTTGAGCTCCAGTTCGGTCGTGTGCAGGATGTCCGCGCCGAACTCGTCCTCGAAGGCAAGATAGGCCTGGCTCTCGGTGCCCTCGTAGAAGAAGCCGGAGACCAGAAGGGAGAGCTTCGGGCCAAGCGGATGTAGGTACGAGACGCTGCCCATAGTGTCCTCGAAGTCCTCGGCTCGACCGGTGAAGTCGAAGGCCTTGTCGTCCCAATACACCGAGTCGCCGTCGGGCCGAAACTCACCCAGCTGAACGCGGAAGGTTGGCTCGTTGTAGCGTCCGCGCGGCTGCGCCTCGGCGGGTCCGGCGAAGAATGCAGATACCGTCACAAGCGCGATCAGTCCGTTCATCAGTTGCTTCATGTCGTCGTCCTCCATTCGATGCCACACTCTTGTAGAGCAATGGCGATGCCAGGTCGGTTATGGGCGGTGCGGTGAAGCGCTGACGGAGTGGTTTCCACCCGATGACACTTTTGGAGGACGCTTTTCCTGCTCGGAGAGACGCTCTCGAACTGTTAGAGTCGGCAACGTCGTGTCGATGCTCGTTCCGCGATCTCAGCGCAAGCCACCGGCCCTCGCGACACCCACTTCAGAGGCACTTTGCGAGTTCTCGTAGTCGGTGGCGGCGGCCGCGAGCACGCGCTCTGCTGGAAGCTCCGCCAGAGTCCGCTGCTGTCGGAGCTGTTCTGCGCTCCCGGCAATCCCGGCATCGCCGAAGTTGCCGACTGCGTGCCGATCGCAGCCGACGAGGTCGGAGAACTCGCGGACTTCGCTGCGGATTTGAAGATCGACCTGACTGTTGTCGGCCCGGAGCTTCCCCTCACGCTGGGCCTGGTCGACGAGTTCGATCGCCGGGGCCTGGTCGCCTTCGGTCCCCGGCAGGGAGCGGCAGAGCTCGAGGGGAGCAAGGTGTTCGCCAAGGAGTTCATGGGTCGCCACGGCATTCCGACGGCGGACTTCCACATTGCCCACACCGCGGTGGAGGCCCGCGCCGCGGCCAAGAAGCTCGGTCTGCCGGTGGTCCTCAAAGCCGACGGCCTCGCTGCCGGCAAAGGTGTCTTGATCGTCCGGGACCGGAAGGATCTGCGCTCGGGTCTTGATGTGTTTTTCGAGCAGCGCCGATTCGGATCGAGCGGCGATCGCGTGGTGGTCGAGGAGTGCCTGGAGGGCGAGGAGGTATCCCTGATAGCCGTGTGCGACGGCCGCCGCGTGCTGCCACTTGCCACCAGCAAAGACTACAAGCGGATCGGCGATGACGACCAGGGCCCCAATACCGGCGGTATGGGCGCGCACAGTCCGTCGGGCGTCATGAGCGCCCAGGAAGCCGCCGTGGTGATGGAGAAGGTCATGCGCCCGGTCATGGACGGCATGGCCCAGGAGAACCGCGGCTTCCAGGGGTTTCTCTACGCCGGCATCATGCTCACCGAGGACGGCCCGAAGGTCCTGGAGTTCAATGCCCGGCTCGGTGACCCGGAGGCTCAGCCGCTTCTGATGCGGATGACCGACGATCTGCTCCCGGTTCTTCAACAGGGGGCGGCCGGCCACTTCGAGATGTCGAGGCTGGAGTTCCGGCGGGAGGCGACGGCCTGCATCGTGCTCGCGGCGGCTGGCTATCCGGAATCCCCGAAGGTCGGAGACCCGATCACCGGGCTCGCGAACGGTGCCGCCCAACAGGGGGTCGAAGTCTTTCAGGCTGGCACCAGGCTTGAAGGCAAGACCCTCGTGACGAGTGGCGGCCGGGTGCTGAATGTATGCGCTTCGGGGGCCTCGCTGCGCGAGGCTCTCCGCGCGGCGTATCAGGCGGCGGCGGAGATTCGCTGGGAACACCAGGCGTTTCGCAGCGATATCGGCCGGCGGGTAATCGAATCGGGCGGCGGTGAGTGAACCGTTGTCCTATAATCGTCTAAAGCCCGCGTGACCAGCCGACCGGCTCGCGAATACCAGTCAGCCCGTCGCAGAGATTGTCGAGGTCAAAGCAGCGTATTCCCGTGTTATTAGTATCCAGAGGCAGAGTATGAGCGGTTGCGGAGGTTGTTCCTTCAAGGGAATGTCGACCGCCGTCGAGAACAATTTCGTCGGCGTTAGATTCCGCGAGGAGACCAATTTGACGCTCTGCGCGACAGGTGAGCGGATTTTCGGCAGGGGCGAGCCGGTGGTCGTCGAGCTCGAATCCGGCCACGCCGTCGGCCGGGTCGAACAGTCTCCGATGCCGGTCTTCAAGCCTTGTCAGAAATCGAGCGCCAGCCGTATCCTCCGCCTCGCGTCCGATAAGGATCGCAAGCTTCAAGAGCGGCAGCTGTTGAACGAGGATCAGGGGAAGCGCTTCTGCCGGGAGCGAGTCCGGAGCCTGGGCCTGGAAATGAAGATCTCCAAGGTCACTTTCTCTCTGGACGCCAAGTCCGCTCAGTTCTATTTCACCTCCGAGGGAAGAGTCGACTTCCGAAACCTGGTCCGGGACCTCGCCAAGCGATTCTCGGCGAAAGTGCGCATGGTCCAGGTCGGAGCTAGAGACGAAGCCGGACTGATCGGCGGGATCGGCGTCTGCGGCCGAACGCTTTGCTGCTCGTCCTGGCTACAAGACTTCCGTCCGATTTCCATTCAAATGGCCAAGCGTCAGAATCTGAGCCTCAATCCTTCCAAGATTTCGGGACAGTGCGGGCGCCTTCTCTGCTGCCTGGCCTACGAAGACGATCAATACAAACAGCCCCCGGCCAAAAAGCCCAGGGCGCAACCGCAAGCGAGCTGAAATGCCAAACCGAAAGTTGATTCGCCCGGACCTTTCAGAGCAGAAAGGTTCGAGATCCGTCCGGCGCAAGCACGCGCCGCCCGAGCGGACCAACGCCGAGGAGTTCTACTACCTCAAGCAGATGGGTGCGAAGACGTCGATGATCATCGTCCTGACCGATGGAACCGAGCTCAAGGGCTGGATCGAGTGGTACGACAAAGGGGCGATCAAGCTGAACCGCCATCGCGAACCCAATCTCCTGATCCTCAAGCACAACATCCGGTACATGTTCAAAGAGGAAGAACTGCGCCGGCGCCGGCGTCCCCGCAGCGAAGCCGCATCGAGTTGAGCCAGAGAGGCCGGCTTCCGGTTCTTGCCATCACCCAGGGGGATCCGGCCGGAGTCGGGCCCGAGGTCCTGTTGAAGTGGGCCTCGGCCCGCCAGGGCGGCTACGTGCCGCTGGTGGTCGCCGAGCAGGCGGCTCTCGAGCAGGCGCGCAGAACGGTGGTGGGCGCCGGCGAGGTCGTCTGCGACTACCTTTCCGAGGTTGAGAGCCGCGATCAACTGGTCGAGCGAGAAGACCGCGACGGCCTGGCGGTGCTCGACCCGGTGGCCGAGTCGCGCGCGGTCGAGTTCGGAGAATCCGGTACGCAGGACGCGGGCGGCGCCCTCGCCTGTCTCGAAACGGCCGTGGAGCTTGCTCGTGCCGGCGTGGTCGACGCGGTGGTCACCTCGCCGGTGAGCAAGTACTCGATCGCCAGGCACCATCGCCCGGATTTTCGGGGCCAGACCGAGTTCGTGGCCGACCTCTGTGGCAAGAGCGCGTACGGGCGCGACTACCTGATGACCTTTCTGACGACCGATCTGCAGGTGGCGCTTCTGACCACCCACATACCGCTGACCGAGGCCGCGGCTTGCCTCAGTCGGGCTTCGGTTGTCGAGGCTCTCACCTGTCTCGCCGAAAACGCCGGAGGGAGAATCGTGGTAGCGGGCCTCAACCCGCACGCGGGCGAGGGAGGCCTGATGGGACGTGAAGAGATCGAGATTCTGACGCCCGCCATCGAGGCCTGCCGCGAGCGCGGCATCGACGCTCAGGGTCCGGAAAGTGCCGACTCGCTCTTTGCTCGGGCACGCAGGGGTGAGTGCGATTGGGTGCTCGCCCTGTACCACGATCAGGGCTTGATTCCGGTCAAGACGGTAGCTTTTGGAACCGCGACCAACTGGACCCTGGGTCTTCCCGTCATCCGGACCTCGGTGGATCATGGCACCGCCTTCGATATCGCGGGTACGGGCCGTGCCGATGCGCGGCCCTTGAGGCGCGTCGTCGAGACGACGAGAGAGCTGATCGCCGGTCGGCTGCCGAGG
>JBHHWO010000056.1:0-26893 GCA_046756565.1 Thermoanaerobaculia bacterium | reverse complement strand
TACCGTAAGACCTTGTCGCGCGACCATCTGGACTTCTGCCACGGGCTGCTAGGCCTCGCGCCTGTGAATGGCCGCCGCGGTGGCCTGATCCCGGGGGCGGACGACGATCTCGTCGATGTTGACGTGCGACGGCTGGGACACCGCGAACGCGACACATCGCGCGATGTCCTCGGCGACCAGCGGGGTCATGCCCGCGTAGACCGAGTCGGCTCGCTCGCGGTCACCCCGGAAGCGCACCAGCGCGAACTCGGTCTCGACCAGGCCGGGCGCGATCTCGGTGATCCGGACCGGCTGACCTAGAAGCTCGAGCCGCAGGGTCCTGGTAACGGCGCGCAGGGCGTGCTTGGCCGAGGTGTAGCCGCCGCCGCCGAGATAGGTCTCGAAACCGGCGATCGACCCCAGCATGACAATGTGGCCGCGCGCGCGCCGGAGTGCGGGCAGAAGGCCCCGAGTGATCCGAACGGCTCCGAGAACGTTGGTCTGCCACATCCGGGTCCAGTCCTCGTCCGAGCCGCCTTCGACCGAGTCTTGCCCGAACGCACCGCCGGCGTTGTTGACCAGGACGTCGATTCGGTCGGGACACGCGGCGACGAACGCGTCGATGCTGTCGGGTTCGGTGACGTCGAGCCGGTGCGCGTGGCCGCCGCACTCGGCTGCCACTTCGGAAAGCAAGCCCTCGCGACGCGCTCCGACGACGACCTCGTAGCCGGCCTCGGCCAGAGCGATGGCGGTAGCCCGCCCGATACCCGAGCTTGCGCCGGTTATGACGGCAGTTCTCGAAGAATCGGTCATATCTCGGCGGACGGGCAGAGGTCCACGAGCACGCAGTCCGAGCAGCTGGGCCGGCGCGAGTGGCAGACCTGACGGCCGTGGTAGATGAGTAGATGGGCCCAGAGCGTCCATTCCTCTCGGGGCACGAGCTCGATGAGATCGCGCTCGACCTTGACCGGGTCCTTCTCCTCGGAGAGACCCAGCCTTCGAGAGAGTCGCCCGACGTGGGTGTCGACGACCACGCCTTCGTTGATGCCGAAGGCGTTGCCGAGGACGACGTTGGCGGTCTTTCGGCCGACGCCGGGTAGCTTGACCAGCTCGGCCAGGGAGCTGGGCACGCGGCCGCCGTGCTCCTCGACCAGGGCCTGGCCTAGACCTTTGAGCGATTTGGCCTTGTTGCGAAAGAAGCCGGTCGAGCGGATCATCTCTTCGAGCTCGGGAAGCGGCGCGTCGGCGTAGTCGGCCGCCTTGCGGTATCTCTTGAACAGGGACGGCGTGACCTCGTTGACTCTCCTGTCGGTGCATTGCGCCGACAGGATCGTGGCAACGGTGAGCTGGAGGGCATTTCGGTGGTTGAGCGCGCACTTCGCGGCCGGGTATTCGTCCTCGAGACGCGCAAGAACCTCCGCGGTCCGGCGCTTCCTGGCCGGCCGGCTCTCCCGTCGCACCCTGGCCGGCGTGGTGCGGGGCTTCGAGCGCTTGGCGGCGGTCATTTCTTCGCGAACGCTCCCACCAGCCAGTTGAAGAGACCGAGCACGATGCCGCCCAGGATGGCGGGAAGGCAGCCGTCGACGTCGAGTCCGGAGAGCAGGGCCGAGGCGGCGTAGAACATGGCACCGTTGACTGCGAGGTAAAACAGCCCCAGTGTGAGAACGATCAGCGGCAACGAGAACAGGGTCACCAGCGGCTTGACGAACAGATTCAGGACGCCGATCACCAGGCCGGTCAGGAGCAGGTAGAGGATGCCGCCGGAGTAGTGGATTCCGGGAATCAGGTACGCCGCCAGGACCACGCCGAGGCCATTGAGCGCGATCCGCGCGAGAATCCTCACGTTTTAGTTCACTCCCGCGGCAGTGTCGTCGGGGGTCCAGGAAGGCAGGGTCTCGGGATCCACGCCGGCTCCCTCGAGCGCCTGCGGCCAGACCGCGTCGTGATCGGTGGAGAAGAGGAGACGCTCGAGCACCGGACCCACGATCCAGTCGTTGCGGAGAATCTCGTCCATCAGCTGGCCAGCGCCCCAGCCTGCGTATCCAAGATAGAGGCGCAAGTCGTCCGGCGGGTTCTTCGCAAGCCGGGCGAGATCTCCGACGTGCTGGGTCATTGCGAGCCCCGGCAGCACGCAGCTGGTGGTCTGGTCCGGCTCTTCCGGCCCGGGCACCGCGCCGGCCTCGCCGTAGAGCACGGTGCCGAGCTGGGGCTGGACCGGCCCTCCGAGGTAGGCGTGGGTCGAAGTGTCCCCCGCCCACTGGATCTCGAGTCCGTCGAGGATCTCGGCGACCGAAACCGTGGTCGGCCGGTTCAGGTTGAACCCGAACGAGCCTTCGTCATCGTGATGAAGGAGCAGCACCACACTCTTGTGGAAGAACGGGTCCTGAACCTGCGGCGTCGCGATCAGGAGAAGCGGAGTTTTGAGCTCCCGGCCGTGCTTCGCTTGAGGCTCTTTCGCCATCGAAAGGATCTTATCCCGGCCCCAAAAGGAAGAGGCCGCCCGTTCCGAGCGGCCTCGAATCGGCTTGGTTGCGGGGGCAGGATTTGAACCTGCGACCTTTGGGTTATGAGCCCAACGAGCTACCAGACTGCTCCACCCCGCGACACTTTGCACCCCGTCTCCGGGGCCGAAAAGCGTGCCACAGGTGGGAGGTCATGTCAATTCGGAACGACGTGCCGAAGCCACCGTTCGAGGGCCGGTTTGCTCCCTCCCTCCCCCGCCGGTTACGCTTGGCTCGGGCCATCGGGCGGGGTCGACAACGGAGGGCTAGGATGTTCGAGATCGAAGAGCTGATGGGCCGCGAGATCCTGGATTCGCGCGGTAACCCGACCGTAGAGGTGGATTGTCTCCTGAGCGGCGGCGCGGTGGGCCGGGCGGCGGTGCCGTCCGGCGCGTCGACCGGCAAGCGCGAGGCGCTCGAGCTGCGCGACGGCGACGAGCGCTACGGTGGCAAGGGCACCTTGCGCGCGGTGAGCTCGGTCAACGAGTTCCTGGCCGACGAGCTCGTGGGCATGGACGCTCGCGATCAGGTGCTGCTCGACACCGCGATGATCGAGCTCGACGGCACAGCCGAGAAGAGCAAGCTCGGTGCGAATGCCACCCTGGGCGTCTCGCTGGCGGTCGCCAAGGCGGCGGCACAACAGTCCGGTCTTCCGTTCTACAACTACCTCGGCGGTCCGAATGCGACCGTCCTGCCGGTTCCGATGCTGAACGTCTTGAACGGCGGGGCACACGCCGACAACTCGGTCGACGTTCAGGAGTTCATGCTCGTGCCGCTCGGCTTTGAGCAGTTCGGCGAGGCGCTGCGGGCAGGAGTCGAGACCTACCACGCTCTCAAGGCAGTGCTGTCGGAGCGAGGACTGGTGACCGCGGTCGGCGACGAGGGCGGTTTCGCCCCCAACCTGGCCTCGAACAGCGAGGCCCTCGAGCTCCTGATGGAAGGGATCACGCGAGCCGGCTACAAGCCGGGTGAGGATCTGGCTCTGGCGGTCGACGTGGCAGCGAGCGAGTTCGCCGAGGAGAGCTCAGGGTCGAATGCCAGCTATGCGCTTCCCGGGGAAGGCCGGATCGGGCTCGCGAGCTCCGATCTCGTCGACATGTACGAGGACTGGCTCGACCACTACCCGCTGGTTTCGATCGAGGATGGACTCGCCGAGGACGACTACGACGGCTGGAAGTCGATGACCGAGCGCCTCGGCGCCAGGGTCCAACTCGTCGGCGACGATCTTTTCGTGACCAATCCCGAGATCCTGGCCGGCGGCATTCGCGATGGTCTCGCGAACGCCCTGCTGGTCAAGCTCAATCAGATCGGCACCGTGACCGAGACCCTCGCGGCGGTCGAGTTGGCGCGGACCAACGCCTACGCCAACATCATCAGCCACCGTTCGGGCGAAACCGAAGACTCGTCGATCGCGGACCTCGCCGTGGCGGTCCGCAGCGGTCAGATCAAGACCGGCGCCCCCTGCCGAAGCGACCGAGTCGCCAAGTACAACCGGCTGCTGCAGATCGAAGAAGAGCTCGAAGGAGCCGGAACCTACCCAGGGAGCGCCGCCTTTCCGCGCTATCGCCATTGACACGGGAAGTCCACGGGCCCGAAGCTCACCGGGCGCAAGGCGCACGGAGATCTTCGTTTCGCACCGTCCTCTTCGGTGCCTGTGTCGCAGTGTTCGTGCTGCTGGTGCTCGCGGGCTACGACGGATCCCGGGATCTGGCTCGGCTCAAGGCGCGCGAGGCGCAGCTCGAGCTGCGGCTGGCTGAAGCCGAGTCTGGGATCGCGAAGCTCACTGACCGTATCCGGCGCCTGCGCTCCGATCCCTACACCCTCGAGCGGGTGGCGCGGGAGGAGCTGGGGCTGTCGCGCAGCGGCGAAGTGATCGTGATCTTGCCTCCGGCGCCGGAAGAGGCGGTGCGGGCGCCGGCCGCTAGTCCGGCGACCCCTTGACCCGGTCGCCCCGGGCGAGGGTGATCTTGAGTAATGGCGGCGTGATCAAGGTGGTCACGATTACCATGATGACGACCGCCGAGAAGATCGTGCCCGAGATCACCGGCTTTCCGTGGAGAACGAGCGCGGCGCCGATACCGGCGAAGATCAATCCGACCTCGCCTCGCGGAACCATCCCGACTGCAACCGAGATTCGATCCAGCCCCTTCTCGATTACGCCCAGCGCACAGAGCATCTTGCCTATGATCGCCGCGACCGAGAGCAGCGCGGCGAAGCCCAGCACCTCGACCTGACCGAAGGTCGACAGATCCACCTTGATCCCCATCAGGACGAAGAAGACGGGCACCAGGAAGGTGTTGATCGGGTGGATCAGCTCCTCGACCGTGTGGTCGCCCCGGTCGAGGAAATCCCGGTAGTGGACTTCGTCGAGCACCAGGCCGGCGGCGAACGCTCCGACGATGGGCGCCAGCTCGATCACGTTGGCGAGGTAGGCCAAGAGGAAGCAGAACGCGAGCGCCAAGCTCAGGAGCAGACCACGAATCCGGAGCCGGCTCGCGAGTCGGAAGACCCTTGGAGACAGGTAGCTGCCGATCACGATCGCTCCAACCAGGAACACGGTGGCTTTGAGAACGATCATCACGACGTCCGACGTCGCCAGCGTGCCGCCGGTGTTGGCGGCGGCGATGACTCCCGACACCACCGCCAGGATCACCAGACCGAGCACGTCGTCGATCACCGCCGCGCCCAGGACGATCTTGGCCTCGCGGGTCGAGACCTTGCCGAGGTCGGTGAGCACCCGGGCGGTGATGCCCACGCTGGTCGCGCACAGGGTGGCGCCGATGAAGATGTGCACCAGACTCTCCTCGCCGGGCAGCAGCCAGCGCGATACGCCCACGCCGAGAAAGAACGGCGCCACCACGCCGAGGACGGCGACCAGAAGGCTCGACGCGCCCACCGACAGCATCTCCTTGACGTTCGATTCCATGCCCACTTCGAACAAGAGCAGAACGACGCCGATCTCGGCGAGGATCGCGATGCCTTCGTTCGTCGCCAGGAAATCGAAGCCGTGAAACCCGACCAGCACCAGGTTGCCCAGGATGACGCCGGCAACCAGCTCGCCCAGCACCGCTGGCTGGTGGAAGCGCTCGGCAATCTCGCCACCGAGCTTGGCGGCGACCAGGATGATGACCAGACCGAAGAGAACGGGAGTGACCGGGCTCTGGTGGCCGCCACCTTCGGAATGCTCCTCGGCGTCGGCGTGGGCTTCCGGCTGCGTGCCGGTCTCCGTGGCCGTGGCAGTCGCTGCTAGAGCGGCGGCACCGCCGGCACCCGAGCTCAGGCCGGGAAGCGTGCCCGTGGCCGCCAACACCAGGCCTCCCAGCAAAAGCGCGAGAATCGCTCGTCTCATCTACCCGACCTCCTTGGTATCCATCGATGCGAGCGCGATGGTAACACTCGCTACTCTGGGAAGGGCCGCGCCGAAATACACTTGCCATGTGACCGACTACTGGCAATCGCAATCCGCTCGACTCACGGCTTCCGAGCCATACCGGAAGCTCCGGGATCGGCTGGGTCCGGCCGCGGGTCTGCCGGTCGAGGCGGCAGCGTGGGTCCAGGGGACACTCGCGACCGAGCTGGAGCGGACGTCGCTGGTGGTTGTACCGCGCGAGTCGGCGGCGCTGGCGTGGCGGGCGGCAGCGGATCTCTTCGGTCACTCGAGCGCCTTCTTCTCGCCACCGTCGCTGACTCCCTACCAATCGACCGCGTTACCGGTGTCGATCGCCGCGCGGGAGATCGCCGCTCTCGACCGGTTGGCGGCCGGCCAGCTGCGGACCCTGATCACCACTCCGGCCGGCCTGTTTCGCAAGCTGCCCACGATGGCGGAGCTGGCGGGCCGCGCCGCTTCGTTTGCTCCGGGCGACGAGCTCGAGCTCGAAGCTCTGGTCGAGAAGCTCGCCGGCCTCGGCTTCGAGCGGCTCGATCTGGTCACCGACGTTGGCGAGTACGCCGTGCGAGGTGGCATCGTCGACTGCTTTCCGCCGGGTTTTCATTTGCCGGTTCGGTTCGACTTCTTCGGCGATCAGATCGAGTCTCTACGCCGCTTCGACCCGGTCGACCAGCGGTCACGCGGAGAGATCCCGGGAGCGAGAGTCCTACCCCTCGGGCTTTTCGAGACCGGAGCCGACCGGATGGCAGAGCTGGGTCGCTTCCTCCTGGGCGACGATCCGGAGACGCTCGAGCCGGAAGAGATCCGGCGGCTCGAGGGGCTGCTGGAAGGCGTGCCGTTCCCGGGCTGGGAAGAGCAGCTGGTGGCTCTCGAGCCCGACACCGTGACCGTTCTCGATTGGCTGGGACCGAACCCGTTGGCCGTGGCCTACGAGCCGTCCGAAGTCAAGAGTGAGGTTAGAGCCTATGCCGAGCGCCTGGCCTCGGATCGTGAGCGCAAGCGCATCGCCGGCGAGCGAGCGCTTCCCGAGCACCGGCTGGTGTCATCCCTGGACAGAGTCGAGGGCCTGGTGACCGCGGCCCAGGTGACGGTCGCAAACAGTCTCGCCGAGCCCGGGGCCGTCGACTTCGGAGCCGGCTCCACCGACATCTTCCACAACCAGCTCCAGCGCTTTCCCTCCGAGATCGCCGGCGTCAGAGCGCGGGGAGAACGGCCGGTGATCGCCGCACCGGCTGCCCATCGCGGGCGGTTCGAGGCGTTCTGCGAAACCTACGATCTGACCCTGGGTCCGGACGGTGTCGAGCTGGTCGATGGCGAGATTGGCCGCGGATTCCGCCTGCCCGCGGCCGATCTCGTTCTGTACTCAGAAGATCAGCTGTTCAGGCGCCTTGCGCCCAGGCGCCGCAGACGCGGTGGATCGGTGTTCTTCGCCGGGCTCCGGGATCTCAAGGTCGGCGACTTCGTCGTCCACGAGGACCATGGCATCGGTCAATTCACCGGTCTTCGCAGTCTCGGTGGTCTCGCGCCCGACGAGTCGCATGTTCCGGAGATGCTGCGCTTGCGGCGAGCGACCTCGAGCACCGGCGGCGTCGAGGCGCTCGAGATCAGGTACTCAGGAGACCGGACCCTGCTGTTGCCTCCGTCCGGGCTCGATCGGATACAGCGCTATCTGGGCTTCGAGGGCGTTGCCCCCAAGCTCGATCGCCTCGGCGGAACCTCGTGGGTCCGCAAGAAGCAGAGGGTCAAGGCGGGCGTGCGCAGAATGGCGGGCGATCTACTCAAGCTCTATGCCGAGCGGCAGCTCGCCCGAGCTCCGGCGATGGCGCCGGACTCCGATCTCCAGAGCCAGTTCGATGACGCCTTCGACTACCAGCCGACCGAGGACCAGCTAGAAGCCATTGCCGCGGTGAAACGCGATCTCGAGGGGTCGGAGCCCATGGACCGCCTGCTGTGCGGCGACGTCGGCTTCGGCAAGACCGAGGTTGCGATGCGGGCGGCCTTCAAAGCCGTCGATAATGGCTTTCAGGTCGCAGTCCTGGCGCCGACCACGATTCTCGCCGACCAGCACCTCGAGACATTCGGCAAACGCCTCGACGGGTTTCCCGTCGAGGTCGACATGGTGTCTCGTTTTCGGACAGCGTCCGAGATCGCGGAAGTGCGCGAGCGGCTGGCGGCGGGCACGATCGATGTCCTGATCGGTACCCACCGCTTACTCGGCAAGGACGTTGACTTTCACAAGCTCGGCTTGTTGATCATCGACGAAGAGCAGCGATTTGGCGTGGCACAGAAGGAGCGTCTGCGTAGACTCAGGAAAGACGTCCACGTGCTTGCGATGACCGCTACGCCCGTGCCCCGGACGCTCCAACTTTCGCTTGCCGGCGTGCGCGATCTTTCGACCATTGAGACCCCCCCTCGCGACCGGATGGCGGTCGAAACCGCGATCGTTCCCTTCGGCCAGGAGCTGGTCCGGGAGGCCGTCGAATACGAGCTCGACCGCAGCGGGCAGATCTACTACGTGTATAACCGGGTCGAGAGCATCGAGGAAATGTTCGAACAGCTGCACGAGATCTGCCCGCGCGCGCGGATCGTGATCGGTCACGGGCGTTTGAGCGAGGGTGAACTGGCTCGCCGCATGCACGCGTTCAAAGACGGCGAGTACGACCTGCTTCTGGCGAGCACGATCATCGAGAACGGCATCGACATCCCGAACGTCAACACGATCTTTGTTCATCGCGCGGACCGTTTCGGCCTGGCGCAGCTCTATCAGCTGCGCGGCAGGGTCGGCCGGAGCCGGCGTCTCGCGTTCTGCTACCTGCTCACGCCGTCGCGGCAATCGTTGACCGAGCTTTCCCGCAAGCGCCTGGAGGCGATTCGGGAGTTCACCGAACTGGGCGCCGGGTTTCGCGTCGCTGCGCGCGACCTGGAGATACGCGGCGCCGGCGATCTTCTGGGAGCCGAACAGAGCGGCCACATCGAGGCGGTCGGACTGGAGACCTACTTGAAGATGCTCGAAGAGACCGTTCGAGAGCTCCAGGGCGAGGTGATCGCCGAGTCGGTATCGACGGCGATCGAGATGCCGTTCCAGATGGTGGTGCCCGAGGACTACGTCGCCGAGCAGAACCTGCGCCTCGAACTCTACCGGCAGATCGCCACCTCTGACGGCTCCTCCGAAGAGCTTCTCGCCGAGCTGCGAGACCGCTTCGGCGAGCCGCCGCAAGCGGTTCGCCGGCTACTCGAGGTATCGGCGCTGAAAAGGTTGGCCGAGTCGCTCCGGGTGCAGTCGGTCACCGGCGGCGGAGGTGCGCTCAAGATCCGCTTCCGGCAGGACACACGGGTCGAGGTGGAGACGCTCATCCGCTTCGTCGGCGAGCGCCCGGAGCTGACCTTCAGTCCGAGCGGGGTGTTAACTTGGAGCGGCGTGCCCGACGATCACCTGGTTCGAAGCGCCCACGAGGCCTTGGAGGTGCTTTCGACGAATTGAGGAAGTCCACTGCCAACCTTCTCTGGGTCGTGTGCCTGCTCCTGGCTTGGATCGCGTGTGGGCCCGGGGCTCCCGCGGCCGACGTCGCCGCGCAGCTGGGCGACCAGGCCGTGCCCTACGCCGAGTTCGAAGCCTATCTGGCGATCAATGCGATCGCGGGTGCCCCGTCTCTCGAAAGCGAAGTCCTGTCCGGGCTCTTCGACCAGTTTCTCGAGGAGCTGGCCTTGAAGCGCTTGGCTCTCGAGGAGGGGGTGGCCGGTGGCGGCACCCGGGCCGGTGTCGCCCGGCTGGTCGAAGAAGCGACGCCAGCGGTGGCGCGACCGGAGATCGAGGCCTACTACCGCGCCAACCGGGATCGATTCCAGGAACCGGAACGGGTCAGGGTCCGGCAGATCCTGGTCGAGGACCGGGCCACGGCCGAGCTCGCCGCCCGCGACCTCGCCGCCGGCGCGCCGTTCGAAGACGTTGCCGGTGAGCTCTCCCAGGGACCGCGCGCCAAGCTGGGAGGAGACCAGGGCGTCTTGAGCCGGGATGACCTGCCTCCGGATCTGGCCGCCCAGATCTTCGAGCTCGAGCCGGGCGAGGTCAGCGAGATCATCAGCGCGGACTACGGCTTCCACATCTTCCAGATCTCCGAGCGGCTGGCGGCGAAAGAAGCTCCGCTGTCAGCGGCCGAGTCAGAGATCGTCGAGGAGCTCCGGGAACAAAAACAGCGCGATGCCGTAGCGACCCTCCTCGAACGAGCCACCAAACGCTACAATGTGCGGGTCTACTCGCGGAACCTCCCGTTCCGCTATCAGGGCCACTTCGAAGGCCCCTGACAAGCCCCAAGCCCAGAGGCGAAGTCCGATGAAAGCTACTTCTTTCGGCACAATTCTGCTCGTAGCGTTGACCATGGTTCTTCCGGCGCGGTCGTCCGTCGCCGAGTCGAATCGCATCGTGCTGCGGGTCAACGACCGCATCGCAACGTTCTACGACTACGAACGGCTCAAGCGTGAACAGCTCAGGAACATCGCCCGCTCCGGAGCGTCCGAGGAGGAGCGGCAGCGGCGGATTGCCGACGCCGGCGTCGAGACCATGCGAACCATGTTCGAGGAAATGCTCTACTTGTCGCGCGCCGACCAGCTCGACGTGCGCGTGCCACCGTCCGAGCTACAGGAGGCTCTTCAGAGAACCAAGGAAAGCTTCGGAATCCGAACGGACGAGGAGTACGACGAAGCGCTGCGTCAGTCGGGAATGACCCGTGACGATCTCAGGACGCAGATCGAGAACAGCCTCAGGATGCGCGAGGTCTTCTCGCTCGAGGTCTACTCGCAGATCGTGGTTCAGGAAGAGGATCTCCGACGCTACTATGGCAGCCATCCGGAAGAGTTCAGCGTTCCCGCCGCGGTCAAGCTTCGCGAGGTCGTGGTGCTCGACGACAGCGGTCTCGACGAGGTTGCCAGGCAAGGGCTGGCGAACGCCCTCAAGGACGCGATCGAGGCGGGCGAGGCCGAGGCAACGCTTCTCGAATCGGAATCGAACGGCTCGACGACCGGGTGGATCGATCTGGATTGGGTCGAGGCCGGCGACCTCGACCCCCAGCTCGAGGCCTCGATCGCGGACCTCGAGGCCGGAGAAGTCAGCCAACCGACGGCAGCCCGGGGAGGCCTGCACCTGCTGCAGCTCGTCGAGCGGCGCGAAGAAAGCCTGCAGGAGTTCGGTGAAGTGCGTGAAGCCATCGATGCCGCCGAGACCGATCGCCGATTCCAGAAGCGCTTGGCGGAGTACTTGAGCGAGCTCGAAGACCAGGCGTTCATCGTCGCCCATCCGCCTCCGGACGCCGCCGGCTTTCGTGTCCAGGAGGGCTCGCAACCGGCCTCGCAAACCGGCTCCACTCCCGGCCCATCGTCGAACGACAACTCAGGTACCGAGGGCGGCTAGAGAGCCTCGAAACTGGGGTTCGAGAGCGGCGGTGTTGCCTGAGTTTACGCCGCGTTTGCGGGTGTGCTCGAGTGGTGGAGTAAAATGGACACAAGTGGAGTCCGGTGGTAGAGTCGGTCGGATTTCCGGAGAAGGTGTTGTCTGTCCATGTTTCGGGGAAGTGCGCCAGCAAAAATCGACGATAAGGGGCGCCTAAAGGTCCCGACTTCGTTCCGCCGTTTGCTCGAAGAGCGCTACGGCCGCGAGGTCTTCATCACGTCGGTCGTCGGAGACTCGGTCCAGGTCTATCCGCTCCAGGTCTGGGAAGACTTCGAGCAGCGCCTGGCCGGCCTGCCTTCGACCGACCGCACCAAGCGGAAGTATCTCGAGCGGGTCGCATATTTCGGCCAGCAGGCTCAGCTCGATTCCCAGGGCCGCGTTGTCGTTCCTCAGTTGTTGCGCGAGAGCGCCGACATGGCCGGCGAGGTGGTGGTGTCGGGCCGACTGGATCACCTCGAGGTCTGGAACCACGACAGGCTGCGGGCGAAGTTCGAGGAGCAGCCGTTCACTGACGACGACTTCGAGTATCTCAGCGAGCGCGGCATCTAGAGCGCGTGGTCAGTGAAACGAATTGCGTGCAGCACATACCAGTTCTACTCGGCGAGGTCATCACGTACTTGCAACCGGAACGCGGCGGGTTGTTCGTGGACTGCACGGTCGGGCTGGGGGGCCATTCGGAGGCGATTCTCGAGCAGGACGCGAAGGCTCGCGTGCTGGGAGTGGATCGTGACCCCCGGGCTCTGCAAATCGCTGCCGAGCGCCTGTCGAGATTCGGCACGCGGGCGCAATTGGTTGAGGCCGGGTTCGAGGATCTGCCGCGAGTCATGCGCGAGGCAGGTGAACGCCTCGCCTCCGGGGTGCTTGCGGATCTGGGCGTGTCGTCGTTGCAGATCGATACCGCCGAGCGTGGCTTCAGTTTCAGGTGGGACGCTCCGCTCGACATGCGAATGGGAACAGAAGGTCCGACGGCAGCCGAAGTCGTCAACAAATATTCGGAGGAAGCGTTGCGGAACATTTTTTGGGAGCACGGCGAGGAACGTCAGGCCCGTCGAATAGCCAGGGCACTGGTCGAAGCGCGCGGCGAGAAACCGATTGAGACCACCGATCACCTGAAGCAAGTGATCTACCGGGCCAAAGGAAGGTCGATCGGTCGCCCCGGTCGAAGGGAGGGCCGAGTCGATCCGGCGACGCGTGTCTTTCAGGCTCTCAGAATCGAAGTGAACCGGGAGCTCGCTCGCCTCGAGCGGCTGCTCGACGAGGTCGTCCGGTTGATCGAGGCCGAGGGCAGGCTGGTCGTGATCTCGTACCAAAGTCTCGAAGACCGGCTGGTCAAGAACTCGCTCCGTAACCTGGCACGCGGCAAGATCGACGAAATCACGGGCCGTCCCCACTCCGAAACCCGGGTCATCGAGGTGCTGACCAAGAAGCCGGTGCGCCCATCCAGCGAGGAAGTGGCGATCAACCCGCGGGCCCGATCGGCACGTCTGCGCGCCGCCAGGAGGTTGTAATCGAGAGGTGAGGCGCTCCTATGCCGTCGTTCGGCCGGTCTTCAACGCCTATCTGATCCGAGAGCGCGATCGCCGCCGCCGCCGCGAACTCTTGTGGGTGGCGGCGGTTCTGCTTCCCGTGGGTCTGTGCGCGCTGACCTACGTCTGGCTTCATGTCGAGGTTCTGCGGGTCGGCTATCGCATTCACGAGCTCGAAGAGAGGCTTGAGCAACGGCAAGAGCTGGAGCGCAGGTTGGGTCTCGAAGCGGCATTCCTGGAGAGCCCGCAGCGAATCGAGCAGCGCGCGACCGAGGAGCTCGGTCTTTCCGCCCCCGCAGGCGAGCAACTGGTGTTCGTGGAGGACGCGCCATGAACGGTCGCCTGGTGCTGTTTGTGCTCGCCATGGCCCTCTGGGCTGTGGCGATTTCGGCCCGGCTCGTCCAGTTACAGGTCATCGAGCACGAAGGCTACTTGAGGCGCGCTCTGGATCAGCAGCAGAAGACGGTCGAACTTGCGCCACCGCGGGGCACGATCTTCGATTCTCACGGGCGCAAGCTGGCGCTTTCGGTGGCGGTCGATTCGGCCTTCGTACTGCCGCGAGAGGTGGCCGATCCCGACGCCGCTGCGAAGCGGATCGGCGAGGTGCTGGGGCTGGCCCCGGCCGAGGTCCTCGAGCGTTTGACCGCCGAGCGCCGCTGGGTGTGGCTGGCACGGCAGCTCGATCCACCGGTAGCCGAGGCGCTGCGCGCGCTCGAGATCCACGGCCTCGACTTCGTCAGCGAGAGCAAGCGGTTCTATCCACTCGAACACTTGGCCGGTCCGGTGCTGGGATTTGTCGGTACCGATCATTCCGGGCTCGCCGGCCTCGAGGCGACCTATGACCGGGTGGTCTCGGGCGAGCCCGTGCGCCGGCAGCTGCTCCGAGACGCGCTCGACGGGAGAGTGGTCGCGCCCGGCTTCTCCTTCATGGATGCAAAGCCCGGGGCGGATCTTCACCTCACCATCGATGCAACCGTCCAGTTCATTGTCGAGGACGAGCTGGCTCAGGCGCTGGAGCGGACCGGCGCCAAGGCCGGGACTGCCGTCGTCATGCGGCCCGGAACCGGTGCGATTCTGGCCATGGCTTCGCTGCCCGCCTTCGACCCCAACCGGTTCGGCGAGTACGACGAGCGCCGCTGGCGCAACGCCGTGGTCGAGAGCGCATACGAGCCGGGCTCGACCTTCAAGGCGGTTGTCGCCACCGCGGCCCTGGACAGGGATCTGGTCGATCCGATGGACGTGATCGATTGTGAAGACGGCGGGATCACGCTCGGCTCGCTCAGGATCAGGGATCACAAGCCCTTCGGCCTGCTGACCTTTCGCGATGTGATCGCCCGCTCGAGCAACGTAGGCGTGATCAAGACCGGTCTGCGTCTCGAGCGCTCGGAGTTGTTCGATGCGACCCGGGACTTCGGCTTCGGCGTTCGTACCGGCGTGGACCTTCCCGGCGAGAGTGCCGGGATCCTGCGGCCGGTCGAACGGTGGTCGAGATACGAAGCGGCATACCTGTCGATCGGCCAGGGTGTCTCGGTAACGCCGCTCCAGATGGTGCGCGCCTTCGCCGCGCTCGCCAACGGCGGCTATCTCGTCGAGCCGCACCTGGTGCGTGCGATCGATCCGGACGGTCACGGCGGTGTTCCCAAACAGATCGCGCCTGGCGATCCGATCGCCACCAGCGCGACGCTGCGGTCGATGACCCGGCTGCTGGAGGCGGTGGTCGAGGTGGGGGGCGGGAAAGCGGCTGCGGTGCCCGGGTATCGTGTTGCCGGCAAGACCGGGACCGCGCAGAAACCCGGCAAGGGTGGGTACCTCGAGAAGCGTCACATCGCGAGCTTTGCCGGCTTCGTTCCCTCCCGTCAGCCCGAGGTCGTTGCGCTGGTCACCCTCGACGAGCCTAAGGGCAAGTACTACGGCGGCGAGGTAGCGGCGCCGGTCTTCGGCGCGATCATGGCGAAGGTGCTGCCCTACCTGGGGGTCGCTCCTGCTTCGCTCGAAGAACGCCGGGTCCAGTCGCCGAGGCCGGCCGGCGCGCTCCGGGCGCGTGCAGTCGAATTCGATTCCCGTGCCCGGGGGGAGGCCGGCGCGATTCCGGATCTCAGCGGTCTCACCGCCCGGGAGGCGATCCGGTTGCTCGCCGAGCGGGGCTTGAGTCCCAGGCTTCATGGCAGCGGCTTTGTTCACAAGCAGGCGCCGGCGCCGGGTCTTCCGGTCGAGCAGGCCCAAGGAGAGGTCGAGATCTGGCTCGGTACGAGGTCTTGATGATCGAAGAGGTCATGCGCGCATCCGAACTGGTCGATGGGTTGCCGATCGAAGTTTTCGATGGGGACTTCGAGGTCACCGGGGTGACCCATGACTCGCGGCGGGTCGAGAGCGGCGATCTGTTCGTCGCTCTGGTGGGCGATCGCTTCGATGGGCGCGCTTTCGTCGCCCAGGCCCGCGAGCGGGGAGCCATAGGGGTTCTAGCGGAAGGAAGCCCACCGGCCGGTTACCAGGGTCCCTGGCTTCGAGCCGGCGACGCTCGCGCGATGATGGCGCAGGTTGTGGCGCGCCTTCACGAGCACCCTGACCGGCGGCTGGTAATGGTCGGAGTGACCGGCACCAACGGTAAGTCGACGGTGGTCGCGTTGACTGCTTCGATACTGGAGGCCGCCGGGCTGCCGACGGCCGAGATCGGCACGCTCGGATTCCGATTCGGGAACGTCTCGGTCGATTCCGCCCGGACGACACCGGAAGCGACGGATCTGTTCCCGCTGTTGAATCGGGTCGCCGACAGCGGAGGGCGGGCTGCGGCCATGGAGGTGTCCTCACACGCGCTGGCGCTGGAGCGGGCCACGAGCCTCGAGTTCGACGTCGCGGTGTTCACGAATCTCTCTCGGGACCATTTCGATTTCCACGACGGCTTCGAGGACTACTACTCGGCCAAGCGCAGACTCTTCGACCAGGTGAAGCCTGGCGGCCGCGCGGTGATCAACGTCGACGACGATTATGGACGTCGATTGGCAGACGAGCTGAAGCGCGCGGGACAGAAAATGGTCACGTTCGGTGAGAGCCTCGAAGCGGACGTCTCGGTTGCTCGTGCCGATCTGTCGATCGCGGGCACCGAAGCGGTTCTGGACACGCCTCGCGGAGAGCTCGAGCTCACCTCGGCTTTGCGCGGGCGGTTCAATCTGCTCAACCTGCTGGCCGCGGTGACCGTCGCCGAGGCTCTGGAGTTGGATCGCGCGGCGGTCGTCGACGGCATCCGCCGGCTGGGTCCGGTAGCGGGTCGCCTCGAGCCGATCGAGCGCGGTCAGCCGTTTCCGGTCTTCGTGGACTATGCCCACACCGACGCGGCGCTCTCGGCCAGCTTGCGCTCGCTTCGCGAGATCGCCGGCGAGCGGAAGATCGTTTGCGTCTTCGGCAGCGGTGGCGACCGCGATCCCGGAAAGCGAATTCTCATGGGCCGAGCCGCCGGGGAGCTTGCGGACTTGCCGATCCTGACCTCCGACAACCCGCGGCACGAGGATCCGCTGGTCATCATCGCGGCGGTGCGCGACGGGCTCGAGCAGAGCGGTAATCAGTCGTATCGCGTCGTTCCCGATCGCCGTGAGGCCATCGAGCGGGCAGTGGCGGTAGCCGACGAAGACTGGATCGTGCTGGTCACCGGCAAGGGACACGAGCAGGGACAGGACGTCGGCTCCGAAGTGCGGCCGTTCTCCGATCAAGAGGAGCTCGAGAAGGCGATCGTGGCGAAGCTTGAGGAAAGAAGGGATGGCGGCGCCTAGTGCTCTACCACCTCCTGTTCCCGCTGAGCGAGCGGATCGCCGCGCTCAACGTCTTCCGGTACATCACGTTCCGCTCGGCGGGAGCGATCGTCACCGCCGTCTTGCTTTCGCTGCTTCTGGGCCCCTGGTTCATCCGCCGGCTCCAGCGCCTGTCGGTCGGGCAGAGCATTCGCGAAGAGGGGCCGGAGCGCCACCACTCGAAGGCGGGCACGCCGACCATGGGGGGTGTGCTGATCCTGTTCGCGGTCGTCGCCTCGACGCTGCTATGGGCAAAGCTCGACGATCCGTTGATCTGGGTGGCGCTCGGGGTGACGGTTGCCTTCGGGATGATCGGTTTCGCCGACGACTATTTGAAGCTCAGGCGGCGTCACAATCTCGGGCTTCGAGCCCCTACGAAGTTCGCGCTCCAGGTGCTGGTCGCCGGCTCGGCCGCGCTGGTGATCCTGGCGCTGCCCGACGAGTTCGAGGTGGCGTCGACGATCGCGTTCCCGTTCTTCAAGAAGGCGGTGTTCGACATCGGATGGCTTTACGTGCCGTTCGTTGCCTTGCTTCTGGCCGGGTTCTCGAATGCGGTCAATCTGACCGACGGACTCGACGGCCTGGCCATCGGCGCCGTGCTGATCACAGCGGCGACGTACGGGATCTTCAGTTATGTGGCGGGCAACGCCGTCGTCGCCGGCTACCTCCAGGTGCCGTTCGTCGGTGGCGCCGGAGAGGTGGCCGTTTTCTGCAGCGCCCTGGTCGGCGCCAGTGCCGGCTTTCTCTGGTTCAACGCCCACCCGGCCGAGGTGTTCATGGGTGACGTCGGTTCGCTGGCGCTGGGCGGTGCCATCGGAATCGTGGCCGTGCTCTCGAAGCAAGAGATCGTGCTGGTGCTGGTGGGCGGCCTGTTCGTGCTCGAGGTTGCGTCGGTGATCCTCCAGGTCGGCTCGTTCAAGCTGACCGGCAAGCGGATCTTCCGGATGGCCCCGATTCACCACCACTTCGAGCTGCGGGGCTGGTCCGAGCCCAAGATCATCGTTCGGTTCTGGATCCTCGCCTTTCTCTTTTCACTGGTCGGCTTGTCGACGTTGAAACTCCGATGACCGTTCGAGACACATATTCCGCCTGGAAGCGAGTTCTGGTCTATGGGCTGGGAGCCTCCGGTGCGGCTGCGGCGCGCTTCCTGAGGGCTCGCGAGGTCGCGGTTCTGGGCGTCGACGAACGGTCCGCCGGGGAGCTCGAGCTAGCGGACCTACAAAGAGAAAGCGGTCTCGAGCTGGCCCTGGGGGCGGAGCCGGTATCGATTCCCGACGACATCGACGCGATTGTGGTGAGCCCGGGAGTTCCCCTCGACCGGCCGATTCTCACCGCGGCGCGTGGCGCCGGCATCCCGATCGTCGCGGAAGTGGAGCTGGCCTACGCCTTCCTGGACGGCCCGGTCGTTGGAATCACCGGCAGCAATGGCAAGAGCACGACTACGGCGATGACCGGAGCGTTGCTCGAGGCCGCCGGTCTCGACGCCGAGGTGTGCGGCAACATCGGCGTGCCGCTCGTGTCGGTCGTCGAAGGACCGCCGGGCAGAATCTTCGTGGTCGAGCTGTCCAGCTTTCAGCTCGAGACGGTGTCGGGATTCCGGCCCAAGGCCGCGGCTCTGCTCAATCTGTCTCCCGATCACCTCGACCGGCACAGAAACCTCGAGGGCTACCTGCAAGCCAAGTCGCGGGTGTTCGCGCGCCAGGAGGCGAGTGATCTGGCGGTGCTCAACGCCGACGACCCGCTGGTTCGCGAGGTCGGCACCCGGGCACGCAAGCGGTTCTTCTCCCGTCTCGGACGGGTGGACGACGGCTGTTACCTGGACGGCGACCGGATTCTCGAAGTGGAGCCGGCGACCCGACCGCGCGAGCTCTTCAAGCGTTCCGACGTGGCTCCACAGGGCGAGCACAACCTCGAGAACGCGATGGCTGCGGCGCTTCTGGCCCGCGCCATGGGGGCGTCGCCGACAGCCTTCGCTACGGCCCTGGCGCGGTTCGAGGCTCTGCCTCACCGGATGGAAGTCGTGGCTCTGATGGACGGCGTCCAGTGGATCGACGATTCGAAAGGCACCAACGTCTCCGCGGTTGTCAAATCCCTCGGCTCGATGCCCGACGGCAGAGTGCACCTCATCCTGGGTGGTCGCGGCAAGGGCGAGAGCTTCGAGCTCCTGGCCGAGCCGGTGAGCCACAAGGCGCGACGCGTCTATCTGATCGGCGAGACCGCAGACGAGCTGTCGACGGTCCTCGAGGGCAAAGCCGAGATCGAAGCGGCCGTCGACCTCGAGCGAGCGGTCGCGAGAGCCTCTGCCGAGGCAGGCGCGGGCGACACCGTGCTCCTGTCGCCGGCTTGCACGAGCTTCGACCAGTACCGCAACTTCGCGGCCCGCGGGGATCACTTCCAGGAGCTGGTCCGTGCTCTGGTCGCCCGCGCCGGAGCCGGCACCGAGCCCGGGGGAGCATTAGATGGCTAAGAAGCTCGCTTTCGACGCCGTTCTGTTCACCACCGTCCTGGTGCTGGTGGTGTTCGGGCTCACGGTGGTCTATTCGGCGAGTGTCGCGACCGCTAAGGACCATCAGGGCTCGGAAAGCGCACTGATGATGAAACAGGGGTTTGCCGCCGTGGTCGGGATCGCCGCCATGTGGCTTCTGATGCACGTCGACTACCGGTTGTTCGGGCGCAAGAGCGTGATCTGGAGCCTGTTCGCTCTGACCTCTGGCCTGCTGGCACTGGCGCTGCTCTCGCCGACCCTCAACAATACGAATCGCTGGCTGATGATCGCCGGCATGTCGTTCCAGCCCTCCGAACTCGCCAAGCTCGCGGTGGTGCCGTTGGTGGCCTACCAGCTGGCCAAGACCGAAGACCTCCGGGAGAACCGGAGGTTCGTGCTTCCGGCCATGGTGACCGCTGGCGCGCTCGCGGTACTCGTGCTGCTCGGGCGCGATCTCGGAACCGCGGCCATGCTGGTTGCGACCACGGCGCTGCTTTTCTTCCTGGCCGGGCTGCCGCTCTGGCGCATGCTTCTGGCCGGCAGCCTGGTCGTCCCGGTGGTGGCCGCGGCGATCGTCCTAGAGCCCTACCGGCGAGCGAGATGGTTGGCGTTCCTGGACCCGGAGACGGACCCTCTGGGCTCGGGGTTTCAAGCGCTCCAGTCGCTGATTGCGGTCGGTTCCGGAGGCGCCTTCGGACTCGGGCTCGGTCAGGGTGTCCAGAAGCTTCACTTTCTTCCATATCCCCATTCGGACTTCGTGTTCTCGATCGTGGCCGAGGAGCTCGGCCTGATCGGCAGCCTGGTGTTGCTGCTTCTGTTCGGGATCGTGCTCTGGCGCGGAATCCGGGCCGGTCGGCGCGCGCCGGACGCCCTGGGCCGCTACCTGGCGTGGGGCCTGACCGGCGGCCTGTGCATCCAGGCGGCGGTCCACATCAGCGTTGCGCTCGCGCTTCTGCCGGCGACTGGAATCACCTTGCCGTTCGTTTCCTACGGAGGCTCCTCGCTGGTCGGGAGCCTGGCGTCCTGCGGAGTCATTCTGAACGTGTCACAGCATGGATGATGGAGATCTCGGCGGCTATGGACAACCCATCCACGTCCTCATGGCGGGAGGCGGCACCGGTGGGCACGTGTTTCCGGCGCTGGCGGTCGCGAGCGAGCTCCAGGCGAGGGGCCACGAAGTGAGCTGGGCCGGGCGAATCGGAGGCATGGAGCAGACGCTGGTCGAAAGCGCCGGCCTGGACTTTCATGCGCTCGACGCGAAGCCCTGGGTGGGTCAGGGTGTCACCGCCAAGATCCGTGCGGCGGCGACACTGATTACCTCGAGCTGGCGGGGACGTCGCGTCGTCGGCCGGACCGGAGCCGACGTCGTCCTCGGTACCGGCGGGTACGTCTCCACGCCGGCAGTACTGGGCGCGCGCCTAGCCGGGCGCCCCGCGTTCGTCCTCGAGCCCAACGCCAGGGCGGGAGCCGCGAATCGGCTGGCGGGACGATGGGCGACCGCTGCCTTCGTGGCACACGAGGCAACGACTCGCGAGTTCTCCTGCGACGCGCAGCTGACCGGGATTCCGGTGCGCGCGGCCTTCCATGCCGTCGGTCCTCTGCCTTCAGGCCCCCCACATCTCTTGATCCTCGGAGGCAGCCAGGGGGCGCAGCAGATCAACGAGCTCATGCCCGGAGTCGTGGCGCGCCTGGCCGCCGTTAGGGGTCTCGAGGGTCTCACGGTGACTCATCAGACCGGTGGCGCGCACCTCGCATCGGTGGAGGTCGGGTACCAAGCACTCGGCTTGGCAGGCGGGCACGGTGTGGCCGTGTCTCCGGTCGCTTTCATCGACGACGTCGCCACCGCGATGGCGAAGGCGCATCTGGTGGTCTCGCGGGCCGGAGCCCTGGCCACCGCCGAGCTCGCCGCAGCGGGGCGGCCCGCGGTCTTGATCCCGCTGCTCGCGGCGGGCGCAGGACACCAGCGGTTGAACGCCGAGCGCATGCAGGCTTCGAAGGCCGCACGCGCTCTTACCGGCAACGAGCTCGACGCCGAGACCCTGAGCAAGGAGATTCGCGAGCTACTGACGGATCGCTCCCGGTTGGAGGCGATGTCGCGGGCGGCCCGATCGCTCGGCAAACCCGAAGCGGCTTCCAGAATTGCCGATGCTCTCGAGCGGGCGGGAGGTAGGCGCTGATGTTCCGTCGCTTCGCCGATCTTCAGAGCGTCCACTTCATCGGCATTGGTGGCGCCGGGATGAGTGGCATCGCCGAGGTCCTGGTCGATTACGACCTCGAGGTGAGCGGTTGCGACCTGCACGAGAGCGAGGCCACCGAGCGTTTGCACAAGCTTGGGGTCAAGGTGGAGGTCGGACATTCCCCGGCGCACCTGGAAGAAGTGGATCTCGTGGTCGTCTCCTCAGCGGTCGACGAGAGCAATGTCGAGGTGCGAGGGGCCCGCGAACGGGGGATGACCGTGGTCCGCCGCGCCGAGATGCTGGCCGAGCTGATGAGACTCAAGTACGGGATCGCGGTGGCCGGCACCCACGGTAAGACCACCACCACCTCGATGATCGGCACTCTGCTCACCGAGGCCGGGCTGGACCCGACGGTGATCGTCGGCGGAAGGCTGCGGGTCTCTGGCACCGGCGCGCGGTTGGGGCGCAGCGACTATCTGGTCGCCGAGGCCGACGAGTTCGATCGCAGCTTCTTGCGTTTGCAGCCGATTCTGGCGGTGGTGACCTCGATCGACGTCGATCACCTCGACACCTACGAGGATCTGGACGAAATCTGCGACGCGTTTGTGACGTTCGCTTCGAAGGTGCCCTTCTTCGGGGAGCTGATCGTCTGCCTGGACGATCCCAACGTGCGCAAGGTGCTGCCCCGGCTGGCCGACCGCCGGACCCTGACCTATGGTTTTTCGAAGCACGCCGACCTGGCGGCTCGCGACCTCCGGCAGAACGAAGGCGGCACTTCGTTCGCGGTCCAATCGGCGACCGACGGAGATCTAGGCAGGCTTCGGATTCCGCTTCCGGGACGTCACAACGTACAAAACGCGCTGGCGGCGATCGCGGTGGGCAGGGCCGTGGGCTTGAGCTTCGACGCCATCGCCTCGGCTCTCGAGAGCTTCTCCGGCGTCCACCGGCGTTTCGAGCGGCTGGGAAGCTGGCGCGGAGCGGAGATCGTCGACGACTATGCCCATCACCCGACCGAGGTGGCCGCAACCCTGGAGGCCGCTCGGGCGGCCTATCCAGAGCGGCGGCTCCACGTCGTGTTCCAACCGCATCTCTTCAGCCGAACACGCGAGCAGGCGGATGCCTTCGGTCAGGCCTTGATGGCCGCCGACCACGCGATCGTGACCGAGATCTACCCGTCGCGGGAAGCTCCGATCGAGGGCGTGACCAGCGCCCTGGTCAGCGATGCGGCGCGACAAAGCGGCCACCAGCAGGTCGAAGACTCGCTCGGGTTCCTGGAAGCCAGGGGCCTGCTCGAGGCCGCGGTCGCCGCCGGCGACGTGGTGATCACCATGGGTGCTGGCGACGTCTATCGCCTGGCGGCGGAGCTAGCCGCCGAAGGTGCGGCCGACAAGAACGACCTGCCGAACAAGGAGACCGCGTGAGCCGGCGCGATCGGATGCCCTCGCTCGCACCTCCCGAGACGGAGCGCTTTCGTCGTCGGCAGTTCGTTGCCCCGCATCGACGCCGGAAGCTCGCCTTCCGTCTCGCCAAGCCGTTTCTCGCCGCGCTGGCGATCGTCGGGCTGCCGAGTGTGCTGGTCGCCTGGGTTCTGTTCTCGAACCAGTTCACCGTCCGGGGAGTCACCGTCAGCACTGGCGACCGGGTGTCGTCGGGCTGGGCGGGAGAGCGTCTGAGTACGCTCCAGGGCCGGCACCTGCTGCGCCTGGATGTGGGCGAGGTCGAGCACGCTCTGGCCGACCATCCCTGGGTCGCGGGAGTTCTCGTTCACCGACGGCTTCCCCGCCGGCTGCATGTGGAGATCCTGGAAAAGCAGCCCGCGGCCCTGCTCCTTCGGAGCGACGCGCTCCTGTTCGTGGATCCGACCGGTCGAGAGATCGGGGCCTACGATCCCGGTGCGGACCCGGGGGACCTGGTGGTTCTTTCGACGGTCGAGGACAGCCCCGAGCTGGTGCGCTCGGCTCTGGGGTTGGTCGACGACTGGCGTCGCCTGCGGCTGCCGTGGGCCGAAGGCCTGTCGGAAGTGCTCGCGCTGACCACCACCGACTTTCGGGTGATCACCGCCGGGCTGCCGTGCCCGCTGTTCGTGTCGTCGGTCAACCTGGCCGAAGGCCTGAACTCGCTGGCCCGCTACGGTTCGCAGATCGAACAGAAGATGACGCGATCGTCCCCGATCGGGGCGATCGATCTGAGATTCCGTGGACGGATTGTCCTTCAACCAGTGGCGGAGACGCCGCGCAACTTAGAGGGCGAAACCAATGCCTAAGCCAAACTCTCACACCGCTGTCATCGACATCGGTTCGTCGAAAGTCGGCGTGCTCATCGGACAGGCCAACGAGCATGGGTTTGTGGAAGTCGTAGGTAAGGGCTACGCGGCGAATCGCGGTACCCGTAAGGGGCACGTGGTCAACGTCGAGGCGACGGTCGAGGCTCTGAAGAAGGCATCCGAGGAAGCCGAGGTCATGGCCGGCGTCGAGGTGGAGCGAGCATATGTCGGCATCGCCGGTACCGACATGCGCTGCGTGAACTCCAGAGGCATGGTGTCGGTGGCGCGCAAGAACCAGGAGATCAACCGGCTTGACATCGAGCGGGCCCTGGAGGCGGCCCAGGCCGCGGCTCTGCCGTCGGACCGCGAGATCCTGCACGCCATTCCGCAGGAATTCCTGGTCGACGAGCAGGGCGGCATCGCCGAGCCACTCGGCATGATGGGTTCGCGGCTCGAAGTCGCGGTCCACCTCGTCACCTGCAACACCAGCCGCACCAAGACGCTACTGACCTGCATCAATCGCGCGGGCATCGAGGCGGTCGAGATGATCTTCGAGCCGCTGGCAACCGCCGAAGCGGCGCTCACTCACGACGAGCGGGAGCTCGGAGTGATGCTCCTCGACGTCGGCTCCGGCACCACCGAGTACGCGTACTTCTCGGAGGGCGAAGTGCAGCA
The DNA here is from genome assembly GCA_046756565.1 of Thermoanaerobaculia bacterium. Lineage (GTDB taxonomy): Bacteria > Acidobacteriota > Thermoanaerobaculia > Multivoradales > JAHEKO01 > CALZIK01. The sequence continues at coordinate 2,674 of JBHHWO010000056.1, read as the reverse complement.
CAGCGGAGTCCTGCCGGTGGGTTCGGGGCACTTCACTAACGATCTGGCCATGGTCCTGCGTACGCCGTTTGCGGAGGCCGAGCAGATCAAGATGCGTTACGGCTGCTGTCTGGCAGGTATGCTCGGAGAAGAACAGGGCATTTCGATTCCCGCGGTCGCGGGCGGCCCGCCCCGAGTCGTGCCCAAGGCCGAGCTTTGTCAGATTCTCCAACCGCGGGCCGAGGAGATTCTGTCGCTCGTGCGTGACGACCTGCTGCGAGCCGGAGTGGAGGGCGGTCTTCGGGGCGGTGTCGTGCTGACTGGCGGAGGCGCCCAGCTCGATGGCCTCCTGGAGATGGCCGAGCAGATCTTCGACACCGGCGTTCGCTATGGACTTCCCCAGGGCCTCGGGGGCCTGGTGGACGTCATCAGCTCGCCGATCTGGACCACGGCCTCCGGCCTGTTGCTCTACGGCCAGGCTTCGGAAATGAACCGGCTGCGCGCTTCCAGTCGCCGGAAGACCTCCGTGCGCTCGATGGTGGGCAGCCTGAAAGAGATGTTTACCGATTTACTTTGAGGAGACTCGGACTTTCCAAAGGAGCTCGACATGATTCTATTCAGCGACCAGGACCTGGGCGGCGAACTGCCGATTACCTTGGATGACGACATGGTGCCGGCGAGGATCAAGGTCCTCGGCATCGGTGGTGGAGGCGGCAACGCGGTCAACCGCATGATCGATGCCCGTATGGGCGGTATCCAGTTCATCGCAGCCAATACCGACCTGCAGGCACTGCGCAAGTGCCGAGCTCCCGAGAAGCTCCAGCTCGGGATGTCGCTTACCCGCGGATTGGGAGCGGGGGGCGATCCCGAAATCGGCCGCAAGTCGGCGCTCGAGGACACCGACCGGATTCTGGAGATGCTCCAGGGCTCGGACATGGTGTTTCTCACCGCCGGTCTCGGCGGCGGCACCGGAACCGGTGCAATTCCCATCATGGCCTCCCTGGCCGCCGAGATCGGCGCGCTCACGGTGGCCGTGGTCACCAAGCCCTTCCAATTCGAGGGCCGTCGTCGGATGGAGCAGGCTGAAAGTGGCCTTCTCGAGCTCACCGGGTCGGTGGACACCTTGATCACGATTCCGAACGAACGGCTGCTCAGCTTTGTCGAGCGCGGGACGCCGCTTTCGGAGGCCTTCCGCATAGCGGACGACGTACTCCGGCAGGCGGTCCAGGGGATCAGCGATCTGATAACCGTCCCCGGAGAGGTCAACGTCGACTTCGCCGACGTCAAGACGGTGATGACCGGCATGGGCATGGCGCTCATGGGCACCGGCGTGGCCAAGGGCGACAACCGAGCAGTCGAAGCGGCGCAGAGCGCGATCTCGTCCCCGTTGCTCGAGGAGACCTCGATCGAGGGCGCCAAGGGCGTGCTGCTCAATATCTCGGGCGGTCGCGACCTGGCTCTCGACGAGGTTGCCGAGGCCGCGCGCGTCATCTCGGACGCGGTCGACCCCGACGCGCATATTATCTCCGGAATGGTGATCGACGATTCGCTCGAGGACGAGATGAAGGTGACCGTAATTGCCACGGGATTTGCGGGCAGCGAGCATCACCGGCGGCCGGATCTCGGCTTCGCCGCGCAAGACGACTTCTTCAGCCCGCAGGCCTCGGCGAACGAGGCCCAGCCCAATGTGCCGCTCGAGTCGCAGCCGCTGCAGCACTCCGCTCCCGCGCGCGAGGCCCAGCGTCCGGCTCAGCCCGCCAGGCACCCTCAGCGGCCACGGCAGCCGGCGCCTCCGCGACAGCCAAGGGCGGCCGCGGAGCAACCGCGGCGCGAGGAGCCGGAGGAGCTTCCGTTCTACCGCAAGGTGATCGCGCAGGCGCGAGGCGAGGATCCGGGCGGGTATGGCCCGAACTGGTCGAACGTCGATGACTTCGACATTCCGACCGTGCTGCGCAAGCAGATGGACTGAATGCCGTGGTCTCGCATGAGCGGCGCTGGTGGCTCGCCTCGCTTGCGTTGATCGTGCTGATCTATGCGACGCTCTACTTCGTCAGGGGGCCGGTCGAGTTCCTGCGAGAGCGGAATCTCCTCCGGCTGGCGGTCCTGGCGGCCTTCGCTTCGGCGGCGGTCCCGGTTCTGTGGCTCCTGTGGCGCCATCGGCCCGGACCGCGCGAGGGAGTAGTCATCGGGATCTTCGCCGCCGTCTTCTTCGGATTGCTGACTCTCACGAGCCGGCCTGAGGAGAAGCTCCACTTTCTGGAGTACGGACTGCTCGCCGGCATGCTCCACACGGCGTGTCGCCTGCGAGCCGCGCGTCTGGGCGGGGACCGATCCGGGGCGGAACTCGCCGTCGCCCTCCAGGCCGCGGTCCTGGCCGCCCTGGCCGGTGTAGGAGACGAGTTGATCCAGGCCGTCCTTCCCAATCGATTCTTCGACGTTCGCGACATCGTCTTCAACGTCGTTGCAAGCCTGGTCGTGGTGGCGGCTCTGGCAACGGCGGCGCGGGTGCGACCGAGCGCCTCCGCAGCCTGAGGCCGGGAAGCGCGTCTGCTAGCATCACTATCCCGTGCCGGCATGTTTCGGCGGGCCTTTCGTTGGCTCGAGAGCGCTAGTGTCCTGTCCCAGTGATTCGCTACACAAGTCTCGGGCCTTTCTGCACGCTGCCGGCGTTGCCACTCCTCAACATAGGCCCAGC
>JBHHWO010000055.1:0-27103 GCA_046756565.1 Thermoanaerobaculia bacterium | reverse complement strand
GCCGCTAGAATCGCGTTCGTGCTCCGGTTCCTGGTGAATCCGACGTCCGGCGGCGGCCGGGCCAAGAGGCGTTTGCGCCGAATTCGAGCGAAGGCCGCCGAGCTGGAAGCGGACATCCACCTCACCTGTAGCGGGCCGGATCTGACCGCCCAGGCTCGGCTGGCGGCGGAGCAAGGCGTGGAGCGGTTGATTGTCGCCGGAGGAGACGGGTCCATGCATCTGGCGGCTCAGGGGCTGGCCGAATCGAACTGTGCGCTCGGGGTACTGCCGTTCGGGCGCGGAGACGACCTGGCGAATTCGATCGGTGTGCCGTTGCACTTCGAGGACGCGCTCGAGCTTGCGGTAAGCGGTCCATCGCGATCCATCGACCTCGGACGCGCTGGAGACACCTGGTTCGTTCTCTACGGCGGCGCGGGTTTCGACAGCGCCTGTTCGGTGACCGCCGATAGACAACCTCGCTGGTGGCCGGACAAGCTCACCTATATCGTTTCGGTCTTCCGAACGGTCGTCGGTTTCGAGCCTCCCCGCGCGCGAGTCGAGTGGGACGGTGGCTCGTACGACGACGACGTGATGTTCGTGACCGCGTGCAACGCGCCGCGGTTCGGCGGCGGCATGTATATCGCGCCGGAGGCCGCGATGGATGACGGCAAGTTCGATCTGGTGGTGATCCGGAGGATGTCCAAGCTCCATCTTCTGATCAGGGTGTTCCCAAAGGTCTTCAAGGGCAAACACGTCGGCCATCCGGCGGTCGCGATCCACCGGACGGCGTGGGCCCGGGTCTCCTTCGACCGCGAGCAGGTGCTGGGTCTCGACGGCGAGCTGGTGGGACGAGTGGGGGAGGAGCCCGTGGAGCTGCGCGTCGTGCCGGGTGCGTTGCGGGTGGTTGGAGAGTAGGCGAGTCGTTCAGCCGGAACGGCCGACAAAGGGAGGTTGGAAGAGTGTCGGCCGAGCTAGACCTTGAATTCGACGCCCTGGGCGAGCGGCAGCTCTTCGCCGTAGTTGAGCGTGCAGGTCTGTCTTCTCATGTAGGTCTTCCAGGAGTCGGAGCCGGCTTCGCGGCCGCCGCCGGTCTCCTTCTCGCCACCGAAGGCTCCGCCGATCTCGGCTCCCGAGGTTCCGATGTTGACGTTGGCGATGCCGCAATCGGAGCCTGCCGCGGTAAGGAACCGCTCGGCCGAGCGCATGTTGAGCGTGAAGATCGCCGACGAAAGCCCCTGCGGCACCGCATTGTGCCGCCCGATGGCCTCGTCGAGGTCTTTGAACTCGAACAGGTACAGGATCGGCGCGAAGGTCTCGTCACAGGTGATCGGCATGTCGGTGGTCGCTTCGACCAGAGTCGGCTCGACGAAAAAGCCGTCGCGGTCGGCAAGAGCCCTGCCGCCGCAGAGGACCCGCCCACCCTGCTCGCGAACCTTGTCGAGGGCCGCCATCATGTCGTCAACCGCGCGCCGGTCGACGAGAGGACCCATGAGGATCGACGGATCCATCGGATCGCCGATCGATATCGATCCGTAGGCGGCTACCAGTCTGTCTTTCATCTCCTGGGCGATGCCCTTCTGCAAGAACAGCCGCCGGGTCGAGGTGCAGCGCTGGCCCGCGGTTCCGACTGCGCCGAAAAGCACCGCGCGCAGCGTGAGGTCGAGATCCGCGTCCTCCATGACCACGATCCCGTTGTTGCCGCCGAGCTCGAGCAGGCTCCGGCCGAGCCGGTCGGCGACGGTTCTGCCGATCGATCGGCCCATCGCGGTCGAACCGGTTGCCGAGATCAGCGGGATTCTCGGGTCCTCGGTCATCGGCTTGCCGACCTGGTGACGGTCACCGATCAGTAGGCTGAAGATCGGCGGCGCGCCGTTCTCGGCGAGCACACGGCCCGCCATGTGGGTCACGGCGACTGCGGTCAACGGCGTTTTGGCCGAGGGCTTCCAGATCATCGAGTCACCGCAAACCGCCGCGATGAACGCGTTCCACGACCACACGGCTACCGGGAAGTTGAAGGCGGTGATGATGCCCACGGGACCGAGCGGATGCCACTGCTCGTACATTCGATGCTCGGCCCGTTCGGAGTGCATGGAGAGGCCGTAAAGCTGGCGCGAGAGGCCGACCGAGAAGTCGGCCATGTCGATCATCTCCTGAACCTCACCGAGACCCTCCGAGAGGATCTTGCCCATCTCGAGCGTGACCAGACGGCCAAGCGGGTCTTTGTGCTTGCGAAGCTCCTCGGCGACCAGCCGGACGATTTCGCCTCGCCTGGGCGCGGGCCAGGTTCGCCACTCGCGAAAGGCCTCGACCGAGACCGAGACAGCGCGCTCGTAGTCGTCGGCCGTCGCGGTCGAGACGCGGCCGATCTCTAGCCCGGTGGTTGGATCAATGGAAGCGACCTCCGGCCCCTGCGTGTCCAGCCACTCGCCGCAGAAGGCGCCTCGGTTGACGGATTCGACGCCCAGCGCCGAGAGCAGCTCGGCGTGCGCGGACATGGTTTCGACGGTCATGGGTCTCTCCTCGATAGATCGTACGTGGCCAAGCGGCCTCAGGGGGTCAAGCCAGATCGTCGAGCGCGCGCCCAAGGCGGCGTAGCGCCTCGTCGACTTCGGCCAGCGTCAGGTTGAGAGGCGGTCGGAAACGGATGGCCTCGGAGCCCGAGCGCAGGCCCAGAAGATCGTTCTCGATCATGCTCTTGAGAAGGCGTTCGCGGGTCTCGTGGGTCGGCAGATCGAAAGCCAGAAACATGCCTCGGCCTCTGACGTTCGAGACCAACTCTGGCTGAGCCTCCGCGAGAGTCCCGAGGCTCTGGAGGAAATGCCGGCTGACCGATTCGGCGTTGGCGAGCAGGCCATCCTCTTCGATGATCTCGATGAAGCGCTGGCACCGCACCATGTCGACGAGATTACCGCCCCATGTCGAGTTGATGCGGCTCGAGACCTTGAAGACCGAATCCACCTCGTCGATGCGCTGATTGGCGCAGACACCACAAACTTGCGTCTTCTTACCGAACGCAAACACATCGGGCTCGACGCCGAAGTGCTCGAAGCACCACCACTTGCCGGTGGTGCCGAAGCCGGTCTGAACCTCGTCATAGATCAACAGGAACTCGGCTTCGTCGGCGAGATCCCTCAGCGCCTGGAAGTACTCGGCCCGGAAGTGGTGGTCGCCGCCCTCCCCCTGTATCGGCTCGAGAATCAGGCCCGCAATGTCGTCGGGATGGTCCACCAGCGCCTGCTTGATCTCATCGATGGAATGCCGCTCGGCTTCCTCGACCGCTTCGACGACCGATTCGGTGACCGGAAACCGGAGCTTGGGGTTGGTGATCCGAGGCCACTCGAATTGCGGGAAGTAATCGGTCTTGCGGGGGTCGGTGTTGGTCATTGACATGGTGTACCCGCTCCGACCGTGGAAGGCCTCTCGCAGGTGAATGATGCGATGGCCCAGGGCGCTGCGTCCCGCCGCGAGGTTCTTGCGGACCTTCCAGTCGAACGCGGTTTTCAGCGCGTTCTCGACGGCCAGGGCACCGCCCGAGATGAAGAACATCCGTTCGGCCAGAGAAGACGGAACCGTTCGAGCCAAGGCGTCGACGAAATCGGCCATGTACTCGGTGTAGAAATCCGAGTTCGAGGGCTTGTTGAGCGCCGAAGGGAGGATCCGCTCCACGAACTCCGGCTTCCTGAGGCCCGGGTGGTTGTAGCCGAGAGGGTTGGTGGCAAACGACATGAAGAGATCCAGAATCTCGCGGCCGCTGCTCTGGTCGACAAGGTAAGGGCCGTGACTCCTGTCGAGGTCCATGACAAAGGGAAGACCATCCGCCAGGATGTGCTGTGCGAGCCGCTCGTGGATGCTGACCATCGAAGACGGTTGCTCGGTGCTAGGGCGAGTTTTCGTCTCGACTAGAGTCATCTATTCTCCATCGCCAGAAGGCTTCCAGGTAGCAGTGTCTCAAAGCTGTGAGGGAGCTTGCCGGGACGCAAAGCCCCAGAAATCAGGGCTTTGAGCTCCGAGGGATGCTAGCACCGGCGTTTGAGGCGGGTCAATCTGCGACGTTGTACCGCCGCACCGGCTCGCCGGCCGTCGCCGTGCGGTTTCTGCCAGTCTCCTTGGCAACGTACATGGCCGAGTCGGCCAGGCGCAAGAGCGTCGACTTGCAGCTCTCGAGGGACTGATCGTCCTGCAGGTGGCGGTGCAGGGTCGCGACTCCCACGGAGCAGGTCAGGCCGGTGAGATGGATGGGATCGGGCTGGATCTCGCCGGGCTTGTCACAGAAGGTATTGGTCACGATCTCGTGCCTCAGCCCCTCGGCAACCTTGATCGCCTCGAGCAGATCGAGGCCCGGCAGCGCGACCACGAACTCGTCGCCGCCATAGCGGGCGGCGATCGAGTCGTCGGAAGGAGTCGACCTCTTGATCAGGATGCCGACCTCGCGCAGAACCTGGCTGCCCGCCAGGTGGCCGTGGGAGTCATTCACGCGCTTGAAGAAGTCGAGGTCCATGAACAGCAGAGCGAGGTCGGTATTCTCACGGCGGCACCTGGCGATCGCTTTCGAGAGCGCGATGTGGAGGTAGCGATCGTTGTACAGCCCGGTCAGGTTGTCGCGCTTTGCGATCTCCTGTGCCTGGCGGCCGTCGAGGACGTTCTGAATCGAGATCGAGATGTACTCGGCGAAGATCTCGAGGAGATTGACGTCACGCTCGTTGTAGTGATCGGTCCCGGACCGATTCACCAGCTCGAGCACACCACAGACCTCTTTCTCGATCCGCACCGGGATCGCCACCAAAGACTCGGTTCGGTATTCGTCGGCGCCATCGAACATCTCGTGATGAAAGTTGTCAGAGTCGATGTCCGTGGCGACGTAGGATTCGCCACTCAGGTAGACGTGGCCGGCGATGCCCTTGCTGGCGGCTATCCGGCGATTGAGCAGCTCCTCGGCCTTGATTCCGAAGGTCGCGATGAAGGTCAAGTCGTTCTTGTCGCGCTCCTGGTTCTTATCCATCGGGTTATCGAGGAGCAGAGAGCCCGCCTGAGACGGCACGAACTCGTTCGCCTTGCGCAAGACGGCGGCGAGATTGTCGGCCAGGCTCATGTCCAGGGCGAACGACGGCATGGCCCTTCGCCGCTCGAGAAAAACCTCGAGATCCTGAGGCTCTAGACAGTGGTACTCGGTCATGAAAATGGCCTGGTTTCGGGCACTTACAGACGAAATCTAGCAGAACGACTGTTTTCGTAACAATTGCACAGGCCACACTCGCGCGAGTGGCCGCAACGCCGCGTGGGGAAGCCGCGCTCGAATCGATCAACGAAGACCGCGGCAGAGCTTCAGCGAGCGCGCGATCACGTCGGCGATCAGCGATTCCGACGCCGACAACTCGGGAGCGTAGCGCAGGTACTCGAGGTCCTCGACCAGCTTGCCGAACTCGTCGACGATCGCGGCTGCGATGCCGCGGCCGCGGAGGTGCTCGGTCCAGGCCGCCGCCGCGGTACCGGGACCGATTTCATGGCGCTCTTCGAGGAACACGCGCCAGGCATCCTCGAGTTGCTCGGCCGCCTTGCGTCCGTGCCGCGTTCCGCTTGCGGCGCGCAGGCGATCGCACAGGAGCTTGGTGGATCGCGCCTTCCTGCGGACGTGGAGGAGCAGTGGAATCAGAAGGAGAGCTATGAGAAAACCCCCCGAGATCGCGAGGTAAGCGGGATAGCGGTACCACAGCTCACTCTGGGTCGCGACCGAGTCGGCCTTATCGGGCTCGTTCGGGTCCGCTGACGGAACCTCACCCAGGGTCACACTCGGGACGCTAGCCAGCGGATCCAGGGCGCTGAGCATCATCGGAGCGGCCTTGGCGGTCTCGAACGAGCCCTCGAACGGATCGAAGTACGGGACCTCGAGGTTGGGCATCTCCCACTGCCCCGCGCGATCGGGTACCAGAACGTAGGTCCAGGTCTTCTGGCCTCTCACCCGGGTGCCGGAGACGCGGCTCCGGCTGCCCTGCTCGGGTGGAAAGACCCGGACGCCGTCGAGGCTCGGGAGGTCGGGTGCCTGAATGCCCTGGATGTTGCCTTGCCCCTCGAGTTTGATGGCCAGGGTCGCGGCCTCACCGACCCGAAGCTCCGCCGGGTCCAGAGTCGCCGAGAGCTCGAGCCGACCGACGGCGCCGCGAAAGCCGTCGGGTGCGTCGGGCAGCGGGCGGACATTGATCGAGACCGGGTTGCTGGTCCGAACGATCTCTCGCTTGCGGTCGATGACCGAGCCCAGCCAGCCGTACTCGGGCATGCTGACGACCAGTCGCGCTTTCACCGGCTCGAGCTCGACGGTTCCCGGGCGCATGGGGAAGACGGCTTTGCGCAGCAGCACCACTCGCCCGTACCGCTGTCCCTGGATGTCCACCATCTCGGGGCGAAGCCTCTCCGGCTGTGGCACGTCTTCGACCCAGAATCCCTGGAAGTCGGGGACGCTCTCCGGATCGATGGCGCCAACGTCCGCCTGCGTGAACAGATAGAGCGTGTACAACACTTGCTGCCCGGCGTAGGGCTCCTTGGGGGTGACCTCCGCGCGGAGAAAGAGCTTGGGCTCGGTATCCCGGGTCGGCCTCGACCGCCGGCGCGAGAAGGGGAAGTTCTCGAACGGGTCGGACAGGCGCGAGCGACCGAATGGATCGGTCATCTCGACCGGATCTTCCTGGACCTGAACGACCTGCTCGGCGAGCTCGAAGACCTCGTCGTTGACCTTGAGAACGATCCCCGTAACCCGCGCGGCGCCGACGCTGGTGGCGCGCAGGCGCCAGCTCAGGCTCTCGGCCCGCGACGCGCGGCCGTTGACGAACTGCCAAGTCTGAGACTGTGCCGGCCCGGAGACGATCTCGAGGTTCTCGAGCGAGAACTGGGGATCGAGCTGGAGGTCCTTGAGCCCGGTGCCCTGGGCCTCCAGGATCAGATTGACGACCTGCCCGACGCCGATGACCTGTGGCTGAATCCGGGCCGTAGCCGAAGCGGAGCTCTGCGCGGAGGCGGCTGCCGCTATCGAGGCGGCCAGACCGGCCAGGCCGACGACTCGCGCTCCAAGGCTCGCCCGGCTTGCCATCACCAGTCCTTACCCTTGCGGGGTCGCTTTTTCATCTCTTCCCGGGCTTGCTTTCGGCGCTGTTCGCGCTCGAGGTTCTCGACGGCTTCCAGGATAGCGGCCGCCTGCTCGGCGGTCATGTCCGGCTGCTCTTCGAACTGCGGCAGCTGCTGATCCTGCTCGCCCTGGTTCTGATCCTGCTGAGGCTGCTCGCCCTGCTGAGGCTCGTCTTGCTGGTCCTGCTGGCTCTGCTCCTGGTCTTCCGATTGGTCGTCACTCGGGTCGCCCTGCTGCTGCTGCTGCTGGAGCGCCAGCTCGAGATTGAACTTCGCGTCGTCGTGGCCGGGGTCGGCGCGAAGCGCATTCTCGTAGGCTTCGATCGCGCCGGCCGGGTCTCCGGCCGCCAACCGGGCGTTCCCCAGGTTGTAGTTGGCGGCCGGCCGCAGTTGCTCCGGCGCGGCCTCGGCAGCCATCTCGAGATGCTCGATGGCGCCCTCTCCTCCGGCAACGAGATGTGCTGAACCGGCGTTGAAGCGCAGGACCGGATCGGTCGGATCCAGCCGAGCCGCTGTCTCGAACGCGTCGATGGCCTGCGGGGCCGCGGCTTCGAGTGCCTCGATTCCGGTCGCCGTCCTCTCGCGGGGGTTCCAGCGCAGGCGGTCGAGGCTCAGGTCCGTGAACGACCAGCCTGACGCCAGAGTGAAGACCATTGCCAGGGACTTGATCACGAGATCGCCTCCCGGTTCTCCTCCGCGGCTCCGAGCGGCAGCGCCGCGAGATGGAGGACCAGAGCCAATGCGGCCAGCGCCAGCGGCCACTGGAACCGCTCGGCCAGAACGTCCATGGACTCGCTATCGAACGAGCGCCGCTCCATGAGCGAGATCGCGGTGGTGATCTCTACCGGATCGACGCCCGGCTTCGAAACCGGGACGTACACGCCGCCGGTCTCCTGAGCCAGGCGCTCCAACACGCTCTCGTTGAGCTTCGAGACCACCACGCGGCCCTGGTCGTCCTTTTTGAATGAGCTCTTTGCCTCCTGGCTCTCCGCGAGCACCGGAATCGGGCTGCCCCGAACGGTCCCGACGCCGAGCGTGTGTACCACGACCCCGGCATCCCTGAGAGCTTGGAGGGACTGCTCCCAGCTGCTGCCATGGTCTTCGCCGTCGGAGATCATGACCAGAACCCGGTGCTTCTCACCATCCGGCGGGAACAGCTTGAGCGCTTCGGTGAGCGCCGGCCCGATCTGGGTGCCGGGCCGGGGCAGACTGCCGGGGCCGACGGTATCGAGCAGCAGATCGAGCACGGCGGTGTCGATGGTGAGCGGCGCCAGCACCAGGCCTTCGCCCTCGGCTTGAACCAGAGCCACGCGGTGGCCCGGCAGCGAGGCGGCCATCCTGCGAACCAGCGACTTCGCGATACCGATTCGCGATGGCGCGACGTCGGGCGCCGCCATCGACATCGAGGAATCCAGAACGAAGACTATGTCTACGCCCTGACGTTCGACGGTCTGCTCGCTCGTGCCCCATCGCGGTCTGGCCAGGGCCAGAGCGACGCTCAGCACGGCCAGGGCGAGGAGCGCGATCGAAGCCCTGAGCTGCGGCTTGCGGAATCGGATGCCGAGCCGCTCCCACACACCGGCCTTCGCCCAGGCGTCGAGATCCTTCAGATAGCGGCGCCAGAAGAGTGCAGCAAGTATGAGGGCGATCGGCGCCAGCCACGCCAGCCAAAGAGCCTGTGGTTGTCCGAAGTTCATGGTTCGATCGACAGCCTGGTCGCCCGGATGATCAGCGGTAGGAAGAGGAGTGCCAGGGCCGATTGCGCCCAGGGTTGGAAGGCCTCCTCGAAGCGGGTGTATTGCTTGACCTGCAAGGGAGTGGTTTCGAGCCGGTCGATCTGGTCGAAGACCTCACGCAGTCCCTCGGGATCCGTGGCCTTGAAGAACTGCCCGGAGGTCTTTACGGCAATCGCCTGCAGCAGCTCGTCGTCCACTTCGACGTCCATCAACGCTCGCCGTACCTCTTCTCGCCCTGTCAGGGGATTCCGAAACGGCATCGGCACGGGTACGCGGCCCTCGGTTCCCACGCCGATCGTGTAGACACGGATTCCGAGGCCGCTGCAGATGCTGGCAGCCGACATTGGATCGATCGCGCCGGCGTTGTTGACACCGTCGGTTACCAGGACCACCACCTTCGATTCCGCCTGGCTGTCCTTGAGCCGGCTCGCCGCGTTGGCGAGGGCCACGCCGATCGCCGTACCGTCCGGCAGGCTGTTGAGCTTCACCGACTCGATCAGGAATCGGAGCATCTCGCGATCGCCGGTCAGAGGCGCCCGAGTGAGCGCCGTGCCCGAAAAGACGACCAGCCCCAGCCGGTCGGCCGGTCGGCCCTGGATGAAGTCGTTGACCACGTTCTTGGCGACCTCGAGGCGGTTTTTCGGTTGGAAGTCCTCGGCGGCCATGCTGCCGGATATGTCCAGCACGATCTCGATGTCGATGCCCTCGGTCAGGCTCTCCTCCCACGCGTACCCGAGTTGGGGACGGGCCAGCGCGACGAACACCAGGCCCAGGGCCACGAGGCGGAGATAGAACGGCAGGTGAATGCGCCAAGTGCCCCTGGGCGGAGTCGGCAGCCGGCTGAAGGAGAGCGCGCCGATTCCCGCTCCTCGATGTCGCCACCACGCGAGGATCGGGAGAAGCGCCAAACCCAGGAGCCAGACCGGATGCGCCAAGTGGGGAAACACCGTCATGCGGCGCGCTCCTCATCGGCTTCGGGCTCGGAAGGCCGGAGGAAGGCTCGCACCTCGCCGGCCGCGTCGTGTGCCTCCGCCAGACATTGCTCGAGGCGACCTGCCTTTGGCGCCTGCTTGGCGAACTTGACCGAGTCGGCTTCCAGCAGCAGACCGACGACGTCGCCGCAGATGGCTGACGGTAGCCCCGAGCGCAGCAGGCGGCGACGAAGCTCGGTAGTCGTGCTCTCCGCCGCCGGGAATGCCAGACACCGGCCCAGGTAGCGGCGCAGCTCGAGGCTGAGGCCCGTGAATACGGTTTCCGGATCAGTGGCTGTCGCCAGCCTGGCGAGAGCCTGCTCGAGGGCCTCCCAGGGATCGAGTACTTCACCCACGAAGGTCTCCTTGGGAGTGCGCTTTCTCAGAATCAACGCTAGAAGGACCGCTACGAGCGCGGCCAGAATCCCGGCGGTCCACCAGAACGCCCTGCCCGCCGGCAGCGCGCGAGGAGACTCCGGCGGCTTGGGCTCGATCGTCCCGTCACCCTCCCGAGGAAGCACGGACACGATCTCGAAGCTCGCCGGCGCGGAGATCACGATCTGCGGCTCGGTGCCTGCCGGCGTCGGCAGCTCGACCGCTGTCGGCGGCAGCACTACGTCGCCTGGTCGAAAGGCCGCGAGCTGGACCGTCTGCTCGAATCGAGTCGCGCCGCCCTCGCCGCCCGTTCGCACGATGTCGCCGGTTCCCCGGATCTCGGCGGTTCCCCAGTGAAGCTGCCAATTCGGAAACATCGGCCCGCCGGAGAGCTCACCGTCTGTCGTCAGAACCAGGGTTGCCTCGACCAGGTCGCCGACGCGCACGGTCTTCGGCGAGACCTCCACGTCCAGAGCCGCCCCGATGCTGTGAGTCGCTTCGTCCTGAGCTCGAGCCGGCTCGAGCCCTCCCAAGAGCAGCCCCGCCAGAGCCAAGGCGATCGGCCGGCCGGGTCTCATCGCGACAAACGCCTCCGGCGCTCCTCGAAGAACGAGACCAGCTCGGGAAGGTAGGGCCGGTCGGTCGAGAGGTGGATGAGATCTGCGCCGACCTGCCGACTCAGCCGGTGCAGCTCCGTGCGCTCGGCGCCGCGGCGACGTAGGTAGTCGGCCTCCAGCTTGTGGCCGTTGACCAGTCCGACGCGCCCGGTCTCCGCGTCTCGGAGCGGCACGGCGGCTACCGGCGGCAACGTCAAGTCTCGAGGATCGGTAATCTCGATAACCACCAGATCGTGGCGGCTGCTGGCTTGCTTGAGCGCGGTCGCGAATGGCGTCTGCTGGAAGTCGGAGATCAGGAACAGCACCGACCGCTGTTTCAGATTGCGCAGGGCCTGAGCCACCGAACTGTCCAGATCGGTGAGACCGTGGCCGGTACGCACAAGGATCTCGCGGACCATTCGCAGCACGTGGCTCCTGCGCCGGCGCGGCTGGAGAAAGAGCTCGAGACGCTCGCCGACGAGCGCGGCGCCGACGCGGTCCTGATTGCGCAGCGCGGCGAAGCTCAGCAACGCGGCGATCTCGGCCGCCAGCTCTCTCTTGAGCGTCGAACGGGAGCCGAAGTTGAGACTCCCGGACACGTCGACGATGACGAAGACCGTCAGGTCACGTTCTTCGACGAATTGCTTGACGAACGGAGCACCCATCCGGGCGGTGACGTTCCAATCGATGAAACGGATATCGTCGCCCGGCTGATAGGGTCGGACTTCGGAGAACTCGACGCCCCGGCCCTTGAACACCGAGTGGTAGCCGCCGGCGATGCCTTCGTCGACCAGCTTCTTGGTGGAGATCTCGATCCGCCGGACCTTGCGCATCAGATCGGCCGGCAACGCCGGCGGCTGCGGAGCCCCCGTGGCTCCGGCCGGTTGTTTCTTGCGAGCGAATCCGAGCACGGTCGATATCAGTCGGGGCCGCTGCGTTTGGAGACCCCGTTAGGGACCGAAGGTCCAAGGGTTGCGACCGGCGCCGATGCAGGCGTGCTCCAAGTGCGTCGAGGACGGTGACGGGAGCGTAACGCAGCAGATTCGGCCATTGTCGGCGTCTCTATGGGACTTCGATGCGTTCAAGGAGCCTTGACACAAGATCGTCGGTGGTGACCTCTTCGGCCTCGGCTTCATAGGTCGCGACGATACGGTGGCGCAGCACGTCGGGCGCGACCTCCTTGACGTCCTCCGGAATCACGAAGCCTCGGCCCCTGACGAGAGCCAGGGCCTTGGCGGCGCGGGCCAGGAAGAGCGTCGCGCGGGGCGACGCACCGAACGAGATCAGGCTTTGCAGGTCGGGCAGGCCGGCACTCTCGGGGTCGCGGGTGGCGAGCACGAGATCCAGAATGTAGTTCTTTATCTTGTGATCGAGGTAGACGGAATCGCTGGTCGTCCTGAGCGCGATGAGCCCAGGCCCGTCCAGTATCGGTCGCACGTCCTGCTCTTGCTCGACCAGCATGCGGTCGAGGATCTCGAGCTCGTCGTTGCGATCGGGGTAGTCGAGACGCAGTTTCATCAGAAAGCGGTCCACCTGCGCTTCCGCCAGGGGATAGGTGCCCTCCTGCTCGATCGGGTTCTGGGTCGCCAGAACCATGAACGGCTCATCGAGGGGGTAGGTGGTCTCGCCCAGGGTCACCTGGCGCTCCTCCATGCTCTCGAGCAGAGCCGATTGGACCTTGGCCGGCGCTCGGTTGATCTCGTCGGCGAGAAGCAAGTTGGTGAACAGCGGGCCCTTGCGCGGCAGGAACTCGCCATGGCGCTGGTCGTAGATGAGCGTCCCAAGTAAATCGGCCGGCAGCAGATCCGGCGTGAACTGGATCCTGCGGAAGTCGATGTCGAGCGTGCTGGCCAGTGTCTTGACCGCCAGGGTTTTGGCAAGGCCGGGCACCCCCTCGATCAGCAGATGGCCTCGGGCGAGGAGGCCGACCAGCAAGCGGTCGAGCAGATAGTCCTGCCCGACGATGACCTTGCGGATTTCGGTTTCGACCTCCTTGAGGGTCAGCGTCTCGCGCTCGACCTGTTCACTCAGATTCGTGAGATCCGGTT
The DNA here is from genome assembly GCA_046756565.1 of Thermoanaerobaculia bacterium. GTDB lineage: Bacteria > Acidobacteriota > Thermoanaerobaculia > Multivoradales > JAHEKO01 > CALZIK01. Next base: position 14,285 of record JBHHWO010000055.1, on the reverse strand, counting down.
GCATCTATATCTCTCCTCGGAAGAACGCTCGAAAAGTGCAAGCGCAGTGCCAGAAAACTCCCCTGTTTCTTGGCTCTGCGACCGAATCCGTCGAATCTGTCGCTGCCTGTCTTTCGAGTGGGGATCGGCGGCCGGGGCGGGGCGCGAGACCCCTGAGAACGAAGACCCGGACGCCCGAGTCGCGCCATTCTGACATTTCCGGCGCGAAATATCGCTCGTCCGCCCGACCTTTTGGCGGAAAGTGCCCTGCTAGGGTTCCCTGGTGATCGAGCCCCGCCTCAAGAAGCAGCTCGGCCAGCACCATCTCGTTCGGCCCGAGCTGTGCGAGCCGCTAGTTCGCCACCTGCGCCCCGGTGGACGAACGGTCATCGAGATCGGGCCCGGCGGCGGAGTCCTGACCGGTCTGCTATGCGAGGAGGCCGGCCGCGTCGTCGCTCTCGAGCTGGATCTCGAGTGGGCGTTCGCCCTCGGCGGTCGGCCGGCTTCCGAGCGCCCGGCCCTTGCCGTAGTCGATGTCATGGACGTGGCCTGGGACCGTGCGCCGGCCGGCACTCTTGTCGCGGGGAACCTTCCCTATGAGATCGCGAGTGCGCTGATCCGGCGGCTGTTGCCGCTACATGACAGGATCGCGCGGCTCTCCTTTCTGGTCCAGCGCGAAGTCGCGGAGCGGCTCGTGGCCGAGCCCGGCTCCAAGGCCTACGGCTTGCTGTCGGTCCTGTCGGCGGCGTGGAGCGACGTCGAGTACCTCGGAACGGTCGCCCGCGGCAGCTTCCGGCCGCCGCCGAAAGTCGAAGGCGCTTTTATCGGATTCACGCTCAAGCGGCCGCCGCTCGCGGAAGACGAGATGGCCGGCTTCGTCTCAATGATCGAGCTGGCGTTCTCGCAGCGGCGCAAGACTCTGCGCAACGCTCTGGCATCGGGGTGGGGCAGGCCGCGAGCGGACGACGCAATCGCCGCGGCGAAGATTCCTTCGAGGGCTCGCGCCGAGGAGCTCGAACTGGAGTCGTTCGTTCGGCTGTACGAGTGCGTTCCCTCCCTAAACCACCACCAGAGTTGAAGAATCGACATGTGACTCTGCTAGAGTGACAGGTCGAAGAGCACCTTCTGGGAGGAAGCCCTGGCCAAGACCGCAGCCAAGAAAACGGCCGAAGTGCCGGTTCGTAAGCTCCCGCCCGGAAAGGGCTCGGAGCTCTTGGGGATTGGCGCCCTGCTGGCGGCGCTCCTGCTGCTGACTAGCTTCGTCAGCCACCGCCCTACCGATCCCAGCCTGCTGCACCAGACTACCGGAGAGGCCGTGATCCGTAACTGGATCGGTCCGGTCGGTGCCGAGCTCTCGGCGCTCGGATTCGGGTTCCTCGGGCTCGCGGCGTTCCTGCTTCCGATTCTCCTTGGGGTGGCCGCCTGGCGCCGCTTGAAGAGGCAGACGGGTCCACTCGTCTTTGGCCGAGGACTCGGCGGTGTGGTGCTGGTGGCAGGTGTGCCGGGGCTCCTCCAGCTGGCTCTCGGGGCGGTGCCCTGGCGCGGCGTCGACATCGCCGCCGGCGGCGGCCTCGGTGTCATCATCGTCGAGAACCTTGAGCGGACGCTCGGTTTCGTCGGCGCGACGCTGGTGCTCATGGCGCTGGTGATGGCGGGATCGGCGTTGGTCATCCAGTCGACCCTGGGCGAAGTGCTGTCCGAGTGGGTAGGAAGGATCCGAAGGACCTCCGAGAACGTTCGCTTCGGACTGTCTAGGCGTCGTCAACGGCGCGAGAAGGACAAGTCGCGCGAGCGAGTGGTCTCCAAGCACCTGAAGAGAGCGGCAGACCGGCGCCGCGCGGCGGCGCCCACGATCCGGACCGACGCCGCGCTCGATCTGCCGATGCGGGTCACCGAGAAGAAAGGGAGCCGTAGGTTCTCGATTCGCAAGGTCAAGTCGGCCGGGCCTGCGACTCCGGCTGTGGAGGCGGTGCCGGTGCGGGAGCGGTCGGTACGACCCGGGGCCGCATTCAAGCGGCAGTCCGACATCCCGTTCGAAGAGCCGCCGACGGAGCTCGAGCCCCTGCCGCCGATCAACCTGCTCAAGCTCGAAGCGGTCAAGCAGTCGGTCGAGCCGGACGAGCTGGTCAAGCTCGGCGACCTGATCCGTACGCGATGTGCCGAGTTCGGTGTCGAAGGCAGCATCGAGGCGATCACGCCGGGCCCGGTCATCACCACCTATGAGTTTCAGCCTGCGCCCGGAGTCAAGGTGAGTCAGATCGTCAACCTCCAGGACGATCTGGCGCTGGCCCTCAAGGCCGAAGCGGTGCGGATCGAACGGTTGCCCGGCCGCTCGACGCTGGGCATTGAAGTGCCCAACAAGGATCGCGCGATAATCCGCCTGGGCCAGCTCCTGAACCAGGACGCGTTTCGCCACGCCCCCTCGGTGCTGACCATGGCGCTCGGCACGACGATCCACGGTGAGCCGTACTACGCCGATCTGGCTACGATGCCTCACCTTCTGGTCGCGGGCGCGACCGGCGCGGGCAAGAGCGTCGGTCTCCAGAGCATGATCACCTCGATGGTCTACAAGGCGCGGCGCGATGAGGTGCAGTTCATCTTCATCGATCCCAAGCGGATCGAGCTGGGCGTCTACAAGAACATCCCGCATCTCAAGACCGAGGTCGTGGTCGAGCCCAAAAAGGCCGCCAACGCGCTGCGCTGGGCGGTTGGCGAGATGGAGCGGCGCTACCGCATGCTGGCCGAGGTGCACGTCCGCTCGATCGCTTTCTACAACCAGGCGATCGCCGACCCCAAGGTCCGAGAGCGGCTGGCGCTAACCGAGGGAGAGTCCGAGCACAGCGCTGAGGACTTGAAGCCCTTGCCGTACTACGTGATCGTCATCGACGAGCTGGCCGACCTGATGATGGTCGCGTCGTCCGAGGTCGAGGCGTCGATCGCACGTCTCGCGCAGATGGCGCGAGCGGTGGGCATTCACCTCATTGTCTCGACTCAGCGCCCCTCGGTGGACGTCCTGACTGGAACCATCAAGGCGAACTTCCCCTGCCGGATCGCATTCGCGACTGCGACACGTCACGACTCCCGTACGATCCTGGATCAGGTCGGCGCCGAAAAGCTCCTCGGCAATGGCGACATGCTCTTGATGCCTCCAGGCACGTCGCGAGTGATGCGGCTCCATGGCACCTACGTATCGGAGCAGGAGACCGCCGCTCTGGTTCGGTGGCTCAAGAAGCGGGGCACGCCGGAGCTGGATCTCAAGGTGCTCGAAGCACCGGAGGAAGAGAGCAAGAAGAGCGGTGGCGGCTCCGGCGACGATGAGCTTTTCGACGAGGCCGCGCGTCTGGTCGTGGCCGAGCGCCAGGCCTCGGCCAGCTTTCTCCAACGCCGGATGCGGGTGGGTTTTTCGCGGGCGGCGCGTCTGATCGACATCATGGAGCAGGAAGGCCTGCTCGGCCCACCACAGGGCTCGAAGCCGCGAGAGGTCCTGGTTCCGGTCGACTATTTCGAGCAAGTCGACGGCGCCAAGGCCGAGTGGGAAGCCTGATCCCCATCGGCTAGCATTTGCCGGTGACGTCACCGGGACCAGTGGTGTTCTTCGGTACACCGGAGTTCGCCGTGCCGACCCTCGAGAGGCTGGCCGCTTCCGAGTTCAGGCCCGAGGTCGTGGTCTCGCAGCCGTCCCGTCCCGTGGGCCGCGGCCGCAGTGTCCAGCCGCCGCCGGTGGCGCGTCGCGCCGCGGAGCTGGATCTGCACTGCGAGCAGGTCCGCCGGGTACGAGACCCGGTCTTTCTCGACCGTATCGAAGCCATCCAGCCCTGGATCGAGGTCGTGGTCGCCTTCGGGCAGATCTTTCCCCGGAGACTCCTGGAGATTCCGGCCGAGGGGTGCGTCAACGTTCACGCCTCTCTGCTGCCCAGGTATCGAGGCGCTGCTCCGATCCAGGCGGCGATCGCCGCCGGCGACCGGATCACCGGTGTCACCACGATGCTCATGGCCGAGGAGCTGGATTCGGGACCGATCCTGCTCGAACGAGTGCTCGAGATCGGCCGCGACGAAACCGCGCTGCAACTGGCGGCGCGGCTGGCCGAGACCGGTGCCGATCTCCTGCTCGAGACCCTGCGTGGCCTGGCATTGGAGAGTCTCGATGCGCACGCCCAAGATGAGTCGGAGGCCACCTGGGCGCCGCGCCTCGAAAAGGCTGACGGCACCGTCGACTGGTCGCTTCCGGCGCGGGCTATCTACAATCGCTACCGCGCCTACTGGCCTTGGCCCGGCCTGACTGCCTCGTTTGCAGGGCGGCCGGTCAAGATCGTCGGCTGCTATCCGGTGGACGAGGAACTCGCCGATACGGACGCCGAGGCGGGCACCGTGATCGCGCGCACGCCCGAGCTGCGGGTTCTGTGTGGCGACGGCCGTCCGCTCGAGCTGCGGGCGCTCCAGAAGCCGGGGCGCAGGGAATTGTCGGGTCAGGAGTTCGCCAACGGCGAGCGCATCGCGATCGGCGACCGTTTCGACGCGCCGGGCCCGACGTGACGTCCGAGCCGCAGGTGGGCGTCGACGTACGGGTGCGGGCGGCGCTCGTGATCGACCGGGTGCTCGAGAGCAGAGCACCTGCCACCGGTCTTCTCGAGCGGGCGCGGGAGTCGACCGGCGCACGCGACCTGGGCCTCCTGGATGAGCTGGTGCTGGGGACGTTGCGATGGCTGCGGCGTCTCGACCGCGTTCTGGAGCAGGCTTCGGGTCGGTCGATCGGCGAGGGCGGCGACGGCGCGTCACGAGCGGCCACGATCGACCCGGACCTGCTCGCTCCGCTCCGTGTGGCCTCCTATCAGTTGCTGTATCTCGATCGGGTGCCGGCGCATGCGGCGGTCAATGCCGCGGTCGAAGACGTCAAGCAGCGGAGCCATCGCGGGGCCGTCGGCTTTGCCAACGCGGTCCTGCGCAGGATCGCGAAGCGGCCGGCGCTCGATGCCTGGCCGGTTGCGAGCGAGGCCTCCGAGAGATTGACGTCGCTCGATCTTCTCGCGATCGAGACCAGCTATCCCGACCTCGTCGTGCGCCGCTGGGTGGAGCGCTTCGGTGCTGCCGCCGCGCGCCGTGCCCTGACGGCCGGAAATCGGAAACCGGGCTTTCAGCTCCTGTGCCTCGGCGATCGCGACGAGCTGGCGCAGGAGCTGCGAGCCGAGTCGGTCGAGACTCGTCCCGCCGCCTTGTCGCCTGTAGGACTCGAGGTGCTCGAGGGCGATCCGCGAGTCACCGAGGCCTTCCGGGCCGGCAAGCTCTACCTCCAGGATTCCGCGAGCCAGGCGGCAGCGCTGGTGACCGGGTACCGCGCGGGAGAGCAGGTCCTTGACGTCGCCGCCGCGCCCGGCGGTAAGACCTTCTCGCTTCTCGCCGCGGCGCCGAGCGCGAGCGTGACTGCCCTCGACAGGTCGCTCCCGAGGCTGCTCCGCATGCGCGAGAACATGGAACGGCTGGACGCCCACTTTCCGATCGTGATTGCCAGAGCCGAGGATTCGTGCCTGCGATCCGGCTTCGACCGGGTCATCGTGGATCTACCCTGTTCCGGGACCGGCACGTTCGCTCGCCATCCTGAGCTCAAGTGGCGATTCTCGGAGGCCGAGCTCGGCCGGCTCGCCCGGCAGGGCCTGGCGATGCTTTTGGAATCGGCCGACCTGGTCGGGCCGGGCGGCGGTCTCAGCGTCCTGACCTGCTCGGTCGAGCGCGAGGAAAACGAAGGCGTGGTCGAGAGGTTCCTCCGGGAGCGACCCGGCTTCCGGCTCGAGGAGCTCGACCCGGCTCCGGAGCTCGCGCCGTTCGTGGAGGCTCCGGGTCGATGGCGTGTGCTCCCCGGTGAGGGGCACGACGGCTTCACGGTGCACTCGTTGCGGCGCGAGTAGTCGCCGCTAGCGCGGATTGTCGTAGAGCCGGACCAGGCGCTCCGGTGAAGCACCGGCGAAGTAGAGGGCGAAGATCATCCAGTTGACAACGATCGTTCGCGTGATGCCCCGCTCTTCGAACCGGCGAGCGGAGGTGGTAGCCGGCGGTCCGAGTACGGCGATGCGGCCGAGACGCTTCAGCCGCCGGATGAACTCGAGGTCCTCGAGAATCGGCCAGTCCGGAAACCCGCCGGTCTTCTCGAAGGCGACCCGGTTTGCGAATTGCGCCTGATCGCCGAGAGGGGAGCGCGACCATCGGGTGCGGAGATTCACGATCCTCGAACCCAGTCGAAAGACGGGTCGCGCTGATCCGAAGCGAACCAGAAAGCCTCCACCAACTGCGCCGCCGCTGAGGGCGCGGTCGACCGACTCCGGCCAGCGCTCGGGAAGCACCGTGTCCGCATGCAGGAAAACGAAGGTGTCGGAGGTCGCCGCCGCCGCGCCCCGGTTGAGCTGAGGGCCGCGGCCGGCGGATCCGGTGACCACTCGCACTCCGAGGGCGGTTGCGACCGCGACTGTTCGATCCGAGCTGCCTCCGTCGCTGACGATGACCTCCGCGCCCGACTCGACGACGATCGCGAGATTTCGCTCGAGAATGTCCGCCTCATTGAGGGTCGGGACGATCACTGAGGCGTCGGGTCGGCTCAAAGCGGCTGGATGCTAGCAGCCCTTGGGAGGAGTCGAGATGATCGCGCGCCTGCCACGGGCTGCTGGCAGGGAGTCGGGCTTGGAAGTACGATAGCCGTCGACGCTATGAGCCCCGAAAACCGTTTTAGCCACCTGGACTCCGAAGGCCGCGCGAGCATGGTCGACGTGTCCGAGAAACCGATCACCCGTCGGACCGCGGAGGCTTCGTGCCGAGTGATCCTCCGGGAGGAGACCCTCGAGAGACTGAGTGAGATGCCGAAGGGCGACGCCCTGGCGGTGGCTCGGATCGCAGGCGTGCAAGCGGCCAAGCGCACCGGAGAGCTGATACCGCTCGCGCATCCACTGAAGCCCGAGGACGTCCAGATCGAATTCGAGCGCATCGAGGGCGGCATGCAGCTGCGCAGCAGAGTGGTGGTCACCGCGCGCACGGGCGCCGAGATGGAAGCTCTGACTGCTTGCGCCGTGGCCGGGCTGGCACTCTACGACATGGTCAAAGCGGTAGACCGATCCGCGACCGTGACCGACCTGCGGTTGGAGGCGAAGTCCGGAGGAGCCTCGGGGGAGTTTCGTCGCGAGTCCGACCTGCCTCGAGACACCCCGAAACCGCGGGACACCTGAGGCCGTCCGCCGTGGGTCTCAGAACCGGTCTGGATCGACTCCTGGAGGCGACTGAGGAGCTGCGCGGGCGGCGCTACGGCGTTCTGGGCCACGCGGCGGCGGTGACCGCGGACAAGGTTCCGATTCACCTGGCGCTAACTCGCTCGGACGCCGAGCCGCCCGCCCGCCTGTTTGGCCCCGAGCACGGCTTCTATGGAGTCGAGCAGGACATGGTCGCGTCGCCCGACGCCGAAGACCCGTGGACCGGCGCTCCGGTCGTCTCCCTCTATGGCGACACCAGGGAATCCCTGCGCCCCGACCGGGGCGCCTTCGAAGCGCTCGATCTCCTGATTGTCGACCTCCAGGACGTGGGCAGCCGGTATTACACCTACGCCGCGACCGGCGTCTGGGCGGCCGAGGCGGCCCTCGAGGCCGGCTGCGAGGTCTGGATCCTCGACCGGCCCAATCCGCTCGGCGGCGAGGCCGTCGAGGGGAACACGCGCCGTCCGGGCTTCGAGTCGTTCATCGGCGCCTTCGAGATGCCGGTGCGCCACGGCTTGACCCTGGCTGAGCTGACGTTGATGTCGCTGGGCCGCGAAGCCGAGGATCGGGGCCTACGGGTCTGGCCGATGGAAGGCTGGCGGCGCGATGTCGCCTGGGAGGCCACCGGGCGGGCGTGGGTCGCACCGTCGCCGAACATCCCGACCTACCGAACGGCGGTAGTGTATCCGGGAGGCTGCCTTCTGGAGGCCACCGAGTTCTCGGAGGGGCGCGGCACGACACGTCCGTTCGAGCTGATCGGCGCGCCCGGGCTCGACGCGGTGGCGCTGGCCGACCGCTTGAATCGAGCCGGGATGCCCGGTGCTCGCTTCTCTCCGGCGCTGTTCAAGCCTCAATATCAGAAGCACGCCGGTCGGTCGTGCGCTGGCATCCGGTGGTTTGTCGAAGATACGGAGGCTCTTTCCGCCTACCGGTGCGGTGTAGAGATCCTGCTGGGTCTGCGCGAGATCGCTCCGGACAGGTTCTCGTGGCGGCAGGCGCCGTACGAATTCGAGAGCGATCGTCCCGCTATCGACCTTTTGAGCGGCGACGATCGTCTTCGGCAGGCGATCGACGACGGCGGCGAGATCGAGGACTGGCTGGCCGGCTGGGAGACCGACGAGCGAGCCTTTCGAGAGGCTCGGCGCCCGTATCTTCTCTACCCGGAAGTGTCGAGCGGAGGCGGCGAGTGAAGCGGATTCACCTGCTTCGGACCTCGGCGGCGCCGGAGGAGTTCGCCGGACTGTTCGCCGCGATTCGGAGCCTCGGTCTGCGAGTCGGCTGGCTGGATCTGATCGGGCCGCAAACGATCGGCGCCGAGGATGTCGAGCCCGCGGAAGCTCCACCCGCGCTCGAGGCAGCCGCGGCAGCCGGTGTGTTGCGCGCCGTTCGGGTTGCTCCGGGCCGGGTGGCAACGGTCAAGCCGGTAGCGGGTCCGCCCGAGATCGATAACCTCCTGCGAGAGCACTTCGTCGGCTGCTCGCTTGTCCTCGTGCGGGGAGCGGTCGATGCGCCCGAGATCGCGCCGGCAGAAGGCGGCTGGGAGATCAGCGACGGGGACCGGCGCAAGACCCGGGCCGCAGCCGCGCTGGCCGCGGAGTTACGCCGGCCGAGGTTTCCGTTCGGGCCGTCCACGCTCCGGCAGGCCGAGGAGCCGGAGCCATGAGGCTGCCGGTCCGGTATTTCGTGCCGGGACCGGTGTGGGTCGATCCCGCCATTCGCAAGGCTATGACGCAGCCGATCGTTCCGCACCGGAGCTCTGAATTCAAACAAATCTGGACCTCGATCGGCGAGCGACTACAGCAGGTCTTCCGCACCCGCCGGGAGGTGCTCGTGGCGACCTCGAGCGCCACCTTCGCTCTCGAGGCTGCCCTGGTGTCGCTGGCGCCGGCTCGGCTTCTCAGCCTCACCAACGGCGCCTTTTCGGAGCGCTGGCTGGCGATCGCCCGCTCCAGAGGAATCGAGGCAACCGAGCTCGCGGTCGACTGGGGCTCGGCGGTGAGCGTCGACGATCTGTCTACGGCGCTCGCCGAGCACCGGCCGGATGTAGTCACCGTGGTCCACTGCGAGACGTCCACCGGGGTGCTGAACCCGATCCAGGATCTGGCGAGGGCGGTGCGCGAGGAAAGTGACGCGCTGGTTCTGGTCGATACGGTGTCGTCGCTGGCCGGCGCCCAGGTCGAGCCGGACGAGTGGGGTCTGGATGTGGTGGTGACGGCTTCCCAGAAAGCACTCGGCCTTCCGCCCGGTCTTGCGCTGTTCACCGTCTCGGATCGGACCTGGGATCGCATCGCGGCAGTCGAAACACGAGGCTTCTACACCGACTTCCTGCGCTACCGAGATAGGAACGCTCAGGGGGGTCCGATCACCACTCCGGCCATCCCTTTGATCTACGCCCTCGACGCACAGCTCGATCGGATTCTGGCTGAGGGGATCGGAGCGCGCTGGCGAAGACACCTCGAGCTGCAGAGGCGGACCGAGGAATGGGCCGGCGCCGCCGGGTTCGAGTATGCTTCGGTCGAGGGGGCGGGGTCGCCCACGGTGAGTTGCCTGAAGACTCCTTCCGGAGTGGCGGCCGCTGACCTCGTCGCTAGATTGGCCCGCCAGGGTTTCATGGTCGGAAGCGGCTACGGCCGGCTCAGGGAGTCGACCTTCCGTATCGGTCACATGGGCGAGATCGGAGAGTCGGATCTGGAGGTCTTGTTCAAGGCCATTGGCGCTTCGATTCGATAGGAACAGCGATGCACAAGATTCTCCTCTGCGATCCCCTGGACGAGTCCGGTCTCGAGATCTTCCGCGAGGCCGGAGTCGAGCTTCAGCAGTTGGCTGACGAAGACCGCGAGCGCTTGCCGGAGCTGATCGAGGGCTTCGACGCGATCGTGATTCGAAGCCGAACCAAGGTGAACGGCGATCTCCTGCGCCGGGGCCGCAATCTCAAGGTGGTTGGCCGGGCGGGCATCGGCGTCGACAACGTCGACATCCAGACCGCCACCGATCTGGGCATACTGGTGGTCAACGCGCCGACCGCGAACCTGATTTCGGCGACCGAGCACACCTTCGCGCTCTTGCTGGCGATGGCTCGGAACGTACCCGCCGCCGATCGCTCCTTGCGCGACGGCGAGTGGGATCGCAAGAGATTCCTCGGCCGCGAGCTGGACGGCAAGACCCTGGGCGTCGTCGGACTGGGCCGGATCGGCCAGGCGGTGGCTCACCGCGCGCGCGGCTTCGGAATGGCGATCGTGGCCTTCGATCCGTACCTGGATCCGTCGGTGGCCAAGCGCCTGGACATCGAGATGCGGGATCTCGAGGACGTTCTTGCCGCGGCTGACGTGATCACCCTCCACATGCCCTTGACCGACGAGACCCGGAACCTGATCTCGGCCGAACGGATTGCGTCGATGAAGCCGGGCGCGATGCTGGTCAACTGCGCCCGCGGCGGTATCGTCGACGACGCGGCGCTGCTGGCGGCGCTCGATTCCGGTCGTCTCGCGGGAGCCGCCCTCGACGTGTTCGAGGTCGAGCCTCCAGAGGACCGGAGCCTGGTCGAGCACCCGAAGGTGGTGGTTACGCCCCACATCGGCGCGTCGACCCGCGAGGCGCAAGAGCGGGTGGCGACCCAGACTGCCCGCATGGTTCTGGCAGCCCTCGGCGGCTCTCTGTCGGTCACCGCCGTAAACCTCCCGTTCCGTGCCGCCGGTCCGGCCGGCGAGCCCTTCCTGCGCCTCGGCGAGCAGCTCGGCCGTCTTGCCAGCACGCTTCTCGGCGGAAGCCTCAAGAAGATTCAGATCGACCTGTGGGCGGTGGATGAAGACCTGAGGGTCCCGGTGTCGATCGCTGCGGTTCGCGGCGCGCTGAGTCCGTTCCTGGGAGAAGCGGTCAACTTCGTCAACGCCGAGAAGCTCGCCGAGGGACGCGGCGTCGAGATAGTGCGTGCGACTCATCAACAGGCCACCGAGTACCCGCAACTGATCGGGGTCACGGTGACCGGCGAGGCCGGCGCAGTCGAGTTCGCGGGAACCGTCTTCGGCGACGCCGATCTGAGGGTGGTCCGATACGACGACTACCGGCTCGAGTTCCGGCCCGAGGGTCGACTCCTGGTGTTGCGCAACAGCGACGTGCCGGGAGTGGTCGGGCGTGTGGGCACCCTCCTGGGCGAAGCCGCGGTCAACATCGCCGACATTCATCTGGCGCGCGGCCAGGCACGCGACTCAAAGGAGGTCGACGCGGTTGCGGTGATTCGGCTCGACCAGCGGCCCGCGGAGGACGTCGTCGAAGGACTGCGGGAACTGCCGGAAGTGAGCCGGGCCCTGCTGGTCGATCTCGAGTAGCCCGCCGGCGGCTGGTTGGGCGCCTACCGGCGCACGATCGCCTCGATGCCGTGGCGTCGGAGGACCCGAACCGCGTCGTCGGCGGCACTCCGCGCCAGCCCGGTGATGACTACTCGGTGTACACCTCGGCCTGCATCCAACTGCGCGGCTGGGTAGTGCCGGCGGACCGCGGCCAGCCGATCCTGGGCACGGAGTCGCTCACGGAAGGCTCCCGCCTGCACCGTGTAGCGCTTGCTGCCCCGCAGGCGTCGTTCGGACCGGCCGATGACGCGAATCTTCACGCGGGCGGTTCCAGCGCCGATCATGCCGATCTCTCTCGCCGCTGCTTTCGAGAGGTCGATGATGCGTCCGCGCACGAACGGCCCGCGATCGTTGATGCGCACGCGGGTTCTCCGGCCATTGTCGCGATTGCGCACCTCGACGATCGAGCCGAACGGCAGTTTCTTGTGCGCCGCGGTCATGGCCTCCATGTCGTAGGTCTCGCCGTTGGCGGTGGTCCTGCCGTGAAACCCGGGCCCGTACCAGGAGGCGATACCGGACTGCTCGAATCCGCGGCGTCCGCGTTCGGCTCGCCCGCCACTGATGCAACCGGAGCTCAGCGCGGCCGTGGCGAGAACCAGCGCAAGGAGTCGTCGCTGGCCGCTCAGGGCCATCAGACGCGGATCAAGTCCGGCTCGACCTCCGCTCGCGCCTGGGGAAGGTCGGCGCGGACGATCGCCAGATATTCCTCGACCTGTTCGGCGGAGCGTCCGACGAAATCGGCCGGCGTCAGTAAAGACGCCACCTGGTCCCGGTCGAGCGGGAAGTCGGCGTCGTCGAGGAGCATGTCGACCAGCGGGTTTTCTTCGCCCCTCTCGAGCGCTGCGTGCGCCCGCATCGAGTACTCGCGGATGCGCTCGTGGAGGAGTTGCCGATCGCCACCGTCGCGCGTGGCCTGCATCAGCAGATTCTCGGTCGCCATGAAGGGAAGCTCCCGCCGAACCAGCGTGGCCGCGGCTTCCTCCTTGACCCGCAGCCCGCCGCCGATGTTGGTGGCGAGGACCAGGAGCGCGTCGGCCGTGAGGAAGGCGTCCGGCAGCACCAGCCGCCGGTTGGCCGAGTCGTCGAGGCTCCGTTCCAGCCACTGGTTCGAGGAATTGAGCGCCCCATTCCAGGAGTCGGTGATCAGCTTTCTCGCCAGGGCGCACATTCTCTCGGAGCGAATCGGGTTGCGCTTGTAGGCCATCGCCGATGAGCCCACCTGCTTGGTCTCGAAGGGCTCCGAAAGAACACCTAGGCCCTGCAGCAGGCGCACGTCGGTGCCGAACTTGTGCAGGCTCTCGCCGATGCCAGCGAGCACGGCCAGCGCCTGCGAGTCCTGCTTACGCGGGTAGGTCTGGCCCGTCACCGGCCAGGCAGAGTCGAAGCCGAGCTTGGTCGCGACCATCCGGTCGAGGCTCCTTACCTTTTCGTGGTCGCCCTCGAAGAGCGACAGGTAGCTGGCCTGTGTGCCGGTCGTGCCCTTGGCGCCGCGGCAACGAAGCGACCACTGGAACGAACGCACCGCGAAGAGATCGACATAGAGGTCCTGCAGCCAAAGGCAAGCTCGCTTGCCGAAGGTCGTCAGCTGGGCGGGCTGGAGGTGCGTGTAGGCGAGAGTCGGGATGGCGCGAGTCGACTCGGCGAAGATCGCCAGGCCGTCAATCGCGGCGATCAGCCGCTGTTCGACGACCTCGAGAGCCTCGCGCGTCAGAAGCACATCGGTGTTGTCGGTCACGAAGGCGCTGGTGGCGCCCAGATGGAGGACTCCTCCCGCGCCGGCGGCCTCGGGACCGGCCGCGCCGTCGGCCAGCTCGGCGTAGTGACGCAGATGCGCGACGACGTCGTGTCGCGTCTCGGCTTCGATCTCGGCGACCCGGTCGAAGTCGATCTCGTTCTGGACTGAACGAAGGGCCTCGAGCTGGGGCTCGGAGATTGGGAGGCCGAGCTCGGCCTGGCTCTCGGCAAGTGCCATCCAGAGCTTCCTCCAGAGCCGGTACCGGTGCTCTCGGGTGAAGAGCCGGGCCATTGCGCGCGACGCGTAACGCTCGTGGAGCGGGTTCTGGGGCGAACCGAGATCGTCGGGCGACATGGGCAAGTCAAGTGTAGCAAGCGCGATCGGCGGCCCGCTGGATATCATTTGCAGGCATGAGCACGCTGCGTACAGGGCTCGTGGTGGTGTCGCTGGGTCTCGCTACCGGCTGCGGATCCGCGCCCAGCGTCCCGCCAGCGCCAACGCCGGGTCGCACCGACCCGGCCTCGGTTCCGCGCTCCATCGCCACAACGGCGCCGGAGAGCGTGGTTCGGATCGCTCGCTCCCTGCTCGCGACTCCCTATCGTTACGGCGGCTCGGACCCCAGGGGCTTCGACTGCTCCGGGCTGACTTCGTTCGTCTTCCGGAGGGTGGGCTTGAGCCTGCCCAGAACCGCGCAGAGCCAGGCGTCGTCCGGGCGGTGGATCCCTCCCGACGAGCTCTCCCGCGGCGATCTGGTCTTCTTCGGTGACCAACGCCACAAGCCGTTGCACGTCGGCGTCGTGGTCTCGAGGCCGGGCGAGCCGCTCACCATGATCCACTCGTCTTCGACGCATGGTGTGGTCGAGACCGAGGTCTTGACCGACTCCTACTGGTTGGCGCGGCTGAAGTTCGGGCGGCGGGTGCTCGAGTAGAGGCCTGTCTCGCCGGTGGCAGGGCAAGGCGGTCTTGCGTCGGCAGGTGAATCCTTTGGGGTAGCTCTGG
>JBHHWO010000054.1:0-27124 GCA_046756565.1 Thermoanaerobaculia bacterium | reverse complement strand
CTCGGTTCACGACCCCTCGTTTTCGTGCCGATTTCCTGCTATATTCCCGTCTCCGTCGCGGCGCGGTTCGCCACGCCCAACCCCACCAACAACTCTCTCGCTTGGGAACTACGATGACATCTGTCGCAACACATGAACTACGCCCGCTGATCGCGGATCCCGCCCGGATCGGCGAGCTCAAGCGCGAATCGATCCAGCTTCCCTCCTGGGACCTCAACTTCCGCCAGATATGGGACAGCGAGCTGCTCCTCAACGGCGCATTCTCACCCCTCGGCGGTTACCTGGCCCGGGCCGACTACGACCGGGTCTGCGCCGAGATGCGGCTCGAAGACGGCTCGCTTTGGCCGATGCCGATCACTCTCGACGTCACCGAGGCGTTCGCGGCCGACCTCTCGTCCGGCGACCGCGTCGCACTGCGCCATCCGGAAGGCATGGTGCTCGCCATCCTCACGGTCGGCGACGTCTGGAAGCCCGATCTCGCCGCCGAGGCCCAAGCCGTCTTCGGCACCGCCAACGAAGCTCACCCCGGTGTGTTTCAGCTGCTGCGCGAATCACACCCGGTTTACATAGGAGGATCCCTCGAGGGGCTGGAGCTGCCGCCGCACCACACCTACCAGCATCACCGCCATACCCCGGAGCAGCTCCGCGCCGAGTTCGAGCGGCTGGGCTGGGAGCGCGTCGTGGCTTTCCAGACTCGCAATCCGATGCACCGAGCTCATGTCGAGCTCACCCGGCGCGCGGCTCTTGAGAACGAGGCCAAGATTCTGATTCATCCGGTGGTCGGCCGCACCAGCCCCGGCGACGTGGACTATTTCTCCCGGGTCCGCTGCTATGAAGCCGTGGTCGCGCAGTTGCCGCCGCAGATGGCGACCCTGAGCCTGCTACCGCTGGCGATGCGCATGGGCGGCCCACGCGAGGCTCTCTGGCACGCTCTGATCCGGCGCAACTACGGCTGCACCCACTTCATCGTCGGGCGTGACCACGCCGGGCCTCGCGACCGCGTCGGCAACCCGTTTTACGGGCCCTATGACGCCCAGGAGCTCGTTGCCAAACATGCGCACGAGAGCGGCATCGACCTGGTTCCGTTCCAGGAGGTCGTCTACTCCGAAGACCGCGGCGAGTACCTGCCGCGCCCGGAGGTCGAAGCCGACGAGAAGATCCTCAATCTCTCCGGCACCGAGCTGCGCCGGCGGCTGCGCGAAGGCGCCGACGTCCCCGAATGGTTCTCCTACCCCGAGGTCATCGAAGCACTGCGCAGGCGTTTTCCACCGCGCTCCCGCCAGGGCTACACCGTGTTCTTCACCGGTCTTTCGGGCTCGGGCAAGTCGACGGTCGCGCAGATTCTGATCGCCAAGCTCATGGAGATGGACGACCGCCCGGTCACGCTTCTGGACGGTGACATCGTCCGCAAGAACCTGTCGAGCGAGCTCGGCTTCTCCAAGGAGCACCGGGATCTCAACATCCAGCGCATCGGATTCGTGGCGAGCGAGATCACCAAGAACCGTGGCGCCGGCGTGTGCGCGCCGATCGCTCCATACGCCAACACTCGACGCAAGGTGCGCGAGCTGATCGAGCAGCATGGAGGATTTATCGAGGTTCACGTATCGACGCCGCTCGAGGTCTGCGAAGCCCGGGACCGCAAGGGCTTGTACGCAAAGGCCCGCGCCGGCCTGATCAAGGAATTCACCGGAATCGACGATCCGTACGAGGCGCCGGAGAATCCCGAGGTGGTGATCGATACCGGCGAGTTGAGCGCCGAGCGAGCGGCTCAGAAGATCGTCGACTATCTTCGGCAGGAAGGCTTCCTCGAGGGCCCCTACGAGGACCACGAGGCGTCCGCTTGAGTGCCGATATCCTCGACCGCATCGACGCGGCTCTCGAGGCCGCGCGCAAGGTCCTCGAGAACTTCACCGCCGGTGCCATCGAAGCGACTCTCAAGGCCGGTGACGATCCGGTCACCGAAGCCGATCTCGCGGTCAACGAAGCCCTGTTGAGGATCCTCCCGCGCGACGGCGAGGCGTGGCTCTCGGAGGAGACCCGGGACGATCCGGCTCGACTCGAGAGCCGGCGCCTGTGGGTCGTCGATCCGATCGACGGAACTCAGGAGTTCGTCCAAGGCCTACCCGAGTGGTGCGTGTCGGTAGGTTACGTCGAGGACGGCAAGGCTGTCGCCGGCGGAATTCTGAGTCCCTCTACGAGTCAGAAGATTCTCGGCTCCCTCGAAACCGGTGTCACGCTCAACGGCGAGCCGGCCAGCCCGCGGAACTCCGAATCGGCGGAAGATGTCGTGGTTCTGGCGAGCCGGAGCGAGATTCGGCGTGGCGAGTGGGCTCAGTACGAGGGCCGGCCCTGGGAGCTCCGGCCAATGGGATCGGTCGCCTTCAAAATGGGCCTGGTGGCTGCCGGAGAGGTCGACGCGACCTGGACCCTGGTGCCGAAGCACGAATGGGACGTGGCGGCGGGTGCGGCGCTGGTCGAGGCCTCCGGTGGGAGCGTCTTCATTCCCGGCGGCGACGAGCGGATCGTGCCGACTTTCAACCGGCCCGATCTAAAGCTCCCCGGTCTCGCGGCTCTCGGCGCGGGCACCGAAGCGCTTTTCGACGGCGAGACGTTTACTCTCGCGTCAGATCGTTGAGCAGCGGCGCGAGATGGTCGGCGACGATGCCGCCGGCAAGTCGATGCCCCTCGTCCGTGAAATGCGATTCGTCGCTGAATAGCTCGTCGCGCCCCTTGAAGGAGCTGTAGAGGTCGACTACCAGGACGTTCTCCCGGGCCGCGATCTCGATCGTCGCCGCGTTGTAGTCGAACGCCGAGTATTTCCACTTGTGGACGCTGTCGACCGGCCCCACGAACGGGCGTGTGAGAAGGATGGGCTCGGAACCGCCCTCTCTCGCCATGGCCACCATGCGCTCGAGGTTCTCGCGATACTTCTCGAGCGGCACCCTGGCGGTGACAATCTGGTCGCTCGAACCGTTGGCAAATACCGCCGCGACCAGCTGGCCGACTCGGAAGTGGGTCAGCCAGCGCGTCAGCCCGCGCATGAAATGCGAGCTCTCCGCGAACTCGCGGTCCGAGCGCGACACCGGATGCGCGTCATTGGCGCCAAAGCTGATCAGGACGAGCTGAGGCGAATAGCGTAAGACCTCTTCCAGCCGCGCCAGACCCTGCGCCGAGGAATACCCCCAGACGCCGGCGTTCGCGACGGTCGCCGGACGACCCGTCTCCCGCAGCCGTCGATCCAGGTCCCGAGGCCAGTTGGCGCCGTCCTCACCTGCCCACCCGAGGGTATTCGAGTCACCGATAGTGACGATGCGGAGCTCGCCGGGCAGCCGGCGGGTCGACAACTCCGGACCGCGGAGACCCTGCGAGTTGAACACGCCAAAACCGGGCTTGGGTCGCCAGATCAGGCGCGGATCGTAGACGAAGTGATCGTCCTTGAAGAGGTGGAATCCGCGCGCGTCCTCGATGTCGCGCACCTCGACGCTCAAGGGACGGTACTGCCAGTCGATGAACCGAAGGCCCTGCTCCACCGCGATCAGAGCCAGCAGAGCGCTGGCTGCGACCACTGCGATCTTGAACAGGCCGTTCCTCACGAGCCGGCACCTTCCGATCGAAGGACTGCGGCCACCTGCCAGCGGCCGAGGCGGCGAGCCCAAGCCAGTGGATTGAGGCCGCCGACGCGAGTCCATCGGTTGGCGCCGAACGCCAGTAGCTGGGCGACCGTGTCGGCGTCGCCGCTCTGAACGGCTCGGACCAGCGGAGTTCCCGCGCTCGGTGTCTCGTAATTGGGCAGCGCTCCCTGGGAGAGCAGCTCGTTGACTATCTCCGAGTCACCTTGCGCGCAGGCCATATGAAGCGGCGTCCAGCCCAGCCGGTCTTCGGGCTTGGGATCCGCGCCCCGAGAAAGCAGCAGCCGCACCGCCTTCGGGTCGGAGCGCCGGACCGCCCAGGCGAGAGCCGTCCAGCCGTCGCGGTCACGGATATCGGGATCGGCGCCGTTGCGAAGCAGGAGGCCGGCCTTCCTGTGCTCGCGGTTCGCCACCGCCGTCATCAGAGCGGTCATGCCGGTGTGGGTGCCTCGGTCGATCTGCACGCCAAGAGCAAGTAGCGACTTCAAATGTCCGGCGCTCTTCTTCTCGGCTGTCAGGATCAGGAGCGTTCTTCCGATCGCGTCGATTCCTTCCAGCGTGGCGCCGGCCTCGATCAGCGCGCTCTCGGCCTGCGCAGCGCCGAGCCGCTTGGCCGAGAACAGCGCCCGGGACGCCTGAAGCCCGTCGACCGGCGCTCCCAAGCCGAGCAACAGCTCAATCGCTTCCCTGGAATTGTTGCGCGCGGCCGCGACCAGACCCGCGGCGGGAGGCACGCCCTCCTCGACTCTGCGCTCGATCGCCGTCAGGTCGCCGGAGGCGATCAACGCTCCAAGGCTGGGCGGCGACACGTCCTCGGGAATCTGACCGGGGGCGACGACCGCGGTCGACAGCGAGGCCGCGAGCCAGATTCCTCTGCGAAAGATCGACATCGACGGAAACTCAGCCGGAGACCATTTCCTGGTCCGCCTCATGAGTGGATGCCGCCTCGCGGAGGGCCGTCTCGGTGATGTTCCAATGGCTGGCGTGCCAGACGACCCGGCCGTGCCGGAAGAGGAGCGCTTGCGGCGACTCGTGCTTGACTGCTGCTCGGGCGGCGACCTCCTTGGAGACGTCGCGCGCTCGCTGGATCTCGATCACCGCGGACTCGCCGACCTCGGAACCCCGCCGGACAAAGCTCGCGAACTCCGACAGCGCCCGATGCGACGTCGGACAGACGAGGCTATGCTTGAACAGCCAGACCGGGCGGTCGGAAGACGCCGCAAGCCAGTCGTCGAGTTGAGCGAGTGTGGAGACTCGGCACAGCGCCGGTGTATCAGCCATCGAGATTCTTCCTTTGTCGTGGGAGCCGCGCGAGGCGAGATCTCGGTCCGCGCCGCACCGCGATCATACAACGCGAGTCAACTAGAATCGGTCCGGCAATGAGAGTTCGTCTGCTCTATTTCCGCCCCTCCTGAAAGAGCTGTGAGCGCACCCGTGAGGTGCTCGAATCGTCCGGCCACGCAGCTGAAACCGAGCGCTCCTCGCGGTCCGAGCCGTTGACCGAGGAGGAAGCTCAAGGGCTCCTGTCGGAGGTCTCGAGGACGCTGGTCTGCCGGGGCCGAAAGACTGTCGAGCTCGGCGAAGGGGACGCCACAACCGCGGACCTCAAGGGCCCAACCGGAAGCTTCCGGGCCCCGATGCTCCGGGTCGACGATACGCTGGTGGTCGGCTTCAACCGGGAGGCGATCGCGGCTCTGTTTCGCTGACCGGCACCGCTTCGTCAGCCGGTGAGCTCGAACTCGACGATCACCGGCAGATGATCGCTGGCCACGACCGAAGAGCGCAACCTGCACCTGCGTGCCATCAGCCGCTTCAGTGAGCCGCGAAAGTAGAGACGGTCGAGAGGGCCCTGCGGCGAGAACGACGGATAGGTCCGGATCGGGCTGCGTCCCCGTTTGGTGAGGCCCTCGGTGGCGCAATCGAAGTCCAGGACGTCCACGAAGAACGGCCGGAGCAGCGAACGCCAGTCGTTGAAGTCGCCGCCCACGATGCAGGCGGCGCCGTGCTCGAGCCGGGCGAACTCGCGCGAGCTCGCCAACAAGCCCACCTGCTGCTGGCGCTCGCGAGCGGACAGCCCCAGATGGAGATTGAAGACTTCGAGCCGGTGCGGATAGCCGGGCCGCTTCTCCACCGACAGGGTCGTGTGCTGGCATCCGCGCCGTTTCTTGCGTCCGATGGTGAGGTCGATGTTGCGCTCGCGCTCGATCGGGTATCGCGACAGCGTGGCGTTGCCGTAGCGTCCCTTGCGCAGGCTGACGTTGTGGCCGACGGCCCGGTAGGGGTACTCGAGCTCCTCCGCCAGCTCGCGCGCAAGATCCAGGTGGTTCGACCGTGGAACGCCGTCGTCGACCTCCTGCAGGAGGACGAGATCCGCGTTGTGGTGGGTGAGAATCTGAACGATCCGCTCGGGCCGAAACGACCGGTCGACGCCGATCGCTCGATGGATGTTGTAGCTGACGACGGTGAGCTTCACGGGTTGTGCGCTCTATTCGTATCCCATTCCGGGGCCCAGCTTGCCACGGCCTCTGACGAAAGTGCCCTCTCCCCTGGCGAGCAGCCTTCCGCGAGCGTCACGCAGCTCCCCGGCAACCAGAAATGACGAGCCGGAGGAGTGTTTGACCTTCCCGATCGCCTCCAGGTGTCCCTCGGAGACCGGGCGCGTCAAGTGAATGTTGAATTGCGAGGTCAGCACAAAAACGTCTTCGACCAGGGAGCTGGCGGCGAAGAAGCAGGCGTCGTCCAGCGCCTTGAAATAGACCGACCCGTGGACCCCGCCCGCAGCGTGGAAGAACTCGGGCCGCACACCGATCTTGATCTCGGCCCGGCCCTCGTCGATCACGATCTCCGGCCGGTAGTACTCGTTCGTCGGCGCCGCCAGGTACATCCGTTCGAGCTTGCGAAAGTGCTGCTCAGAGCTTGCCAGCTCCTCGAACCTGGGCAGGAGATCCCCGGCGATCCGTTCACGGAGCTCATCGCGCGCCGCACGAAACGCCGCCAGCCTGACCTCTTTGTCGCCTTCGACATTGCCGGGATCCGCTATCGACCAGTGCAGGCTGCCGGCAGCGCCCGGAAAGGCAGGACAGGTGTCGCGGGCGTTGTCGCAGACGGTGACGACCAGGTCGAACGGCCGATGGAGATACCGATCGAGAGTCTTGGATTCCTGGCCCTCCAGATCGACGCCGACCTCGCCCATGACGGCGACCGCCTCGGGCCGCACCTCGGTAGCGACGCTGCCGGCGCTACGGGACTCGAATCGGCCACCGCCGAGATGCCTCAGCCAGCCCTCGGCCATCTGCGACCGCGCGCTGTTGTGAGTACAAAGGAAGAGTACTTTTCGTCGCACGCCGGAAACCACCAACCCGAAGTAGGATCGAAGAGACCCCTGCTAGACTCGTCCGCGGTCATTATGGAGGAGCGCCGTTCCAGGGTGCAAGACGCGACCCTCACGACGGCGCGAATCGCGTTCGCGGACCGGATAGGCGGCGATGCTCGGATCCCGACGCCGGAGAATCGCCGATGAGCCGGGCATGGATGGAGCCGGTTCTCCACGCAACCGGTTTCGGGCTGGGCTGCATCTTGTGGATACGAGCGGCGGCCCATCTACCGGCTCGCGCACGTCTCGAGCGTGGCCTGGAGGCAGTCCTGGTTCTGTTCTGGGCAGCGGTGGTGTTGTTCTACCTGCTCGCGGCGAGCGGGCTCTTCGTACCCAGAATTGCCGTTGTTCTCATGCTGGTCTCGGGTCTCGCACTGCAGCCGATCGCGAGGCGAAAGTCCGCCACTTTCGGCGCTTCGGATCCAGCTCTTGCGGCGCCTCGGCTGCGAGATCCCTGGCTGTGGTCCGCGGCGCCGATCCTGGTGCTGGCGGCCGCCCGCCTCGTCAAGGGCATGACAGCGCCGCCCATGACCCGGGACGCCATGACCATGCATCTGCCCAAACCGGCATTCTGGATTCAATCCTCGTCGCTCGCCCTACCGGACTTCCCCGACGCGTGGGCCTACTACCGCTGGTTTCCGGCGGCCGGCGAAGCGCTGTTCGCCTGGTTGATGGGGCTGACCCGCGACGACTTGCTGCTCGGCCCGTTCGGGGTGCTCACTTGGCTCCTCATCTGGGTCGCCGGCGCCCGGCTGGCTCGCGTCCTTGGCGCGGGCCGACAGATGGCCTGGCTCGCGGGAGGGGCACTGGCGTCACTGCCAGCGATCTCGGTGTTCACGACCGCCAACTACGTCGACAACCTGGTGATTCTCTTCGTGCTGTTCGCGATCACCCACGGCCTGCTGTTCCGTCGGGCGCCCTCGACCGTGCACGCGGTCTTGAGCCTGGGCGCGGCCGGCCTTGCCATCGGCGCAAAGACCAGCGCTCTCGCCGTCCTGGCGCCACTGATCGCGACCACGGTATGGCTCACCTGGCGCCAGCGGGCACGCCTCCACTGGTGGGCTCTTCCCATGAGCGCGACGGCCTTGCTCGCTCCATGCTTTGGCTACTTCCACACCTGGATTCACACTGGCTCGCCGATCTACCCGTTTCGCGCGCCCCTCGTCCGGCTGCCCTTCCATCAGGGACTGGCGGATCTGTTCGCCGGGCGGGTGATGATCCCCGAGGGCTCGACCGGCTCGCTCGGCGAGGTCGTGTCCGAGCTCTTCTGGTCGCCGCCGTTCGGACTCGGCCACATGAACTTCGGCGTCGGCGGCGCTTTGCTCGCGGCGGCCGCAATCGGCGGGCTCACCTACGCCGTTCGCGACCGGGACAAACGCTTCGCGCTTTGGCTGACGCTCGCCGGCGCCGCCGTGTCGACTCCCTTGGTCTTCACCGAGTCCAACCTGGCTCTACGCACTCTATGGGTGACCGTACTCGGACGGCACCTGCTGGCGGCGTTCGCGCCGGTTCTGCTCTGGGCGGCCCTGGCTCCCTCTCGGCTGGCTCGCATCGCTCTGGCCTCATCGCTGATTGCCGGAACTCTTCACCAGGCCCAGCTGGGATGGTCCTCCGCGATGTACCGCCCGGCGCTTCTGATCGGCCTGTCGCTGATCGCGGCCCTGGCTGCAGGCACTGCGCTCGAGCGGTGGAAGCTGCGGAGACCGTCGGTCGGCGTGCGCGAAGCTCTGGCCGTCGCCCTCGTAGCTGTCTTCGTCTGGACCTGGTGGACGGTGCGTGCCGACGCCCGCTACGAGATCTACCGTCAGGCCAACTTCAAAGAAGGCGCTTTCGACGCCCACCCCGGCCACCCGGCCTTCCCCATGGGGGCCTCCCTCTGGCCGCTCCTAGACACCGAGCGCGAGCTCGTGATCGCGGTCACCGTCGGCAAGGATCAGGTAGGACACAACCAGTTCTTCTACCCTCTGTTGGGCTCGAGCTTCCAGAACCGCCTGACCTACGTCCCGGTCACCAGGTCGGGGAACGACGATGAGCTGGAGCCGGCCGAGCGCTATGCGCGAGCCGACCCCGAGTTGTGGCTCGACCGGCTGGGGGAAGCGTCCGCTGATCTGGTGGTCGGTCTCTGGCAGGCGACCCCCGAGCGCGAGTGGCTCGCCCGGCACGGCGACTACGAGATCATCGCCCTGACCAACCTCGGAGTGCCCTGGATCGGGCGGCATCGCGACAGCCCACCCATCCTTCCGGAGGCTCCTCGTTGATGGACTCACTCACGCTGCGGTTACTCGAGGGCCAGTTCGCGGTAGCCCGGCTCGCGCCCGACGCCGCGATGCCCACGTGGCCGGACGGCGAGATCACCAGCATTACCCGGACGCCCGGCGAGCTGTCGGTCGTCTGCGCCGAGGCAGCGGTTCCGGCCGATGTCCAGTCGAGCGGCGGCTGGCGATGTCTCGAGGTGGCGGGTCCGCTCGACTTCGCCGAGATGGGCATCCTCTCGATGCTCACGGGATCGCTTGCCTCTGCGGGCGTGAGCGTGTTCGCATTCTCGACCTTCGACACCGACTACCTGATGGTCCGCGCCCCGATGCTCGACCGAGCCGTCACGGCGCTCGAGGCCGCTGACTGCGCAGTGATTGAAGCCGCCGAGTGAGGACCGGCCCAGCCTTCGATCCTCAAGCTCCTCAGTGATTCGTGGCTCGAGTAGGTCTGCCGATGCTCGCGGAGACCCTCTCGACGTTTGCACGAGCGTCTCGAAGTCGTCGACGAGCGGAGTGCCTCGAGGTGGAGGCGAGGATCCGCCGGGCCGAGAGAGAAGCGGCCGAGGTGCCTTCTACGGCGATCACCCACCCCCAGGGTCGAGCCGAAGGCGAGTTCGGTGTCGTCGTCCGAGGCCGCGACGAGTAAGGCCCTGGCGGGTCGTCTCCGCCGAGTGCGGAGCGAGACGACCGACGGAGAGACGCGGCGAGTGGGGTCGAGCGACCCGTAGAGGATTGTCGCGATCCTCCTTCGACGATCTAGCCCTCGGAGCCCGGTCAGGGCCGCGGTGCCTCGGCCTCTTCGTCCTTGTCCTTGTCGGCGATCACGTGGTGCTCGATGACGTGGTTTCCGATCCACTGAGCCATGACGTGACGCGGCAGCGGCACCAGCTTGACCTCGAACTTCTTGGCGACGCCGTTGCGCTCGACGGTCAAGGTGATGGTCTTATCGGGAACCAGCGACTTCTTGGCCTCGGTCCAGACAGCCTCTTCCCCAGCTGACATCGGTACGCCGTTGAACACCCGCAGTGTGTCCCCTTTTTGAAGACCCGCAGCCTCGGCCGGGCTGTTCGCGACGATGTGGGTCAAGACGGTTTCCTCCGACTCGTCGTCCCATTCGATGCCGATCCAGCCTCGCTCACTGAGCTTTTTCACCATTGTCGTGATGCACTCTTCGGCGTCGGCGCTGCACTTCTTCTTCTCGTAGTCGTCGTCGCCGGCGAACAGGGGAGCCGCCAGCAGGGTCGCCATGACAATCGGAGTGGTGTTCTTGATCATGCTCATGTCTTTGCCTCCGCCGGTACCTGCTACAAGCAGGTGCCGTACGCTTCGTCGAAAGGATCACAGGTCGTGGAGTGATTCTGAAAACCGATGCCCTGGAACGCCGGCGCGATCAGACCGAACGGATCATCTATCGGATCGACCTCGCCGAAATCGCTGTCCGCAGATGCGGCCGTCCCTGAATCGCTTGGAGACCCGTCGTCGGCGCTTGCGGCAGCCGAGTTATCGGAAAGGCCTCTCTCGAGGGTGCTGACGGAGCCGCCTGCGGTAGCGGCGCCACTCGGACTGTCCGGGCCGGCCGCCCCTGCCGAGCCGGCCGGCGGCTGGCACGCAAGCGTCGCCAGAAACAGTAGAGCGGTTGCCATAACCATGAAGAATCGCCTGTGGGACAGCATTCTCTTCCCTCGGCTGTCTATTCTACGTGCCTTGGGCCTGCCGGGTTGCACGGCCGAAAAAGTCCCTGGTTTCGGCCCAGATCCAGTCCAGCCGATCGATCAGGCGATGATCCCCGTCTTCGAGCAGCTCGAGCCGGATCAGCGGGTGGGCCGGAGGGGAGCTCGAGGACGCGGCCACGGCAAACTCCGCCACCCGCCGCCACGACACCCGATCGTCGAGCTTGCCCTGGAAGATCAACGTGGGCGCTCGATGCCGTGCGGCCAGATCCCTCGCGGGGCGACCGGCGAGATCCGTGAACAGCGGCCAGCCCAGCGCGAACGTACCCTCCTCGTTGGTGAAGTCCAGGATGCCTTGCAGCTGCCAGCGCTCCATGCCGTCGGTTCCGAGCATCTCCCGAAGCGACGCGTCCATTCCGATGGCCGGAGAAATGAGGGCGAGCGCGCGCACGGGGTCCCGAGAGCCGGCGATAGCGGCGTGCCAGAGCGCGACCAGCGCGCCCATCGAAGAGCCGAACACGCATACCGGTCCGGTGGCAGATGGCACCGCGTGTCGTACCCGAATGACGTCTTCGAGGCACCGGGTCAGCGTCAACCCCCGCATGTCCCCGCCCGAGCGGCCATGGCCCTGGAAATCGAGCGACACGAACCCGAATCCGGCCCGCGAGGCACGGTCTCGGAAGAACTCCGCCTTCTCTCCGTCCTGACTCGAGCCGAACCCGTGCAGATAGAGAACCACCGGGGCCGAGCCGCTCTGGGGCTCGACAACGCGGGCGATCAGCTCGGCCGCGTCGTGCGTGGCGGGAATGGAGACAGTGTCACTCATCGGCTCGTCGAGGTCGCGGCGGCCACCATACCCACAACCGGAATCGGCGCCAACCGTCCGAATGTGGCAGCATTCCGCGCCATGAGGAAGCAGTCGTGGCGACTCCTCGCTGTGCTCGTGGCGGCGTCGATCGGCGGCTGCGCCGGCCTGGTGCCCTACGAGGAGGCGATCGAGAGACTGCCGTCCGGAGAGTTTCTCGACATCGACGGGACTTCGGTCCATATCGAGCGCGTCGGCGGCGGCATGGGCGCCGGTCCGGTGATCCTGGTGCATGGATTCGGCGCTTCGACCTTCAGCTGGCGGCACGTCATCCCCGAGCTGTCCGAGAGCCACCCGGTGGTCGCGGTCGATCTCTACGGTTTCGGCCTCACCGAACGGCCTCGAAAGCGGAGCAGATACTCTCGCTCCGCCCAGGTCCAGCTGCTCGCCTCTGTTCTTGAGGAGCTCGAATGGCCTTCGGCGCACTTCGTCGGGCATTCCTACGGAGGCGGACTCGCGATGAGCCTGGCTCACACCCAGCCGGACAAGGTTCGTTCGCTGGTCCTCGTCGGCAGCACCTCGCCCGACTATGGGGACACCCGCCGCACGATCTTCGCGGTGCCGCCGCTGGCCAACCTGTTCGTGCACACCTTGCTCAGGCCCCGCTTTGTGCGACGCTCGCTGGCCCGGTCCTTTCACGACGACGAAGCGGTCACCGATGACCTCGTCGCGGCGTATCTCGCACGAGTCAAGATCCGCGGTGCGATCCGAGCCTACCGGGGTCTTACCGGACCTCGGCGTCCCGATCCGCGCTTCGCCGACTTCAGCTATGAGCGCCTCGCACAGCCCACACTCCTTGTCTGGGGCGCTGACGATCAGCTGATCGCGGCCGACGATGGCCGGGCGGCGGCGGAGCGGCTCCCCCATGGCCGCTTCGTAGCCATCCAGGGCTGCGGACACCTGCCGATGGAGGAAAAGCCCGAGGAACTGCTGGCCGAGCTGGTGCCGTTCCTCCGGGAGGTGGACGCCCTTCAGCAAGTCACACCGTCTCCCTGAAACAGCCGGCAAGCCGGCCGCGCGCCTTTCTCCGGACGAGGTCGGCTACAATGCCCGCGCGATGTTCACCGGCGGCTTACCCCAGGATCACGCCGTTGTGGCCGAAACCTCGTTTTCCGACCTCGGGCTGAGCGATCGCTTGACCCAAGAGCTGCACCGGATCTCGTTCTTCAATCCGACGCCAATACAGGCCGAGGTCATCCCCAGGGCGCTGACTGGAGCGGACGTCATCGGGCTGGCTCAGACCGGCTCCGGCAAGACAGCGGCCTTTTGCCTACCTCTTCTGACCCGCCTGGAGAGCGGGCGCGGCACCTCGGCTCTGGTGCTCTGCCCGACGCGGGAGATCGCACTCCAGACCAAGTCCTTTCTGGATGTCCTCGAACCCACCTCCGGCTTCAGCTCGGTGTGCTTGATCGGCGGCGTCAGAATGGAGCCTCAGATCAGCAAGCTACGCACCAAGCCGGACGTGATCGTCGCGACCCCGGGACGGCTATTGGATCACGTCGGGCGCCGCACCGCACGTATCGACCGCGTGGAGTATCTGGTCCTCGACGAGGCCGACCACATGCTGGATCTGGGATTCCTGCCCCAGATTCTCAGGGTGCTGGAGCTGCTTCCGACCCAGCGCCAGACGATGATGTTCTCGGCCACCATGCCGCCCCAGATCGACCGTATCGCCCGGCGCTTCATGTCGGATCCCGAGCAAGTCGACTTCCGCCCGGACGGACGTACCGCCGAGGGCATCGAGCATCGTCTCTACCTCGTCCAGCCGGAGAACATGCGTGCCTGCCTGATGGCGCTGCTCGAGCAGGACCAGGGCAGCACCCTGGTTTTCCTGCGCCGCAAGGTCGACGCCGAGTGGGCCTACAAGCAGCTCGAGAAGGAGGGGCACAGGGTCGACCGTATGCATTCCGATCGCAGCCAACGCCAGCGGGTCAAGGCTCTCGAAAGCCTGCGCTCGGGCAAGAACCGGATTCTCCTGGCAACCAACGTAGCGGCGCGCGGGATCGACATTCCGGTCATCGAGCACATCATCAACTACGGTCCGCCGGAGAACGTCGAGGAGTACATTCACCGCGCCGGACGCACGGCTCGTGGCGACGCCGAAGGTATCGCCTCGACGATCTCGACCTGGAAAAGCAAGGAGGAGATCCGGATGATCGAGCGCGCCATCGGCAGGCCACTCCCCCGCTGCACGGCGCCCGGGGTCGAGCCCTATGTCGAGCGCAAGACCACGAGCCGCGGCCGGAAGATCCTCCGCCGCCGCCTGCTCTAGTGTCCCGTGCGGTAAGTTCGTTGCCACACCGAGAGCGGTGAAGCGTGCGCTGGGCAAGGCGCGACGACTGAGAATATCGGGCATATTCGACAGAGGAGCAACGCCGCCCAGCGGGATGCAGCACCGCTCGAATGTAAAGGAACTTGCCGCACGGGACACTAGCGTCCCCTCCCTCTTCTAGTCCACCCCCCCTCCCCATCCGACACAGCCGCGGGGTGGCCGTCGATCGCCGTGCCCTGCCCGGACGCGTCCCTCAGCCTATCGTCTCGCTCCGCACTCGGCGGAGTCGATCCGCCTGGGCCTCATTCGTCGCGGCCTCGGACGGCGACACCAAACTCGCCTCCGGCTCGACCCTGCGGGTGGGTGCTCGCCGTAGAGGGCACCTCGGCCTCTCCTCGTTCGACCCGGCGGATACCTCGCCTCCGACCTCGAATCACTCCGCTCGCCGACGCCTTCGGGACGCTGGGCGCGATCCGTTCTTCGACCGCGGAGCGCGTCGGTACCGGCGACGCGGCAGACAATCCGCGCAGGGGGCTCTCCGCAAGCGCCCGAGAGAGAGCTTCGGAGGCTTCGATCGGCGTGCGCGCAGCGGAGCGCAGGCGAGGGCCCGTGCCCCTGTCGACCTTCTAGCCCGAGCCGTCCCCTGAAGGATTCGCCTGCCGATCGCCGCCGACGCGCGGGGAACAGAACCGAGTTATGCCGACTCCTCTGACTGCGCACTGAGACGACCATCCGACCGGGGAGACAACACAAGAGAGGTGGCTCGCTCCGCTCGCGGTTCGTAGCGTGGGGATATACTCGCCCCGGTCGCACGGGGCGCAGCGTGAGCGATCACGCGGCTGAGACGGACCCGTCGAACCTGATCCGGTTCGCACCGGCGTAGGGACTGCGGCTTACGCAAGACGGTCGGTCGAGTCGGCTTCCACCAGTGAGGACGCGATGACATCAACGCCGCTCTCGAAAAACCCGATCAAGCTGCCGCTGCACGGCGCGGCCAATCCGTCGACCCGGGCCGAAGGCACGACTCCCGGCTCGTTCGCGCTCGCTGCCGACCTCGGCGGCCCACTCATGTTCACCTCCCCGGACACACCCGGCATGCCCGCGCCTTCGGGAAAGACCGCGTGGAACTTTTTGGCGGATGGCTGGTCGATCGAGAGCGGGAACGGGACGGCGCATGCGGTCGCGCCGGAGGGTTTCGAGCCGGTCACGCAGCTCGAGCATGCACGTCTCGGGCGAGTCACCAACGAGATGCGCCGGGTCTCCGAGCGCGAGGGACACCTGAGCCCCGAGCAGGTACGAGACGAGGTCTCCGCGGGACGCATGATCATCCCCGCCAACCGGGTCCACCTCGGTTATCGACTCGACCCGATGGCTATCGGCCGGGCCGCGCGCACCAAGATCAATGCGAACATGGGCGCCTCGCCGGTATCGTCCGGCACCGAGGACGAGGTCGAAAAGCTCCACTGGGCAGAGCGATGGGGCGCCGACACGGTGATGGACCTTTCGACCGGGGGGGATCTCGACGCCTGCCGCGAGGCGATCGTCACCAATTCGACCGTTCCGATCGGAACCGTGCCGATCTACTCGATGATCATCGGCCGCCGGCTCGAGGACCTGTCGCACGAGATCATCCTCGAGACCCTGGAGCATCAGGCGCGGCAGGGCGTCGACTACTTCACCATCCACGCAGGCATCGTCAAACGGCATCTGCCGCTGGTCAGGGACCGCCTGATCGGAATCGTCTCCCGGGGCGGCTCGCTGCTCGCCAAGTGGATGCTGACGCACGACCAGGAGAACCCGATGTACGTCCTCTGGGACGAAATCTGCGAGATCATGCGCGGCTACGACGTGTCGTTCTCGATCGGAGACGGCTTGCGGCCCGGAGGTCTCTCCGACGCCACCGACCCGGCTCAGCTCGCCGAGCTCGAGGTCCTGGGCGAGCTCACCGAGCGGGCGTGGCGCCACGGCGTTCAAGTCATGATCGAAGGACCCGGCCACGTCCCGTTCGACCAGATCGAGTACAACATGAAGCTCGAGCGCACCCTCTGTCACGGCGCGCCTTTCTATGTCCTGGGTCCACTGGTGACCGATGTCTTTCCCGGCTACGACCACATCACCTCGGCGATCGGAGCCACCGCGGCCGCCTACCACGGCGCCGCCATGCTCTGTTACGTCACGCCCAAGGAGCACCTCGGCCTGCCGAAGAAAGACGACGTCAAACAGGGCTGCATCGCCTACAAGATCGCGGCCCATGCCGCCGATGTCGCTCTCGGGATACCGGGCAGCCGCGATTGGGACGATGAGCTCACCAAGGCACGGGCGGCGCTCAACTGGCAGCAGCACTTCGAGCTCGCTTTCGACACCGACACCGCTCGGGCGCTGCATGACGAAGACCTCACGGTCGACACCGATTTCTGCGCGATGTGCGGCCACGATTGGTGCAGCGTGCGGATCTCGAAGGAGATCCAGGAGTTCGCCTCCGGCAAAGACGCCGAGTACGCCTGGGAGGAGGCTCGCCGGAGCGCCCCGCTCAGCAGGGAGCAGCACAAGATCCTCGAGCAGCGGGGTGTGCTTTCGCCCGCCGAACTGCACGCCCTCGCCGAGAAGACCAGCACGGCGATGGTCGGCGACGCCGGCGGCAAAGCCTCGTGTCACAGCGACTACGTCGACGCCGAAGGCGCCCGAAGCCTGCAGGGCGAAAAGCTAGTTCAGCTCGGCTCGAGCTGAACGCCAGAGAAAAGGGCAGCGGCCCGTTGCGGTCACTCCTGGGCCGAGGCTCGTGTAGACTCTCTCCCCGCTCGAAAACACTTTTATCAGCATTGGAGACCGCCGCTATGCATCGTCTTCCATCAACCCTTCTGGTTGTCCTCGCCCTGGGCTGCAGCCCGCAGAGCGCTCCCCAGGCGGAGACGTCCGAAGAAACTACACTTCGGGCCGAGCTGCCGGCTCCCGACGTGCGGGGCGAGGTCATCAAGTACGAAGTCGACGGCGTGCAGCTGACGGGATTCATGGCCTATGACGAAGACCGGACCGGTCCACGGCCCGGCGTGATCGTCGTCCATGAGTGGTGGGGACACAACGAGTACGCGCGCAAGCGCGCCGAAATGCTGGCGGAGATGGGCTACACGGCCTTCGCCCTCGACATGTATGGAGACGGAAAACTCGCCCAACACCCGGAAGACGCCCAGAAGTTCATGATGGAGGTGACCGAGAATCTCGACGTGGCGATTGCACGGTTCCAGGCCGCGCGCGAGCTGCTCGAGCAGCACGAGACCACCGATCCGGAAAGAACGGCTGCGATCGGCTATTGCTTCGGCGGCGCTATCGTGCTTCACATGGCGCGCGTTGGCTCGGACCTGGACGCGGTCGCGAGCTTCCACGGCGATCTGATGGCCCGAGCCAAGGTCGAGCCAGGCTCCATCCACGCCCGTATTTTGGTAGCCCACGGCGCAGACGACCCGTTCGTTCCGGTCGAACAGATCGAGGCCTTCGAACAGGAGATGGAGAACGTCGATGCGGACCTGACCTTCATCGCTTATCCCGGGGCGGTGCACTCGTTCACCAATCCGGGCGCGACCGAGGTCGGCCAGAAGTTCGACATGCCCCTGGCTCACAATCCCGAGGCCGACCGCTCAAGCTGGAGTGAGCTCGACCGGTTTCTCGCCGAGACCTTTGAAACCGGCTAGCGGACGCTATCCCGCGCTGGAGCGTCGGGCCGCGAGCCAGCCGCCGAGTCCCGCGACCGCCAAGGTCAAGACCCAGGAGGCCACCGCCCGCGGGCTGAAGCTCCGGCCGATCGCGACGGAAAGAACGGTCACCACGACTCCGACCGCCAGGCCGTTGATCACCGGATCTGCGGCGGCCTTGCGCGCGACCCAGTAGGCCACCAACAGAGTCAGCACCAGGGCTGCAATCGGCCCCGCCGTCGGCCCGATGCGCTCGGCGAAGGCCGAGATCATCTCCTGCGGCGGCGCACCGCGCATCTTGAAGCCGAGTCTGGCCGCGTAGCCGGTGACGACGACGAAGACGGTCGCCCAGGAAGCGGCCAACACACCCACGCCTCCGAGAATCACACGCCACCAACTGATATTCGACAATGGTCCGCTCATTTCGCCTCCTGTTCGTCCAGGTTCGACCGGTATTACGAATCGACGCGACAGAAATTACGCCAAGTCGGGCCGGGGCTTCGTCATTGCCGGGCTTCCAGCAGCTTCTCGAGCTGGTAGGTGTGCCGGATGGGGTGCATCACGGCGTGCTCGAGCATCGCGTCGATGCAGTAGGGCGTCCCCACCGGGATTCGTACGCCGGCTCGTAGGCATCGGCTTCTCTCAAGGATGCGAGAGGCCACCTCCAGGCGGCCAGAACCTTTTCCAGATAGTCCTCGGCGTGTTCGGTCAGGCCCTTCGGCTCGGGCCACTGCTCGATCTCGGGCGCGGCCACCCTCATCTGCTCGCAGATCCAGGTCAAGTAGCGGGCGGCACACCCGAGAACGTGCGCGAGCAAGGCCTCCCGCGAGACACGGTTGGGGTCGGAGCTCTCAGGTAGCGCGATCGCACGGGCGTCGGCCTCCTTCCAGATGATCAGAAACTGCCGCAGATGCCGCTCATGTAGCTCGACCAGCGCTCGCGCGCCGCCGTACCTGTAGTCGTGGCTCGACAACTCAAACGTTCCTTCTCTCGATGTGTGAAGCCGGCCGACAGTCGGTGCATTCCTCACCGCGCCAGGCGCGGCGGCCCTCTGACCCAATGACCGGAACCATCAAGAGACCGGCCACCGGATCCGCCCACCACCATCCCAGCACCGCGTTGCAAGCCAGGCCCGCCAGCAGGATCGCCGAAAGGACCGCACACAGGTCGGTCTGACGCGAGTCCGCGACCAGGGCCTGGCTCGAGAGTTCGGCGGCTACCCGGCGCTTGGCCCTCGCCAGGAGCGGCATGACGATCAACGACAACGTCGCGATGAGGATTCCGACCGGGCTCGCCTCGGGTGGCTGCCGCAAGACCAATGAGCGGGCGGACCCGAGCCCGACATAGAGGGCTAGAAGGAAGAAGGTGATCGACACCAGCCTGCGTGCCCGATCCTCTCGCCCGGGTTCGTCAGCGCCCAGGCGCCAAAGCAGTATCGCTCCCGAGAGGCTCTCGATCACGGAATCCAGACCGAACCCGATCAGGGAGACGCTGCCCGCCAGGAGTCCCGCGGAGATCGAGACGAGGGCCTCGAGCGAGTTCCAGGCGAGGGTGAACACTTCCAGTCGCCTGCCACGGGCCAGAAGCCTTGTTCGATCGGAACCGGCCACGGATGCGGAGGTCATGCCCCAGCCAGGGTAGCAGCGCACACAACCGCTCGGCACAGCGGCAATGCCCGGCGCCTGTGTCGGGGTAATCTAGTGTCCTGTCCCAGTGGTTCGGTGCATAAGGCTCGAGGTCATGGTGTGCGCTGCCAAGGCGCCCACGACGCAAGCATAGCTGGGCCTATGTTGAGGAGTGGCAACGCCGGCAGCGTGCAGAAAGGCCCGAGATTTGTGTAGCGAATCACTGGGACAGGACACTAGGTCCGATGCCCAACGAGGAGCGAACAAAATGAAAATGCTTGTGGCTTTCGCGACGGCGCTGTTGCCGCTTGCACTATCGAGTCCGGCTCTGACCCGAGAACCGGCCGGAACGCTCATTCTCATCGGCTACCATTCCGAGACCGGCTACACCGAGACGTTCGCGCAAGCGGTCGGCGAAGGCGTGAGCTCGGTCGCCGGAGCCAGGCTCGTGCTTCGGCCGCTATCGGAAGTGACCGACGACGACATTCGGAACGCCGACGGGATTCTCGTCGGAACGCCGGTCTACTGGGCAAGCCTGCACGCGCGAGTGAAGGACTTCGTGGATCGAATCGCGACCGTGCTCGATCTGAAGACCCTGGGCGAAGGCCGCACGGCCGGAGCCTTCTGTACGGGCGGCGCTCCCGCCTCCGGCAACGAGCTCGCGCGGCTGACGATCCTCGCCGCTTTCCTGAACATGAAGTTCGTCGCGGTGGGAGGACTCGAGACCGACGGCTTCGGAACCCTCGGCGCCGCTGCGGTGACCGGTCCCGCCGATCCCGGTCTATCCGAAACGGAGCTGGAGATTGCCCGTCTGTCGGGAGCTCGGTTTGCGCGGGTCACCGCCGAGCTCGCTCGAGCCCGGTCGGACTAGCTTCCGTTTCGCGTCTACTCGAGCGTTTTGGCGAACTCGGCCACGCGCTCCGTCAGCGCCTTCCACTCCCGGCCGTGGGCCTCGAGATCGACCTTCTCGAGCACGCCGTCCTTTGCGACGATCTCGCCGTTGACTATGGTGAGACGCACATTGCCCGGATAGGCCGCGAACACCAGGGTCGCGTAGGGGTCGTAGAAGGGCTGCATGTTGGGCGCGTGGATGTCGACCACCACGAGATCGGCCTTCTTGCCGGCTTCGAGCGAGCCCAGCCGATCTTCCATGTCGAGCGCGCGGGCGCCACCCATCGTCGCCATCGAAACCAGCTCGTACGGAGTGAAGCGGGTTCCGTCCTGCCCTCGCAGGCGCGCCACCCCTGCCGCGTAGCCGAGCACGTTGATAATGTCCATCTGATTCGAACCCATCGGCCCGTCGGTCCCCAGACCGATCTCGAGGTCCTTCTCGAACATCTCCCAGGCGGGCGACATGCCCGTCGCTCCGCGAGAGTTGGCCTTGGGATTGTGACTGACACCGACGCCGCGGCGCTTCAGGATGTCCATGTCGGCCTCGTCGAGATAGATCACATGGGCCGCCAGTAGGGAATCCGACAGGAAGCCGATGTCGTCGAGAAAGCGCACGATGGACTTGTCCTCTGGGAGCTCACCGTAGTTCTCGCGCACCAACCGCTCCTCGTGCGCGAACTCGGCAGTGTGCAGGAGAACCGGCACGCCTTCCCGCTCAGCCAGAGCTTTCGACTTCAGCAGCCAGTCCTTCGGCACCGTGTACGGGGCGTGCGGAGCTACGGCCGGGGTGATCAAGGGATGGTCCTTCCATTCGGCGATGAACTTCTCGGCATAGGCGAGCCCGCCCCAGGGCTCGGAAGCGTCGACGACCGGAAAGCCGATCACGGTTTCCCCCAGGACCCCCCGTATCCCCACGTCCGCCACTCCGCGCGCGACCTCATCCTCGTGGTAGTACATGTCGGTCACCAGCGTCACACCTGCGAGCGCCATTTCCATGGCGCCGTGGCGCGACGCCACGCGGATGAGATCGCGGGAAAGCATCTCCTTCTCGAGCGGGAAGAAGAACTTGAACAGGCGATTCGCCACGCCGTTCTCACCCAGCCCGCGAAACGCCACCATCGGGATGTGGTTGTGCAGATTGATCATCCCGGGCATCACGATGTCGCCACCGGCGTCGATGACGGCGTCGGCTTCGTAGGCGGACAGGATTCCCTTGCCACCGACCGCGACAATCGAATCTCCTCGGACTGCCACGCCACCCTCTGGATGGATGGTTCCGTCGGCGTCCATCGTCAAGACGTAGGCGTTCTTGACCACGAGGTCGACTCGCTCGGCCGCGCCCGCGAAACCCGCCGTCGTCAAGGCGACCGCACCCAGCGCCACCACCAGCTTGTTCAAGTGCAACGACATCCCGCCTCCCTTCTCGATTCGACGCGCGGAGCAGAAAGACTACCAGCCGCCCGGCGCCGGCTCGGGTCCGTTTTCTTTGGGCTATACTCCCGCGGTCCCCAGTCCGACCACAGCGAGCGTTTCAAAGCTCGAAACAGCATGGGAGGAGGCCTGTATGTTCGTTCCTGAGACCTTTGTCGTGGCAATGGTGATGATGATCACGAGCACCATCTGTTGGGGTTCGTGGGCCAACACGGCCAAGCTCACGAAGGACTACCGGTTCGAGCTCTTCTACTGGGACTACGCGATCGGCATCTTCCTGATCTCGGTGATCATGGCTTTCACACTGGGCTCCATGGGTGAGGGTGAAGGATTCATGGAGAACCTGGCCGCCGCCGACAGAGGCAACGTCGTGTCCGCTCTGATAGGCGGCTTCATCTTCAATATCGCCAATCTCCTGCTGGTCGCGGGGATCGATCTCGCCGGTCTGGCGGTGGCCTTTCCGGTGGCGATCGGCATCGCCCTCGTTGTCGGCGTCGTCATGAGCTATGCCATTCAGCCCGTCGGCGATCCGATGCTCTTGGCGGCCGGCGTGGTGCTCGCAATCATCGCCGTGATCCTGATCGGCAAGGCCTACGGCCGGCTGCCGTCGGACGGCGAAGCCGTCTCGCGCAGGAGCATCATCATCTGCGTGATCTCGGGCCTGCTCATGGGCTCGTTCGCGCCGTTCGTGACCCGAGCACTCACTTCGGGCCATGCTCTGACGCCGTACAGCATCGCCGTGTTCTTCACGCTCGGGGCCTTCCTGTGCTGCTTCGTCGTCAACATCTACTTCATGAAGAAGCCGTTGGTCGGTACTCCGGTGGACTTCTCGGGCTTCTTCGCGGCCGGCGCCAGGAACCACATGCTCGGCGTCCTGGGCGGCCTTATCTGGGGCACGGGAACGGTGTTCAACTTCGTCGCCGCGAGCCTGGTCGGCGTCGCGATCTCCTACGCCATCGGCCAGGCGGCTCCGATGGTTGCCGCCGCCTGGGGAGTCTTCGTATGGAAGGAGTTCGCGCGCGCGGACAAGAAGGCGAAGACCTATCTGACCTTCATGTTCGTGTTCTACATTCTCGCGCTGGTGGCGATCGCCAGCGCCTACAACGCGGCCGCCTGATGGGCACAGACTTCCGGCCTCGAGCCACGGTGCTCGTCGCCGTGCTGGCGCTCTTTCTCGGCGGCGCGGCCCACGCGGCCGACCACGCCGAGACCCACAAGGTCATCTTCGACACCGACTTCGGAATCTGCCCGCAGGATGACTGCTACGCGCTGATGCTCGCGCTCCAGTCGCCGGAGCTCGACATCCTCGGGATCACGACCGTCGCCGGCAACTGGTCTCTCGAGCAAGGAACGGCAGACGTGCTGCGCCTCCTCGAGATCGCCGGGCGCGAAAAGATCCCGGTCTACGCCGGCGCCGACATGCCGCTGATGCACGAGCCCAGCGAGTACGCGCGCACCACCTACGGATCGTGGTGGTCCGACGAGGCTCCGACCGAGCCGCCCGGCGGATTCGCCGAAAAACAGGTCGAAGCCGCGGGCGCGGTCGAATACATCGTCGACACGCTCGAGTCCCAGCCTGGCGAGGTGACGATCCTGGCGATCGGACCGCTCACCAACGTCGCCATCGCCCTCCGGCACCGGCCAGGTCTTGCCGCGAAGGTCAAGCAACTCGTGATCATGGGCGGTGCCGTGGCGGTGCTCCCGGACGGCGGCGGCAATATGACTCCCGGCGCCGAGTTCAACTTCTGGGTCGATCCGGAGGCCGCGAAGATCGTGCTTCGCTCCGGGATTCCGATTCAGCTCTCGCCGCTCAACGTGTCGCGCAAATCCAGCTTCACCCAGGAGTGGTTTCAAAAGCTCGTGGCGACCGAGACGCCGTTCACGCAGCTCATCCGGGAGCGCGGGCGGGTCGGCTGGGCCGAGGACTCCCCGGACATCGTTATTCACATGTACGACCAGATCGCGGTCGCGAGCCTGATCGATCCGACGCTGGTGACCACGGCCGAGCTCTACGTCGACGTCGACGCGAATCCGGGCATCGGTTACGGCACTTCCCATGGCTTCTCGCGAATCTGGCCCGGTTCCGAAGGCGCTCAGAAGATGGCGGTCCAGCACGAGCTCGACTGGGAGCGCTTCATCGAGATGTTCATCGAGCGAGTCGGCGGACCACTGCGCTAACACCAACTTCCCCACCAAGGAGCAAGCTCCATCATGGCCAAGACTCACATCGCCGTCGTCGGCAGCGCCAACATCGACCTCACGACCTTCAACGATCGCTGGCCCCGGGGCGGCGAGACCATCTTCGGCGACAGCTTCGACATCGGCTTCGGCGGCAAGGGCGCCAACCAGGCCATCGCCGCCAAGCTCTGCGGCGCCGACGTCTCGATGGTGGCGAGAGTCGGCAACGACCTCTTCGGACCCTCGACGATCGAGAACTTCAAGAGCCAGGGGATCGACACCGAGCACGTAAGGATCGTCGAGGGCGTGTCGAGCGGCGTCGCTCCGATTTTCGTCGATACCGCCACCGGCCAGAACCGGATCCTGGTGATCCCCGGTGCCAACAATCGTGTCCTCGAGACCGACGTCGACGAGGCCGCCGATCTGCTGAAGAGCTCCGACTGCATCGTCTTGCAGTTCGAGATCCCGCTCCCGACCGTCTACTACACGATCCGGTTCGCCCACGAGAACGGCATTCGCTGCATCCTGAACCCCGCGCCGGGCCAGGCCGTCGAGATGGACCAGGTCGCCAACCTCGACTACTTCGTGCCCAACGAGACCGAGGCCGAGGCGGTCACCGGAATCGAGGTCAAGAGCGTCGACGACGCCAAGCGCTGCGCCGAGAAGCTCCTCGAAGCCGGCATCAAGCGCGTGATCATTACTCTCGGCTCGATGGGATCGCTGGTGGCCGGAGCGGAGGGTATGGAGCACGTGCCGGCCTTCGAAGTCGAAGCGATCGACACGACCGGAGCCGGCGACGCTTTCATCGGCAGCTTCTCCGTGTTCCTGGGCGAGGGCCTGGACGAGATGGAGGCGGTCCGACGGGCCAACCTCTACGCCGGAATCTCGACGACCGGAGTGGGAACCCAGAAGTCGTTCATGGACCGAGAGGCCTTCGAGGCCGCCTGGGCCGAGCGATCCTGATGATCAGGAGCCGCCGGCGCATTCTGGCCACCGCGGCTCTGATGGTGGGATTGGCGGTCGTCGTGGCCGCCGCAGACACCGCACCGACGGCCAGGATCAAGGTCCTGGCCGACCAGGACAGCGCCGGACCGCATGGGACCAACTTCCTGTCCCTGCTGATGCTCCTCAAAGCGCCGGACATCGACCTTCTGGGAATCACGACCGTCAGCGGCGACCAGTGGGTCGAGCCCTCGACGATCTTCGCGTTGCATGCGGTGGAGCTGGCGGGCCGCACCGAGGTCCCGGTGGTCAAGGGCGCCGAGCGGCCGTTGCTGCGGACCGCTCGCACTCAAAGGTTGCGCGAGAAGCTCTACGGGCCGTTCACGACCTGGCACGGCTCCTTCAATCCGGATACTCCCGCACCCGACGAGACCTGGGCGCCGCCGGGGGGCTACCCGAAGATCCGGGCCCGGCCGGGAAGAGCAGCCGAGTTCATTATCGAGACCGTCCGCGCGCACCCGGGCGAGGTGGTCCTCTACTGCGCAGGGCCGCTCACCAACCTCGCTCTGGCGGTTCGCATGGACCCCGGCATCGTGGAGCTGGCCAAGGCTCTCTACGTCATGGGCGCCAGCTCCGGCGGTGGCTTCGAGCTCAACTGGTGGTGGGATCCCGAAGCCGCGGCCATCGTGATGCGCGAACCCTGGCGGGAGATCATCGTCACCACCGGCGAGATCGGCTTCAAGGCGCTCTCGAGCGAGCGGCTCATGCGTCGTGTCGTCGACGCCGGGGGCTCGTTGGCCGAACACATCCAGTCGCTCTACCTGGAGTACGAGCCACCGCCCGGGTTGTCGCAGTGGTCGCCGATGTGGGACGAGCTGGCGGTCGCGGCGCTCCTCGATCCGTCGATCATCACCGAAACCGAAACCCTGTGGCTCGACGTCGACATCACCAGCGGCCCCAAGTACGGACACACGGTGCCCTGGCGAAAGCCGGATGGCTTCAGTTTCTTCCTTCCATACAGCGGCCCGGAGGGCATGGACGCGAGCCGATGGGCGGGTCACCTCGAGCCGCCCGCGCACCTTCAGCCTGCCACCGTGCAGATTGAGCTCGACGTCGAGCGATTCGAGAACAAGTTCGTGGAGTTGATGAGCCAATGACGAAACCCAGATCCGCAGCAGTCCTGGCGCTCTTGATCACGGCGGTAGCTTGCGCTCCGAAAGAGGAGCCGGCGGTCGTAGCCGACGAGCCGGCCTCCGGGAGCGAGAGTCCCTGGGCTCTGTCCGAAGCCGCCCGAGAGCACGTCACCGACAGAGCGCTCGAGAGCCGCATCTACCAAGCTCTCGATGCCGCTGCCGGCGCCGGAACGGACCCGAGCATCTCCAAGTACCACGTGCGCGCGGCGACCGTGGTTCCGCACGAAGGCAGCGACCGCGCGGTAGTCGGCGGGAACTCCGAGTGGACGGGCTACCCGGAGGCGATCCACGGCGAGACGTCTCTGATGAACCACGTGATCAACCTGGCCGGGCCCGGGGCCGCCCGCCGCGACGTCGATTTCCTGGCTTTCTACACCGACGGGACCTGCGGAGCCGGAGGCTCGTGCGGCGACTGCCGCGACTACCTGATGACCACCACCCGCTGGCAGAATCTGCTTATGGTCTGCGGCTCCGGTGCCGACCACTCGGTGCAGGTCAACCGCTTCGCCCGCTGGGTCGTCCCGGAGGCCGACTTCCCTGAGGTAACCGCCGAAGAGACCGGTATCGGCCGGAATCGGTTCGACGCCCTGGTGGCCGGAGCGCGTGCAGCCCGAGCCGGCGGTGTCTCATTGTTCACCACCGCCGAGGAACACTTGGGCGTGGCTGCACTCACCACCGAGGGTCGCGTCTATCGCGCCGCCGGCGCGGACGACGCGGCGTTTCACTACCGCTATCCAATCGGCGCGGTCCTCCAGCAGGCCGCCACCTACCGCGACTACTTCGTCGAGGCGGTCGTGGTGGCCGCCGGCCGGGGGCACCTTCCCCGCGTCAGCTACCGCGACCGCCAGTACGGCTTTGAGTCGAGCTCCTTCAACCTCAAGCGCGGGCATCCGCCGATCAAGCTGATACTCGTCCAGGAGGCCAGTCCCGAGCAGTCGGCCGAGGGCGCTCCGTGGCTCTCCTACCGCATGATCTCTTTCGAAGAGGCTCTGCCCGGAGCCTTCTCCACCGCCAGCTTCATGCCCGACGCAGTGGACCGGTTTCTGGAAGAGCGGGCGAAGCCGTAACACGCGCGTCGGCGGCGATCGACAGGCCAATCCTCCAGGGCACGGCT
>JBHHWO010000053.1:0-27155 GCA_046756565.1 Thermoanaerobaculia bacterium | reverse complement strand
GCGCCGCCCGCCTGATAAGAACGCTCGAGGTGAGGTGTCGCAGGCGAGAAACGGCTCCCGCGGCAGGCGGTCTAGCAAGCCCCTTGAGCGCCGGGCACAGCGTCCTCCATAGGGACTGTCGCCGATGGTCGCACACAGGTGACGATGCTACCTGACGTGCTGCGAAGCGTCGTCGGTCGAGTCACGAGCGTCCCGAAGTCGTCGGCGAGCGGAGTGATTCGAGGTCGGAGGCGAGGCATCCGCCGGGCCGAACGAGACGCGGCCGAGGTGCCTTTCAGGGCAATCAGCCACCCGAAGGGTCGAGCCGAAGGCGAGTTCGCTGTTGCCCTCCGAGGACGCGAAGAGTGAGGCCCGGGCGGATCGACTCCGCCGAGTGCGGAGCGAGACGGCCGGCTGAGGGACGCGACATTAGCTTTCTGGCCTGCGGATCGCCGCTGGCGGGCGGGGGCCGCAGCCGCGGCTTGGAGGCCCGTCGGGGCACAGTGGGGGCGTTAGAGAAGGTGCGGGCTAACGCCCGGCCTCGGAAAGGATCTCGGCTTTGCGAATCCGCCACTTGCCGCCTTCCTTAGCCCACTGGATCTGGAACGGATAGCTTGCGGTGCCGCGCAGATCTCCGAGATCGGTGAAGAACTCGACGTAGGCGTAGTGAGTCGCGCTCGCTCCTCCCGGCTCCACGAACAGCTCCTCGCGGCTGATCTCGACGCTCAGGCTCTGAGACCGGGCGCGATGGGCCACGATGGCCCGGATCAGGTCCTGCCGGTTGGAGGTCGCGTAGCTCTCGGGCTCGGCGCGTAACTCGAATGTCGCGGCAAAGAGATCGGCGATCTTCTTGGCCTTTGCCGCTCCTTGGAACTGGTTCTCGACCGGTGATTTCGATGCCAACTCTTGGAGCTCGGCCAGCCGCCGGGCGAGACGACGGGCGTCGCTGTTCCAGACGCTCCACGCCGACCAGCCGAGGGCGACAGCGACAAGCGCTGGCACGAGCCTCCTGGCCATCGCTTCAGCTCCGAGCGCGAACAAGTGAGCCGAGCAGGCGCTTGTATGTCGACATTCCGGTCAGAAGCTCTCGATAGGTACGGGTTCCGACGAAGAGATCCGTCAGGGCTTCGCACAGCGCCTCGCCAACGCGACGGAACACGAACCGCCGGAGCCGAGGATAAGTGTAGAGCAACGGCGCCAGCCGGCGAGCCAACCTGAGCTCCGGCAGGATCTCGCGCTCGAGAAGTTGCCGATAGCGGCGAGCCGCTCCAGAGGGATCCTCGCGCCGCTCGACCAGCGCCC
This sequence comes from Thermoanaerobaculia bacterium, assembly GCA_046756565.1. GTDB lineage: Bacteria > Acidobacteriota > Thermoanaerobaculia > Multivoradales > JAHEKO01 > CALZIK01. The sequence continues at coordinate 25,874 of JBHHWO010000053.1, read as the reverse complement.
GCGCTGCCAGCGCGCCACTGCAAATCGCGTTGGTTATCCCCTCGCAGGCCACCGGATCGGCCAGGCCCGCCGCATCGCCGACCAGTAGCACGCGGTCCCGGGCCAGCCGCCGGTCCCTCGGTCGTGTGGGAATGACGTAGCCGTGATCTTCCCGGCCGAGCGACTCCCCTAGCCCGACGGCCTCGAGATAGGTTTCAAACAGATCCGGCAGGCTCCTCTCCCCCGGGGCGGTCGTGAGGCAGCCCACTGAGAGATGGTCGCGCTTGGGGAACACCCAGCCGTAGCCATGCGGAACGATGCCGAGGTCGAACCGTGCCGCTCGAGCGAAGCGCTCGAAGATCGCAGGGTCGACCGTGAGCTCCGACTCGATCGCCGGGACCGCACACTTCGACGGCCCCCAGCCGGCGCTCCTCGCGACACGGCTGGCGGCTCCATCGGCGCCGACGACACACGTGGCTCGGAGCTTCCCTTCGCTGGTCGTGAGCAAAACTCCGGAGCCAGTTGATTCGACATCGTTGACCTCGAGTGGAGTCCGCAATTCCGCTCCGGCGTCGACGGCGCTCTCGACCAGGCGAGCGTCGAACCGCGAGCGCATCACCATCACCACCGGCGGCTCGAGCCGCTCCACCGTGTACTCGAACTCGCAAGGCGCGGCCGGTTCGAACGGAGTACCGGCCAATCTGAGCTCCAAGCGGTGACACCGGCGCTCGACCGTCGGGCCGGGATCGGTTCCTGTCGGCGGCAAGGCCCGACCGACGATCCCGCCACCGCAGGTTTTGTAGCGCGGCGGCGCCGACTTGTCCGCAAGGATCACGTCCATACCAGCTTGGGCCAGGTGAAGCGCACAGGTTGCGCCTGCCGGACCCGCACCGACGACGATGACCTGAGCCGACACGGGATGTCCTACGACGCGGAGGCCGGCGCGCCCGAGAGCTCACCCGGCTCATAGCGATACCGGTTACCGCAAAAGGAGCACACCGCTTCGCAAAATCCATCGTCGTCGGCCAGCTCGTTCAAATCCTCGGGCCCAAGGGCTCGCAGGTGGCCCAGGAGCCGACGCCGGTCGCAGCCACAGTAATACTCCAGGTCGTAGTGCTCGAGATGTTCGACGTCGAGTCCTTCGAACGTGGCGGCAATGAGCCTGGCGACGCCACCGTCACGGAGGTAGGTGCTAATCCCTTCGAGAGCCCGGAGGTTGGACTCGAGCTGGGCGAGGGCCCCCTCCTCGGTTCCGGGCAGCGCCTCGACGATCAGCCCGCCGGCGGCGCCGATTCCGGTGGGGACCGGCAGTACACCGAGGAGGACCGCCGATCGGATCTGTTCACTCTGCTCCAAATAGTGGGTCAGGTCGTCGCCCAGCTCCCCCGACACCAGGTTGACCTTGCTCGAGTACCGCTTGCGTCCGGTCTCGCGGGTAACATTTAGCGAGCCGTTTCCAATCGCCGATGCGATGCGAAATCCGTCGCTCTCGCCCGCGAGCCGCGGATTGGCGACGGTGCCGCGAATCCGGCCCGTGTACTCAGCTTCGGCCCGCAGACTCCCGAGCGGACCGTCGCCAGCCACCTCGAGAATGAGACGCGCCGGAACCTTCAACGACAAGCGCTGGAGAAGCACCGCCCCGACCAACGCCCTTCCGAGAGCCACCGAGGGCAGCGGAGCGAGGTCCAGCCGGCGCCTCGCCTCTTCGAGGGCGAGCGCGAGGTCGGCGGCGACCCACCGAAACGTGCCTCTTCCGGCGAGTCCGATGTCGATGAACGAGCCCTGCACGACGGCGGGCAGGCTACCACGCACCCAGGCGTTGCTTTGATAGGTTTGCCTCTCCATGAAGCGCTTCGGAGCGGCCATTGTGTGGATTCTGGTGGCGCTGGTCGTCGCCGCGACCGGCGAAGTCACCCGCGCTGCCGACGCCGACGACCTCGGCTCAGCGCTGCGGGCTCTGGTCGAATCCGGCAACACCGATGAGGCTCGGAGCCTGATTGCAGAGGCCCTGGCGGGTGGCGCGGAGGCCGGATCCTCGGCTTCCGCCGAGGCTCGCGCCGGGGCACTCCGATGGCTCGGCCGGATCGAGGTGGCCGACGAGAACTGGCCTGCCGCCATGGCCGCCTACGAGCGCCTCGCGGACGAGTTCGGCTCGACCCACGCCGCCCGCGATGCGGCTACCGAAATGGCACTGCTGGTCGCACTCGAAGGACGGAGCGGCCTCGAGCCGGCCACCGATCCGGAGCCTCCGGTCGACGTTGCCACCGCCGCAACCCCTGCAGCCGTAGCCGAGCGGGTCGTGCCGATGCCTCCTCGCCCCGAGCCGGCGCCGGAGTCCAGACCGGATCCGGACGATGGCGATCCGCGGCCTGCTTCCGAGACGCCAGGTGTCGCCGCCCAGGCTTCAGCGGGTGTCCTCGTGGGCGCCTTCGGCGCTCCGTTCAACTCGAGCGAGGATGCGGGTCTCCAGGTCCGCGACTACCTGGATGGGAAAGGCGTATCGACCGAATTCGAAGTCACGGCCAGCCAAGCTCTTCGCGGCCGGGACGCGGTAGTTGGGTTTCTGCTCACCCGGACGCGCGAGCTCGGTAGGTCGAGCTTGGTCCTGGTGCGCAGCCGATGGGGCTTTCGCGAGTTCATCTCGGTCGAGTGCTACTCCGCCGACGGAACTCTCCTCTGGAAGGAGAAGGTCTCGGGCGGCCGCTACTACCGTGAGGAGACGGTGACTGCCAAGGTCATGGATCGGTTGTGGCCGAAGCTCGACGGCCGCATCGGTGGACCGGGGCTTCAGTAGTCGACATAGCCGCCTCGGGTCCGCACCTTGAGTCCCGGGCGGTCGACCTTGACCCGGACCCGGTGCCAACGACCGTCGTCTAAATTGATCGAAGGGTAGTAGCCCAGGACGTATTGCGCCCTCAGCTCTTCGAGAATCGAGCCGAACGCCTCGGCGGCCCGCTCGGGGCCGGCAATCGGCACGATCCGGCCGCCGGTCTCGGCAACCAGCCGTCGAAGTCCCTCGATCTCGACGCTGTGCGCCTCGTAGTTGCGCCAATGTGAGGTCACCAGGCCCGAGCTGATCCCCTCGCGCAACTCGATCCAGTAGATCACCGAACGGCTGCGTCGCGCCGCCCAGGTGACCTGCTCGATGTCGAGCAGACTGTGGATGTCGACTCCGTCGGAGAGCAGAATGATCACCCGCCGCCCCTGACGCAGTTCGAGCTCGCGCAGACCTCGATAGAGCGTGTCGTTGATCGCCGAGCCGCCCCGAGAGGTGACCGCGGCCAGGCTCTCCCGGAGCTCGAGCGGATTCTGCGAAAACGGCGTCCGCCAGCGCAAGACATCCGAGAACAGGAAGACCGACGCTTCGTCCAGCTCGCGCATCCCCTCGAAGAATGCACCGGCGCCGGCCAATGCCGCCTCAAGCCTGCCGCCCGCCATGCTCTCGCTCGAGTCGATCAAGACCGCCACCGTCAGCGCTGCGTCCCCGCCTTCGAAGGTCACGATCCGTTGAAGGCTGCCCAAATCCCGGACCTCGAAGGCGCCGGCCTTGAGCCGTACGGCGGTCTCGTCACGCGACTCGATGCTGACGTAGAGCTGCTGGAGCTCGAGGTCGATCGCATCGTCGACTGCAATACCTGGAGTAACCCGTACCGCCCGTCCGAGCTCGCCGTCCGGGCCGTAGGCGACGGCCACGAAACGGCGTGAGTTGAAGCTCTCACCCAGATCCACGGTCGCCTTGTAGGGAGAGCGCGACAGCCTGACGGTCTCGATCCCATCTACCGAAACCACCACCTCGAGGACAGTCTCGTAGAGGGCTTCGACCTCGATCTCGATCTCGCCGAACTGCGGAACGTTCGGACGCGGCGAAAGAAAAAAGACCATCGAGTCCTCGACCGCCTCTTGCTGGGCGAACGCCGGCGGAATGGAGACGCAGGTTGCGAGGACGGCGGTCGATATCGCCGCGTTCCACGACGTCTTTTGCAACATCAGGCCGGACCCCCGAACGCAGCCGCCACAGCTCCGGCCAGCACCGACTGCCTGAGGAGCAGATCCCGGCGCAGCCGGCGATCCACCCTGGCGGCCGCGCTGTCACCGGCGTCGATGTAGCGCAGGCGCGACGAGACGCTCTCGGCAACAGGCTCCAGGCTCATGAGCGTCGCGGTGGCTTCACGACCCCGGCCGACGCGATCCAGGCCATAGGCTCGCGCCATCGCCAGCTCCGGATCGCTCGGCAGCAGGAACTCCGCCTCGGCGAGCGCCGCCAGACCGTCACCGAAGCGTTCTTCGGCGAACAGCTGCTGAATCATCGTCTGATAAGCCAGCGAGAGCACCCAGGGACTCGGCCGCTGTCCAATCACCTGGTGGATCGATCGGCGGCACTCTTCGGCCCGCCCGAGGCGATGCTGCAGCGTACCGAGGCGGAGCCACCCTTCGGCGTCGGTCGGGGACACCGCAACCAGGGCTTCGAGGTGCTCGACCGCGGCATCGTACTCGCCCAGCTTCTCGTAGAGCATCGAAAGCAGGAGGCGCGCGGCGCGGTGGGCCGGCGCCGCCTCGGCAGCCCGCACGAGAAGACCCTGGCTGGCTGCAAACATGCGATGGCGATCGGCCGTCTTGGCCAGACTGACCAGCGCGTCGGCGACCCAGCCCGGATCCTCGCCGACGTCGAAAGAGGCCAGCCTGATCTCGGCAACGGTCGTGGCCAGAGTGCGGCTGTGACCGGCCAGACCGAAGCTGCGCTGCCTGAAGTGCTCACGGTAGGCGACGCGATGAAGCTCGAAAACCGGAAGCAGGCTCTCCTGATCGGTCTCTGCGAGCGCGCGCACGGTCGCTAGCTGAGCGGCCCTCAGGCTGTCCATGTTCCTCTGCAGGTCGTCGCCTACGAAATCGCGCTCCCATTCGACCAGTCGCTCGACGGCCGCATCGAGTTGCTCTCCGGCGCCCAAGTCCCGGAGGATGTCGACATACTCGTTCCGAACGCGCCGCCGCAGGGGGGTGCTGTCGGCAGAGACGCGGCCTCGAACCGGAGCAATGTCGGCAAGAGACGCCTGGCCTCGCGCTCTCAGCGCGGGCCACGAGCACGAAGACGTACTCACCGCCTCGGCGGAGGTCTGCGTCTCTGAGGCCCGCGTATCGGCGGGAGCCTGACCCGGCACGATCCAGACCTCGCTCGCGGGAGAGGTCACGGATCCGTCGGCTCCGGCCTCTACCGCGAAGAGATAGATCCCGGACTCGAGATCTGGCACCGAAAGCCTCAGCAGGAGATCCCTCCCAGCTCCCGAAATATCCGCTCTCGAAAGCGGAATTCGCGTCGATGCCCCCGCCGAAGACAACAGGTGCGCGAACAGAGTGCTCCCGGGCTCCGAAACATCCCCGGCCACCGGCAGGCGAAACTCGATCACCTGTCCGGGTCGCCAGACCGGACGGGCGCTGAGCCCGCTCGGCGGCGCGCTCCCGGCACCGGCCACAAGGAGCCAATCGGCGCAGGGATCGCCGAATCGGGCGCGGCCCAGAGCCGTCCGACCCGGCTCGCCGCGAGCCGGGTCCGGTTCCAGCTCGCTGACCGCCATCCCGAACTGCCCGAGCGCCGGCACCAGAACCAGGCTACGAACCGAGAGCTCGCCGTCCGGCAGGACCAGCTGGTCGTCGAACCGCAGACCGCCGGAAGACAATCGCTCTCCCCAATCGTCCAGAGAGATCGTGGCGCTTCGAGCGAGGTGCGCGACCACGGAGCCCGAGGGGTCGACGACGTAGGCATAGATCTCGACCTCGAGCTCGCGGAGCTCGGCGTCCGAACCGGCTGGCAGCACCGACTTGCCGGCGACCTCGATCGTCAGTCCGAGGGTGCCGGCCGAGTCTCCTTTCCTCCAAGTCGGCATCACCACCATGTCCAGGCCGCCACCAGTCGCGCCCTGCATGATCAGCGTCGCGACCTCGGCCCGAAGCCCGGGAAGCGCGCGCGACGAAACGCCGGCTACGGCTGTCGACGGGGAGCTCGGCCGCGCCGGAGCCGCCAGGAGCGCGATGCCGGCCAGCACGACGGTGAGAGCGAGTCGCGAGACCGATCGATCGACACAGCGGTGTGGGCGCGGCCTCACGAGTCGCGGCCGGCCTGAATCACCAACCGCACCGCGGAGTCGCGCTGCGCAACCTCGTCTCGGACACCGATGGCGATTCGCTGCTCGCCCGAAGACACTCTCATCCGCAGGCGGTACCCGGCCATTCCGCCCAGGGACTTCAGCAGGTCGTCGTTGTCGAGCTCCACGGCCACGACACCTTCCGCCGGTTCCGAGATCTCGCCTCCGCTCCCCTGCGCCTGAACGACGACCGACAGCTTGCCTACGTGCTGCTGGCCCTTGGGCAGCAAGCTGAGGGACGCGATCGGTATCTTGACGAGAATCGGAATCACGAAGGTGCCGTCGACCTGCGGCACCGCGTCGTCCATCTCCACCTGAACGTCCATGGAGTTGACCACCATCTCGGTGAGCAACGCGGCCAGGGTGAGCTCTTGGAGCTCCCGAGTTCCCGAGCGGGTGAGGTAGCGATCGAAATGACGCACTCGCCCCTCGAGATTCGCCAGCCTGACCCGAACCTTGCCCCGGTCGGGGAAGCCGTTGGCGGGCGAAAAGCCGAGCGAGTAGTAGTTCCGGAAGCTGCCGGTCATCTCGGTGACCAGGCCGTCGAGATCGGCCGAGTCGATGCGGCCCGCACCGCCCGAACCCTCCGCCACCGAGAGAATCCACTGCTGGGCCGCCCGCACGTCGCGCTCGCTGTATTCCGACGCTTCGAAGCTCTCGAACTCGAGCGACGACTGGGCGCGTACGCCCCTCGGATCGTAGCCGTAGAACGTCACCTGACTCTCGTTCGCCCTGGCGAGCAGGTCGGTCACCTGGGCGCTCGCGATGTCGAGGCCCATTTCGCTCTCGATCGAGAGCACGTTGAGCTGATTGGCCAGCGAAGAGAACCTCGCCCACCACAACCGGTAGAGGGCCTCGGCGGGCTGGGGCTGAATGCCGGGGCCCACATAGAGGAGCGCCTTGCGGCCGGGAAGACCCGCGACCGAGCCGATCAGCCACTCGAGTTGAGCGATCGCGGTCCGCTGCACGCCTCGTTCCTCCGCGCTCTGAGTGCGCACCTGGTTGAGCAGCTGAAGCGCGATGTCGAGGGCTCCCTCGTCTTCCTCGGTGAAACCGCTCATAGCCGCGTCCGGAATGCGCTCGAGCTCGCTGATCACCAGGCTTCGACCGACGGTGGAGCGCACCGGCACGTTCATGCCGATCAACCGACTCAGAGCGGCTTCGAGTCGTGCGCGATCGCGGGTGAACGGCTGCTCGACGACCAGGCTCATACCTTGGCGAGCGATCATGATCGCTCGCGTCGACTCGAGCAGCTCGCCCATGTGTGACCGCAGGGTCTCCAAGGCGTCGCGGGCGCTGCCCACGGTGAGAAAGCGGGCGTCGTAGTTGATGATCAAGAGCGGCAGGCTCTCTGCCCGCGGGTCTGCGGCCGCCTGCGCGGTGCTCTCGGCGAGCAGCGGCGCTTCCACAGCGGAGAAGTACTCGATCGGAATCTCGCGTCCGTCGACCACCAGCTCGAAGTCGTCGCGAGTCAAACCCCGGATGATGATTCCCTGATTGTCGGTTGCGACGACCTCGACGTTGACGACACGGACGTCTACGGTCTCGGAGATGGGCTCGATCTGGGCGCCGGACGGAGTCGAGCCGCTGAGAGCCGCTGCGAGCGCGAAACCTGCGACTAGCGCTGAGCGTCTGATTTCCGGGCCGCCTAGCTCCACGCGACGCATCGTGTAGTCTCCAGTTCCTGGTCACCCAAAAGCTCCTCGATGTCGGCTGCGAGGGGCGCTTCGAGACGGATCTTGCCGGAGGCGCCGTCTCCCAGCTGCAGCTCCAGCCGCCACGCGTGCAGCGCCTGCCGGCCGAGGCGCAGCCGGGCGCGGTCACGGTCGGTCAGCCCGCCTTCGAGCGACCGCAAAAAGACCGCGTCGCCACCCCCATACAGCTTGTCGCCCACGATCGGGCATCCTATCGACGCGAGGTGGGCCCGGAGCTGATGTCGGCGGCCGGTCTCGGGCTCGAGTTCGAGAAGAGCTGTGTCCCGATACAGGCCGATTCGGCGCCATCGGGTGACGGCCTCCCTGCCTTCCGGGTCCACGCCCACCCGCGCCTCGACGACCGAAGAGCGATCCAGCCCGAGTCGCGCATCGACGACGCCGAACCCAGCTTTCGGGTGCCCGTCGACGACGGCCAGGTAGGTCTTGCGAATCGATCGCTCTTCGAACTGGCGACTCAGCTCGACCCGCACGTCGCGGTTCTTGGCGAACAGAACCAGGCCGCTGGTCTCCCGATCGAGTCGATGACACGGCGTCGGGAAATAGCCGTCGGGTCCCGACCTGCGGCGATGACGCAGGTGCACCCACTCGATCAGGGAGCCCACGCGATGCCGACGGCTTGGGTAGACGCTGCGATGCGGTGGCTTGTCGACGGCCAGCAGGTCCCGGTTCTCGAACACCACCCGAGCCGGAGGTGGAGCCGCCGGTGCCGCCCCCTCGGCTGCTTCCGCCTGGGGCGCAGGCAGCCGAACGACTACTTCCTGGCCGACTCGTAGTCTCAGGCTAGAGCGCAGACGGCCGACCGAAGCCCTCCGCGGATCCCTGAACGGCAGAACCTCCACGCGGCCGACTCGAATCGCGCTCTGGACGCCCCGCCGCGAACGCCAGCTCAGGCGCGCGCTCAAAAACGTGTCGAGCCTGTTGCCGTGATCCGGCGACCCCACTTGGAAGCGCCACTCGTGCAGCCCGCAGCTCATGTCCCGCTGGCCCCGGGGAGCCTTCCGCTCTCTCGATCGCATGGCGCAAACTGTAGCACCGGGCCGGCACACCCTCGCCGGCGAGCGGCGGGGGCTGTAAAGAGCTAGTCGGCCGCCGCGACCGAGAACGCCACTGCAAGCTCTTCCCACCGCAGCACGACGTCCGAGCCCTCGACCGCGAAGGTCAGCTCCTCGACGTGATCGGCTGCGATCGGGGTAACCCGAACTCGCAGGGCGTCCTCCGCCTCCGCGTAGCTGAACGCGCCCCACTGGTCCGGCGTATTGTTGAAGATCAAGGTCCACGTTTCCATGCCGGGAACCGTGAAAAAACCGTAGCGGCCGGCCGGCAAGGGCTCGCCCTCGATCACCACGTTTTGATCGAAGCTCACGGTCGTGGCCTCGTCGGCGCCGGTACGCCAGACACGGTCGTAGGGCACGAGGCCGCCCCAGATCTTACGGTCCTTGACGTTCGGACGACCGTACTCGACCGTGACCTGAACACCGTCGATAGCGCCCGCCGTCTTGCCGTTCTTGCTCTTTCGGTTAGCGTCGTCTCCACGCTCGGCCCAGCCGGTGGCGCTCACGGCCAGGACGGCGATGCACAGAAGAACAGAAGTTCGTCCAAAGGTTCTCATCGCTCTCGTCCTCTGCAAGTTGGTCTTCGGTCATTCGGCCGCAGCCGCGGCCTCGAGTAACTTGGGCGTGGCGAGCCACGCCAGGGTCGCGGCGCCGAGCTCAATCTTCGACCAGTCGTCTCCGGAAAAGTCGAGGCGCGCGAGCGCCGCGGTCACCATCTTGACACGCGCTTGGCCCGAGAACTTGCCGACCGCGCTCGACCAGGTCGGCTCGTGGCCGACCAGCATCAGGCGCTCGACCTCGGGCAGCTCGGCCCGGGCCTCGGCCAGAACGGCTTCCACCGTGGGCAGATAGAGCGTGTCGGTCGCACGAATCGGGCACTGCCAGGAACCGGCCTCGGTGGCGAGCCGAGCCGTCGTCAGCGCTCTGACCGCGCTGGAGGAGACCACCGCATGAGGCTCCTGACCCAAGCGGCTCAGGACACGACCAACCCGGCGTGCCGATCGACGGCCGCGGGGTGCCAGGGGCCGATTGTGATCCGAGCCGTAGGGAGCATCCCAATCCGACTTCCCATGGCGAAGCAGATAGAGGCTCCTCATCCGCCAATCCTTTCATTCCAGGTCACTTGCCTCAACCCGAAGCTCCCGCTAGCATTCTCGATCCATGGGAAAACTCGAATCCATCGGCCGGCCGGCTGAGCTGGACTCGACTGAGTTCTACTTCAATCGCGAGCTGAGCTGGCTGGAATTCAATTCGCGGGTGCTGGACGAGGCCCTGGAAGAGAGCAATCCGCTTCTCGAGAGGGCCAAGTTCCTGTCGATCTTCTGGTCCAACCTCGACGAGTTCTTCATGGTGCGCGTTTCGGGGCTGCGTCGCCAGCTCGAGTCAGGACGGCTCGTTGCGCCTCCCGACGGCATGACGCCTTCAGAGCAGCTCGCCGCAATCCGAGAACGCCTGGTGCCCGATCTGTCCAGATCGACAGAGGCGTGGCTGAAGAATCTCCAGCCCGCCCTGGCCGAGGCCGGCATTCACGTGCACGACTATTCCGAGCTGCGCAAGAAGCAGCGCAAACTGATGCGCCGGGAGTTCAAGAAGGAGATCTTCCCCATCTTGACTCCCCTCGCGGTCGATTTGAGCCACCCCTTTCCGCACATTTCCAACCGGAGCATCAACCTGGCGGTGGTGATTCGCGATCCCGAGCTGGGCGAGCGCTTTGCCAGGCTGAAGGTCCCCTATGTGCTGACGCGGTTGCGGCGGATACCCAGCGAGGAACGCGCCGACGACTCGCGCAAGCTAGGGCTCGAGGACGATCGGGAAGCCCACTTCGTCTGGCTCGAGCAGATCGTGGCGGCCAATCTCGACCGGCTGTTTCCGGGCCTCGACATCGTCGCGGTACATCCCTTCCGGATTACTCGTGACGCCGATCAGGAGATCGAGGAAGACGAGGCCGCCGACCTGTTGACTGCCATGCAGGAAGTTCTTGACCAGCGCTATTTCGGATCTGTCGTCCGACTCGAAGTCGACAGCGGCATGCCGGAGAACATTCGGGCCATTCTGTCCAAGAACCTGGGCCTGGCGCCTTACCAGATCTACGAGGTCGAAGGACCCATGGGTCTCTCGGACCTCCTCGAGCTGACCAAGCTGGATCGCACCGAGCTCAAGGACGCGCCGTTCCTGCCGGCTCTGCCGACCGACATGACGGGCGACGCCGATCCCTTCCACGTCATCCGGTCACGCGACGTGCTCCTCTACCATCCGTACGACAGCTTCCGGCCGGTAGTGGACTTTCTCTCCCACGCCGCCAAGGACCCGAACGTCGTAGCTATAAAGCAGACGCTCTACCGCGTGGGTCTCAATTCGCCGATCGTCGATGCCCTGATGGAAGCTCGCGAGAACGGCAAGCAAGTATCGGCCATCGTCGAGCTCAAGGCCCGGTTCGACGAGGAAAACAACATCACCTGGGCGCGCGCGCTCGAGCAGGCGGGAGTCCATGTCGTCTACGGGCTTCAGGACCTGAAGATCCACTGCAAGATGTGTCTGGTCGTGCGCCAGGAGCGCGACGGCATCAAACGATACGCTCACCTCGGAACCGGTAACTACAACCCGGCGACCGCGCGGGTCTACGCCGACCTGGGCCTATTCACCGATGATCCGGACATCGTCGCGGACGTCTCCGATCTGTTCAACGCTCTGACCGGCTACTCGCGCAAGTCCGACTATCGCAAGCTCCTGGTATCGCCCGGCAGCATGCGGAGCGAGGTGGTCGACCGGGTCGAGCGCGAGATCGACTTCGCCCAGCAGGGAGTCCAGGCGCGGATCGCCTTCAAGATGAACTCGCTGGTCGACAAGCAACTCATTCAGGCGCTCTACCGGGCATCCAGGGCTGGTGTGCGCGTCGACCTGCAGGTTCGGGGGATCTGCTGCTTGCGCCCGGGAGTGCCGGGTCTGAGCGAGAACATCGCGGTGACCTCAGTGGTAGGTCGCTTTCTCGAGCACTCGCGGATCTTCTACTTCCGCAACGGCGGCAGCGAGGAGCTGTACATCGGCAGCGCCGATATGATGCCCCGCAATCTCGACGGGCGCGTCGAGATCCTGGTTCCGATCGAAGATAGCCACCTTCGCAAGGCGCTGCGCGACGAGGTGCTGTTCGTCCATCTCGCCGACAACAGCCATTCGAGCGATCTTCTCTCGGACGGCCGCTACCAACACTCGAGGCCGGTACCGGGCGCTCCGGTGATCGACAGCCAGCTCACGCGCTTGGAAAACCGCGGAGCCTGGCTGGCCGAAGAGTAGTCGATCCCTAATAGAGCTTGTCGAGCCACTGGCGGTCCCAGGCCTCGAGCCTGGCTCCGCGCCCGTCGTCGTGGAAGAAGGCCCACATCAGCGCTTTGCGTTCGCGACCGGTACAACCCGAGCCGCACGAATGCCCCAGCCCGAGAGTGTGGCCCAACTCGTGGGCGAGCACCTGCTCAGTAGCCTCCAGGTCGCCGGAGAGCAGACACTTGGCTCCGTCGTTGGTGATGACGTCGGCCTCGATCGCGACGTTGGCTTTCCCTTTTCCGATGCTCTTCGGGATTCTCTGCACCATGGCCGGGCTCTTGAAGAACCACGCGCCGCCCAACGCGATCACGCCACCGCGCGTACAGCTGTAGACACCCTGGACCTCGTTGTTCGGGTCGTTGAAGATGATCGCGTTGACACCGTCGGAACGCACGAAACCGTTCTGGTTGGACGTCCTGCCTCTGCCCGCGAGGTTGACCACCGTGTCGGGATCCGAATTCCAGGTCTTGGCCGCTCGCTTGAACGCCTTTTTCGCCTTCTTGAGTCCCCTGCCGACCTCCCAGACGACTTTGCCGCCGTCGTCGAACTCGAAGAACCGGATCGGAGTACCCCGGAACTTGAGCAGGCTTGGTAGAGACACCGACTCGGACGAATCCGCGACCGAGAAGTAGTCGGCCTCTCGGCGGACACCGCCCGCCCGATCCGCCAGCCACTCCTGGAACCGATTCCAGTCGCGGACATACTCGAACTCCTCGAAGTCTTCGTTGCCCACCAGGCGAGCGCCCTCGAGGCGGCGAAGCGCCGCTCGGCGGCCGTCCCAGTCGAGCTCGTGAAAGGCCCCCAGCATCAGCTGCTGGACGCCGTAGGTTCCGTCCGAGCGCGGCGACAGGAAGAGAAGCGCGCGGTCGCCCTCCTCGAATCGCGGCGCACCGTGTATCGCCAGGCCGATACCGTCCGGGCGAACTCCCCCCGGCACGCGTACGACCACCGTCGTGCCGCTGACTCGACCCTTGAGAACCCGCTCGACCAGAACGATGTAGTCGGTGGAGGGTGTGCCCACGGCCGGAGCCGGCGAAACTGTCAGAACCTTGACCCGCGCCACTACCGACGACTCGTCGAAGAGGTCTTCGTCGAGCATCATGCTGTAGGTGGCGGCGACGCCCGGGGCGGCGGCCAGTGCCGACGAGATCAACGCAAGGAACGTCCACTGGATCCGCGGCTTCAGCATTGGAGTTCTCCGGAACGGCGCCAGTCTACCGTCTTCGCAAAGACGGCCCGGTATAAAAGACTTCACAGGCCCGCCTGGGTGGGCCGCTCAGGCCGAATCGAGACGCTCTAGGAGCCCGCCGGAAAGCTCGAGGTGTCGACGCCGTCGATACCCCGCCGGCGCAGGTAGAGATGCCGCCCGACCTCGGCGATTCGCCGGTATCCGAGCAGGTGGAAGAAATCGAGCGGCAGCCATCGCGCGATTGGACGGTTGACCCTGAGCTCCAGTCCGTGCTCGTCCTGCCGCCTCACACCGGGCAACAGATGAACGAACCGCTCCAGTCGCCAGCGCCTCAGACGGGCGGAGACCCTCAGCCAGACCCTTCTCACCGGTCGAATGATGAAGAAACCGTCCTCGCCCTGGGTCTGGTATAGCGGCATCAGGAGAAGGCCATCCTCGGGCGCTCGTATCGTCTGGTCGTCCTCGAACGCGATCTCGTCGCCGCGGCGGACTCCCTGAAAGCCGGAGAACCCCGGGCGCATCCGAAAGTCCGATCCTTGGGGAATCGCGTGCCGATGCCGGACCTCGAAGAGAGCGGGCAGGCCGTTCGATACCTGCGCGAGGCGCCGGCTCGCGGCGTCCACCTGCGCCTGGCAGCTCCGGCCCAGCACGCCGCTGGCTCGCAGAGCGACCCAGATCGCGGCCTCGGCCCGGTCGATCGAGGCCTCGTCCTGGTGCTGGCCGGCCTCGAACCCGGTCGTGTGAACGCCACGAGCGTTGAGGTAGTCGAGCAGCGTTCCGTCCAGCTCTTCCTCGATGCCCAGAACCATCGGAACCTCGAGCTCGAGTGCGAACTCACGATTGACCAGGGAATCATCGAATACCGAGAACGCGGGACCCGGACCCGAGGTCGAGTGAATGTCCAACGCGTAGACTGTGTCCGAAGCGGTCGCCAGAATCGCCTCGAGTTCGCGGTGGAGCTCTCGCGCCTCTCCGAGCTCGCCGTTCGCGTCTTCGCCGCCCTTGATCCGGCACAGCTTGCCCGGGAGCCAGATCCGGTTCAAGTCTTCGTCGATGTAACGCGCGCGCTCGGCCAGCGCTCGACGGTTGCCGACCAGGCCGATCACCGAACCGCGGAATGTGGCGCCGGATTCCTCGAAGCCTGAAAAGACCGACCGCAGAGCCTCGTAGCCCGCGGGCTCGTTGCCGTGCACCGCTCCGAAGACGATCAAGGTCGGTCCCGAGGTCGTATCGCCGAAGCGACCCACCACCCGCGGCGGCAGCTCGATCACTTGGGTGGACGGACCCGACCGGCTTGCTCGAGAAACGTCGACTTCCATCTTTGGGGGTGAGACCGGTCCGACTGCGGCTTGAGTCCACCCCGGCACGGATCTCGGAGTCCCGACTCTAACAGCCTGCGGAATGGAATCTCGCGGTGCTCGCGAATTAATTTCGCGCGTAACGACGCCGCTGCTCGGACGATCAGCTGCGCTCGAGCCAGGAGCTGTAGAGCTCCGGCCGCCGGTCGCGAAAGAACAGCCGGCGAGCAGGCGAGCTCTCGACCTGAGCCAGGTCGAGGTCACAGACGAGAGTCTCCTCGGCCCCTTTCGCGGCCCGAGCGATCACCCGCCCACCCGGGTCGCACACGAAAGATTCCCCCGCAAACGCGAGCTGGGACTCTTCGCCGACCCGATTGCACAGCGCCGCGAAGTAGCCGTTCTGAAACGCGGCGACGCGCAGCTCCGCCTCGAACAGGCCCTCGGGCCACTCGTCCACGGCGCCCGCCTGAGGGACGAATACCATTTGAGCTCCAGCCAGGGCCAGCGCGCGCATGTATTCGGGATAGTGACGGTCGTAGCAGATCGCGACGCCGAGCTTGCCGGCGGCGGTCTCATAGACCGGGGCTCCGAGCGCGCTCGGATGGTAGTAGTCCTGTTCGTGGAAGCAGGGGTAGTCGGTGATGTGGACCATCCGGGTGACCCCGAGCAGCGATCCGTCGGCGTCGATCACCGGCGAGCTGTCGTAGGTTCGCTCGCCGTCGCGCTCGAAGAGGTTCAACACCACGACGATCCCCAGTTGGCCAGCCAGCGCCGAGAACGCCTCGGTGGAGCGTCCGGGCACCGGCTCGGCCAGCTCGGCCACACCTTCCCCGCCCGGCGTCTGGGGATAGAACGGCGTGAACGCCAGCTCGGCGAAACACACGACCTTGGCGCCATCGCCGGCCGCGATCCGAGCCGCGGCCAGTCCCTTCTCCAGATTCGCGTCGAGGTCGGCGGTGGCGGGTTGCTGGACCAGGGCGATGCGCAGGTCGGTCATAGTCCGGGATTATCTCAGGGCTCGTTGAAGGGCAGGTCCGCGTCCCTCCCAAGAGTCCCCTCCCAACCGGTTTTCAATCGGGTCATCGTGGTGACTCGGTGCGATTGAGGGCCGCCGGTGCCGTCTTCTCGCTCGCCCCTCGAAGACTCAGGTATGCGCTCGCTCGCAAGAGGCACGCGGCCGGCCTTTCAGGCACAGTACCGGACTGAGGCGAAACCAGCGTCCCGAGGTCGTCGGCGAGCGGAGTGATTCGAGGCCGGAGGCGAGGTGTCCGCCGGGCCGAACGAGGAACGGTCGAGGTGCCTTCCACGGCGAGCACCCACCCGAAGGGTCGAGCCGAAGGCGAGTTCGGTGTCGCCGTCCGAGGCCGCGACGAATGAGGCCCAGGCGGATCGTCTCCGCCGAGTGCGGAGCGAGACGATCGGCCGAGGGATGCTGGCGACGGCGAGTCGAGAAAGCCATTGGCAGAACCTAGGCGCTAGTGTCCTGTCCCAGTGGTTCGGTGCATAAGGCTCGAGGTCATGGTGTGCGCTGCCAAGGCGCCCACGACGCAAGCATAGCTGGGCCTATGTTGAGGAGTGGCAACGCCGGCAGCGTGCAGAAAGGCCCGAGATTTGTGTAGCGAATCACTGGGACAGGACACTAGATCGGCGCGGGCGAAGGGGCTGCTGGCAGGTGAACCTACTCGACGATCGTCAGCTTCTCGCCGGCCGAGTACGCGGTGAACTCGGGCGCGTACATCGACTGCAAGGTCACCGGCGCCGACTGGAACGTGCCCGCGGTGGCGGCGCGCAGGCGGTGCTTCATGGTGTACTCACCAACCGGCAGCCTCTCGAAGAAGAAGTTCATGCCGCTGTCGCGGACTTCCTCGTAGCGCACCAGCCCGAGATCCCACTGATAGCCCGAGGTCGACCGCTCCGGCTCGAAACCCGCGGGGCGCGGGTCGCGCAGATGGACGTATTCGGCGGCGTGCTTGGCGCGAATCGAGACGTGGACCTCGACCTGATCGCCGACCTCGACCTTGGCGCCCTCGGAAAGTGGCTCGAGACGCCAGCCATCACCCGAGTGCACCCGTCGGTAGTAAGTCCGATGGGCCTCGAAGAAGTCGCCGCGGGCTTCGGCGGGTAGCTCTTCGGTAGAAAAGTGCCAGGTCGCCGAGGCGAACGCGAAGCCCAGCGTCTCTTTTTCGACCACTACCGTCGAATCCGTTGCGGGCTCGATGTCTTCACCGTCGATTCGAACCTGGTTGTTGTTGCCGGTGTACTCGTCGGGCTCGAAAACGAATGTGTGTGGCTCTCGCTCGCCGATCGCAATGGTCACTTCCTCGCGGGCGGCCAGCGTGCCCTCGTGCTCGAGGTAGTGGACCAGCGAGTAGATGACCTCCGCGGTCGCCCGGGTCGACTTCCAGTGGCTGAGCTTCTTGTTGAGCAGCAGCCACTGCACCAGACCCTCGCGCCTGGAGTCGTCTTCGTCGAGCTCGGTCAAGGTCCGCAGAGCGAACGCGTGGGTCTCGATCGTGTCGTTGTACCAGAGCCAGGCGCGATCCTCCGGCGCCCAGTATGTGCCGAGCTCTTCGGTCGTCTTCGAGGAATCCATCACGCTGTCGAACACCAGTCGAGCATCTTCGGTGCGGTCGTCCCGCTCGAGGGTCAGCGCCAGATGAGCCTTGGACATCGGCGAATGGTCCTTCCAGTGCCTGAACGAGAAGTCGAGCATCCGCTCGCGCTCGGCCCGGGTGAAGACCCCGCCGGTCCACGCCTCGTCGGGATAACTCGACAGCACGTAGTTCAGGAAGGTGATGAACTCCCAGCAGCAGTCGCGGCCCATCATATGCTCGACCAGCTCGTCGATGTAGTGGCGGTGCATGTAGCTCCACGCCTGACGCACCATCGGCTTCGGAACCTCGACGCCGAATTCGAGAGCGCGCGAGAAGCCGTTCAGCAGATACAGGGTCATGTAGGGAGACGGCGGACCACCCGGGAACCAGGGGAAGCCGCCGACCGCGGTCTGGGCCTTCTTGAGCTTGGCGAGAGCCGACTTGCGCTGGGCCTTGGCGATCTTCGGATCCAGCACGTTGATCAGATTCTCGGCTGACCGCCGGCCGCCCCTCGAGACTCCGACCCACGGAGTCTCCTCGAGCGCCATCTTGCGATTGGGGTCGTCGGCCTGCCAGTTCTCGTACTGGGTCTCACGGTCCGAGAACTCGCGCGCCATGCGCTTGACTGCCGGATAATCCTCGTAGAGCGTCGACACGATGCCGGTCGACAGGAAGCGGTTGAGAGTCTGTTCGGTGCATTCGTATGGATAGTTGACGAGATACGGCAGCGCCGAGAGCACGCTGTAGAAGAGCTGGGTATCGAGGGTGACGACCAGCTGCTGATCGATCCGGGTCGGGTCGTCGTCCCGCGCCAGGTCGTCGAAGCTCAGAGCCTTGCGATCCGCGTCCTTCAATGTCACGAAGCGGGACTGCGCCAGGTGCATCCGGCCCGGGAGCACGGGTAAGGTTCTCAGCTCGCCGTCCGAGAACTCGCCTGCCTCTCCCCGGACCTTGAACGCCACCTGGCCGATCCGCGCCGGCGTGGCGACCGGAACGGTGTGAGTCCAGCTCTTGCCGGGCTCGACCGAAAACGCGACCGCCCGAGCCACCGACGCATCGACGCCGAAGGCCGCGGCCAGATCCTCCTGCGTCTCCGCGTCCACGATGTCGAAGTCGAGGGCACCGGCGAGCGGCTCGTCTCCGGCGTTCTGGACTACCACCCGCAACTTGGCCTTGTCGCCCTCGCGCAGGAAGCGCGGAAGGTAGGGACGAACCAGGAGATCCTTGACCGTCTTGACCTGTTCGGTGACTCTCCCGGCGCGGAGATCGCGGGTGATGGCGTGCACCCAGACGTTCCACTCGGTGACCGAATCGGGCACTTCGAACTCGAAGGCCACCGAGCCGTCGTCCTCGAGCAGGAGATGCGGCTCCCAGAAGGCGGTCTCGGAGAAGTCGGAGCGCAGCTCGGCCTCGGCGACCGGCGACTCTCCCGCGGCGGGAGCCTCGGCCTCCTTCAACTCCGCCTTGAGGGCCTCTTCGTTCGACGCCTCGACATCGTCGAGAGCGGCCGACGCGGGCATATCGGCCCTCGACTCCATGACCATTCCCCGCCGCATCGGCCGCATTCGACCGCCGACGCGATACCCCAATCCGCCGATGCCATAGCTGCTCAGGTAATTGAGCCGATCGCCGTAGAGCGGCGGGTAGCCCGGCAACGAGACCATGTCGCCCGCGTGCCATACCGCGCCGCTCGGCCCGAGGTTGGAGGCCGACGGCATCGGCGCCCCCCAACGTGGATACAAGCCCGCGGGGTCCGGCGGCTGGTGGGGAGCGAAGACGTCGAGACTCCGGTCGTACATGTAGGCCAGAAGCTCCGCGGAGCCGGTGACCAGGTCGCGCTCAACGCCGCGCACCTGCACGCGCCAGGTTTCCCGGCCGCCCGGTTTGAGGTAGTCGCGAAAGCTCGAGAACTTGACTTCGAGCCTTTTGTCGTCCCAGGGAACGAAGATCGTCTCGTTTATGGTCATCAACTGGTGATCTCGCACCAGCGTCAGCCGCGCGCCCAGCCCACCCCGGTCCGCCTCGGAGATCGGAATCTCGAGGACCTGCGGTCCCCCGTCCGAGCTCAGCACCTCGCGCCGAATCCGGCGGCCACGCCGGAAGAGCTCGAAGATCAGGCGCTGACTCTCGAGGCCGGAATGGATCAGGAACCTCGCGGTCTCGCCGACCGCGGCCGCCGAGGTCTCGGCCTCGAGGACCGCGGGAAGCGCCAACCGGCCGAGGCTGTTCTTGGCGACCAGGAAGTCGGTGGCCGACTTGTACTCCGCGCCGAAGGCATCGCGGGTCGCATAGTGAAACCGGTATGCGCCGGGACGAAGCGACCCGAGCTCGAGCTCCGCCTCGCCGTCGTCCCCATGGACGAGCGCGCCGGTCTCGACCTCCTCGCCGTCCCGCCAGCCTCGGAGGATCATCTCGGCGTTGACGACTCCCTGCCATCGGGGCCGGAGACGATCCCCGGCGGTCCGGTATGCCGGCTCGGATTCGGCGGCAACCGCCGGCGGGTCCGGAAGCTCGACGTCGGCCGGCAGCGGAACCGTACCGGGCTGCGCGAGCCGCACCAGGCGCCAGGATCCCTTCCCCGCCCGGGCGGTTCCGTCGAGATCCTGCCGGCGCACGGTAAGAGTCACCGCCGAACCGGCAAGTACGAAACGCCGGTCCCGATCGATCGCCGCCTCGACCGCCACGAATCCCAGCCGGAAGACCCTTTCCGCCTTGCTGGTCTCACCGCCGCTGTCGAGGACGTCGGCAGCCACGCGGAACCGATAGGTGACGCCCCTCTCGGCCTCGCGCTCGTCGGCCTCGGGCAGGAACTCGATCGAGAAAACCCCGTCCTCGGTCAGGTCGGAAATGCCCGACGCTATGGTCTCGGCCGCCGCCGGCGCGGGCGGGTAGTACCACCACCACCAGTACGGGTACACCGGCTCGCGGGTAACCCGCCACTTGACCTCGCCGTCGACAACCGGCAGTCCGAAGTAGTACCGCGCCGTTCCGGTGAGCTCGGCCCGCCGGTTCAGCCTCAGCGAGTCCGTGGGAGGCTCGAGCGTCGCCTCGAAGGTCGGCCGTTTGTACTCCTCGACCTTGAGCACGGTGCGGCCGCCCGACGACGAGCGCAAGCTCCAGTTACCCAGGAGCCGTCCGCCCGGGATCTCGAAAGAGCCCGATGCGGATCCGTGCTCGTTGGTTCGCACCTCGGCTTTGGCCACCGATTCGTTGTTGGCGTCGAACAGCTCGATCGTGAGCTTGCGGTCGGCGACCACTTGGAACTCGCCGCCGGAACGTTTTCCGCTGTAGCCGATGACCTTCCAGAGAACGTCCTGTCCCGGGCGGTAGATACTGCGGTCGGTGTAGAGAAGCGAGCTCTCGACGGTCGGATCGGGCGACGGGCTGCTGAAATAGCGCCGGGTCTCGTCGAGGGCGACGTCCGAGCCGCTCCGAGCGACGAGGAAGTAGTTGTTGCCGTCCCCTTCGCGATCGAACAGCACTCGACCCTCTGAGTCGGCGCGCTTGGTGTCGACCCGCCGGTGGCCGCGGCGCCGGTAGTCGTAGCGATAGAGGTGAATCTCGGCGCCGGAGATCGCCTCGCCGGTCTCGCCGGATACCGCCGCCACTTCCAGGTTGCCGTCCATCGGCCGTGAGACCAGGACCAAGTCCGAGAGGTTGAAGTAGAGGCCCTTGAGCTCGTTGCCGCTTTCCGAGAACGACGGCCTCGCCGAGACGACGATCAGGTGGAATCCGGACCGCTCGAGGTCGGGCACCGCGAACGACCGGTGCTCGCGCAAGTCCGGGGTCTCCGGCAGGTCCACCTTCCACTCGGCCACCGGATTCCGTCCCCGAAACAACTTCTCGAACTCTCGGTATCCCGGCAACAGCCGATAGTCCTTGCTGTTCTCGATGATCTCGAATAGATCGGCCTCGTAGGCGCGAAAGTAGAGCCGCTCCAGATTCTTGTGGCGGATCTCGATCGATCGTCGAGCCGGGCCATCGGTCGCCATGGTGGTGACCGAGAACGACGGTGCCTCGATCTGCGCAATCAAATGCCGGCAGCGGGCCGCCCCGAGCGAACCGGGATGCCGTCGTTCCCCTTCTTCGGCCACTTGCCGGGCCCCTACCAGCGCCCAGGGATCGGGATCCGACCTGAGGAACTCGGCCAGAAGTGACATCCCCACCGACCACCAGACGCGC
This sequence comes from Thermoanaerobaculia bacterium, assembly GCA_046756565.1. GTDB lineage: Bacteria > Acidobacteriota > Thermoanaerobaculia > Multivoradales > JAHEKO01 > CALZIK01. Next base: position 4,410 of record JBHHWO010000053.1, on the reverse strand, counting down.
TTGTCGCCGAGCTTCTGGAGGTGGGTCTCGAGGTTGCCCCGAATCATCTTGCGGTCCGCGGTCTGGGAGATCGAGGCGTGCAGCCGCCGGAGCCGCTCTAAACGTGCCTCGAAGGCGGCTTCGGGTCGGCCCTCGGCAGCGTGCCAGGACTCGAGATCACCGAGAAGCGCGGTCAGGCGCAACAGCGGATGAGCGTCAGGTTCGACGGACTCCAGGCGCTCGGCCGGCTCCAGGAGAGCCGACAGATCGAGCCGGTAGGTCTCGGCGGATTCCCGCGGCGTCCAGAAGGAGGTGTTGGCCAGAAGCTCGACCCACAGATAGGTCACGGCGTCGCGGAGCGAGTCCCGCAGGCCGTCGGGATAGTTGTTGGGCGTCAGGTACCGGGACAAGGTCTCCAGGTCCAATGCGCCGAGCTCCTGCCGCCGTTCCCAGACGCGCGCATAGGCCCGGTCGGCCTCGTCGAAGATCTCCTCGGCGGTCCAGGCCTTGAGGTCGACCTCTTCCTCGGAGGCGACCCGCTCGCGCTGCCGGATCTCCCACGAATAGACCTGAAGGTAGTGCACGAGACCCTGCGCGTAGTACAGCTCGAGCGCCGCGACCGACACCGGATCGTCCGGCCAGTCCTCGCTGCGCAGCAGGCGCACCGCGGTTTCGTAGCCGTGCAGGCCGGTCTCGAGCTGGACCAGCTCGATCAGGCCCCGGGTCCAGTTCTCGACGTCCCGGCGGCTCTTGGCGCCCTCGAAGATCTCCCGAACGATCTCGGAAGCGGCCTGGAACCTCTGCTGGTCGATGAGCGAGGCGACCTCGGCCCACGAAGCCTCGGGGTCGCAGGGGCCTTCCGCGCCGAGGCCGTCGCCGCCGTCACTCACCGGCGGATCGTCGCCGTTGGAGCCGGTGGTCGAGTCGTCCCCCGGCCCATTGCCGGCGAGCGGCGGGGCACAGGCTTGCGAGATGCCAAGCGCCAGGGCCAGGCAGAGCGCCAGCGCCAGAAGGGAGCCTGAAGAGGCCGCAGGCAAGTGAGAAGCGGTCTTGGTTCCAGCCATATCGCGAGTTTAGACCGCGCACTCGCGAACCCGGTTCCTGGCTCGAGCTCCGATTGGTCTTCACGATGGTACATTCGGCCCGATCGGCAGCCGCTCGAGGCGCCGGATTCGCACCGGGAATGACGTCTCCGCCGTCCAAAACGCCTCCGGCGACCCTCACGCTTGCCGTTGCGGTAATCGCCTCGGCCATGCTCCTGGTGGAGGTGATGGTCACACGGCTGTTCTCGGTAGCCTTCTTCCATCACTACTCGTTCTTCGCGGTCTCGCTGATCATGACCGGGCTGGCGCTCGGCGGGGTCGCGGTCTCGAGATGGAACGTACGCGACAGTTCGGCAGAGACGTTTGCCAACCGGCTCGCGCTGCTTGCCTGGATATTCGCCGGATCGACGATCTTCGCCTCGCTCCGCCTGTCGCAAACGTCGACACAAAGCGTCCAACTCGAACTGCTCTCCGTCGCGGCGCAAGCTCTAGTGTTCTTGCCGGGCCTGGTGGCGGCTGGCGCGTTTCTCGCCGCCGCCTTTTCTCGTAAGGAGGCCTGGATCGATCGCCTGTACGCGGCCGACCTGACGGCCGCCGCCGGCGCCTGCGTCGTGGCGATCTATCTGATGCGCACCTTGCAGGGCACGGCGACGCTTCTTGCTCCGGCCGCGCTCGCGGCCGGAGCCGCGGCATTGCTGACTCGACAACGCTCCCTCAGAACCGTCTACCTGCTCACGGCAGTCGTGGCGATCGTCGGAATGGCCGCGGGCATCGCCACCAAAGGCGACTTCCTTCGACTGGCCACCGGCGAGTACATTTTCGAGCGCTGGAACGAGCACTCTCGCATCGTTGTTCGCAAAGAGGCCTCAAAACAGAATCAGCACCTGATCTTGATCGACCGCTCCGCCGCGACGCCGCTGCGGCGCATCAACGAGCGGCAAGCGAGAGGCGAGGAGCCGATCTACCCGAATTGGCGCAAGTCGGCCAACTACATGGCCTACATGCTCGGTCGGAGGCTGCCCAGGGTCGCCGTCATCGGCGTTGGCGGCGGAGACGACCTGACACCGCCTCTCACCCTGGGCGCCGCAAAGGTCGACGGCTATGAACTCAACCGGATAATGATCGACATCCTCGAAGAGGAGTTCCGAGACTTCAACGCGCTGACGTCTCGCCAGGAGCTGGAGCTGATCCACGCCGAAGCTCGGGTCGGAATCCTGCATTCGGGGCGAGAGTACGATCTCATTCAGGCATCGCTCATCGACACCTGGGCGGCCACTGCCAGCGGCGGTTTCCTGCTGTCCGAAAACGGTCTCTACACCACCGAAGGCTGGGAGATCTTCCTGAACGCGCTCTCCGAGCGCGGCATCTTGACCATGACCAGATGGTTCGTGTCGTCCGCGCCCGCCGAAACTCAGCGACTGGTCGCCCTCGCCGCCCAAGCCCTCGAGCGCGTGGGCGTGGAAGAACCATCCAATCACCTTCTTCTCGTCGCTCAGGAGCTTCCGAAGGTGAAGTGGCTCGCGTCCGAAGGCAGAGTGCTGCTGGCCACCATCCTGATATCAAAGCAACCCTTCTCGGAGTCTGAGCTCAAAAAGTTCTACTTCGCATCGAGAACCCACGGCTTTATCCCGCTAGCCGCTCCGGGCACGGCCCGGGATCCCGTCATCGAACGACTACTGGACCACGACCGGCGCGCGGCGGCGATCAAAGAGAGTCCGTACGACATCTCTCCACCAAGTGACGAGAGGCCGTACTTCTTTCTTCAGCTTCGGCCGGCCGACGTGCTCGCGCTCCGCGGCCGCGACTACGGCCCGATAACCGAGATCACCTTGAACGGCGTCCGCGTCCTGGTGGTGCTGACAGTGCTGGCCGTGGCTTTTGCGGCCCTCGTACTTGCCCTCGCCGGACTGACCCTGCCGAGCGCAACATCGTCGACCGGCGAACGCACCGTCTATCGCTCGATGAGCCTCTACTTCTTCGGAATCGGTGCGGGTTACATTCTTATCCAACTGGGACTGCATCAGAGGCTGATTCTGATCCTGGGCCACCCGACCCTTGTCCTGTCCGTGGTCCTGTTCTGGATGTTGATCGGGACGGGAGCCGGAGCCTTCTGTTCACGACGCCTGTTTTCGAGTGATCACATTCATCGCGCCTGGTACTGGATTCTGGCCGCCCTGACCGTGCTGCTCGTGGGCTTCCCCCGGCTGGACCTCCTCGAGTCCATCGCCTCGGCGCCGATTCGGGCGGTCGGCGCCGGGCTTCTCCTGGCCGGGGTCGGTTTCCTACTCGGTTTCGCCTTCCCGATCGGGGTCGGAATCGTCGGCACGACCGGCGAGTGGGCGGTCCAGAAGATGTGGGCCGTAAATGGCGCCGCCTCCATTGCCGCGTCCGCCGTGGCGGCGGTAATCGGAATCAGCTTCGGCAGCCGAGCCGTCATCCTGGCGGGACTCCTGTGCTACGCGGTGATGGCCGTCGCGGGGTTGGCCGCCTTGCGAGCTCGACGAGCCATGCCAGCCTGACCGCCAATCGAACCACCCATACGATTCCCGCTACCAGGGAAGCTGCCGGACGACGACTTCCTCGACGATCTTCCACCTCCCGTCCTCCCAGACCATGCGCAGCGACTTTCGCACCCGATCGTGGTAGACCTCGGACCGGTACGACTGAGTGAAGGCGACACGCTGCTCATTTGGCGCCAGCTCTTCGACGCTAAGCGAAACCACGGCCACGCGGATCGCGCCCTGATTGAGCAGTCGCTCCCGCCGGCGAGCTCGCCACCGGTCGAGCTCCAGACCCGAGGCCGGGACGAACCGATCCGAATACGAGTCCAGGTAGTCGTCGACGGACCGCTCGGACCAGGCCCTGGCCCAGGCCTGGACGGACTCGGCCACGGTGGTCGGATCCGGCGGGCCGGGCTGCGCGGCTGGCACGGCTACGGCCGCAGTCCGCTGTGCCTGGCTCGCGGCGGGGTCCTGCGTTTTCTCTTCCGAGGCCTGAGCGCCGGGCTCGGCGCTGCCGGGGCCATTCCCGACCCACCGGCTGCCCGGAGCCCCTCCGCCTCGTGAATCGCCGGTCAGGTCCGCGAGCCGGGTCTCGAGCTTCTCGATTCTCGGACGCACCCAGTACTGGTTGAACGCCAGGACCATGCAACCGCCGATCACGACCGAGAGGACTAGAAGCTCGAGCAGCCGCGGGAAGGTCAGTCGCGTCCTGCCGCGGCGGACCCACCCTACGCCGGTTCCGGAAAGGGGAATCGCCGCTGAGTCCATGCCGGGCCGCGGCACCTCGGCGGCCCCTCCGTCCGGTCTCTCGAGGGTCCCCTGGAATGTCTCCGATGGGCTACCCCCGTCCGCATCCGATAGGGAATCGAGAATCGGGCTCGAAAGCA
>JBHHWO010000052.1:0-27186 GCA_046756565.1 Thermoanaerobaculia bacterium | reverse complement strand
CCTGGAAGATTGGCCTGTCGATCGGCTCCCGAGCGCTGCCAGGATCGTACCTAGTCCGGGAATCTCACCGACAGCCCCGCTCCGACGAACCAGTCGGGCGCTTCGTCCGAGATGCCGACGCCTCCCGCGACGTCGAGCTGGAGGTTGGGTCGCACGAGACGGGTCCAGCCGGTGTCGAAGGAATGACTCGACTGGTCGTCTCCGAAGACCTCGAAGAAAACGCCGTTCTTGTCGTCGAGGCCCACACCGAGCGCCAGGGTGTAGAGAAGAATCTCCTGGTCTTCCGGGAACTCGGCACCGACGTTTAGGCCGACGCCGAGCGAGTCAAGGAAGTCCTTCGACAGCGCAAGCCGGAACGCCGGGGCGTAGTCGTCTGAGGTGAGCTGGTCGTCTCCGATCGGAACCGAGCTCTCGACGAGCACCGCGACTCGAGGCGCGCTATCCGTCTCCTCGGCCAAGAGGATCTTGGCGCCCACCGAGCCGTCTCCGATGCCGTCGGCTCCCGGCGTCCAGACGTAGCCGTCGAAACCGATCCGAAGCTCCAGCCGTTCGCGCAAACCGATGCGAACGAGCGTGCCGAGAGCCTCCGTGACCTCGAAGCTCCGGCCGCCGGCGTCGTCTTGCGTGTGCAGCACGCCGGTCTCGATGTGGTACTTCCCCGGAGCCACCGTCACCGCCGACTCGGTCTGATCCGGACGATCGGTGACCAGGTCTTCCTGCGCCAGGGTGGCGCCCGTTCCGGCGAGTGCCACGATCGCCACGGCCAAAGCGCCGCTCATCAAACGACTCATCGCACCCATCTGCGCACCCAGAAGGTCAAGTTGTCGAGCAGAAGCACCACCGCGATGATGACCGCGAGCAGCACGGCGACCTTCTCGTACTGAAAACCGCGCACGTAGAGCAGGATGTAGTAGCCGACGCCTCCGGCTCCGACCAGGCCGAGAACGGCGGCATCCCGGAAGTTCATCTCCAGGCGATAGACGGTGAACGCGACCACCTGGGGGATCGACTGCGGCCAGAGCCCGTAGCGCAGGGTCTGGCTCCAGGTGGCGCCGGTTCCGGAGACCGCGTTCAGAATTCCCTTCTCGGCGGTCTCGAACTCCTCGGCGTAGAACTTGCCGAGCATACCGATCGAGTGGAATGCGATCGCGAGCATGCCCGGAAACGGGCCCAGTCCGACCGCGGCGACGAACAGCATCGCGACGACGATCAAGGGCACTGACCGGATCAGACCGAGGAGCCATTTGATCGGGTGGGAGACCCAGGGCGGCGTGACGTTGGAGGCCGCCAGGAACCCCAGAGGCAAGGACACGATCACCGCGAGCGCGGTGCCCGCCAGCGCGATCATCAGGGTCTCGACCGTCGAACGAAACACGAGCCGGGTGACGCTCCAGTCCGGAGGCACGAGGCGCGAGAAGAACTCGCTGAACCGCTCTCCCGAGCCGAGCAGGACTTGGAGATCGAACTCCGACCAGCGAAACGCCCACAGGACGAAGGTGCTAATCGCGAACCAGACGAAGGTCCAGGCGAGGATTCTCCTGCGCCAGGTCTGTTGCAGCGTCGACAAGGTCGACCTCCTGAGAACCCGAAGTGGGTGGGTGATGGATGTCTTGCTCCGGCCCGTCGGCGCCTTGCGGGTCGCGGCCGCGATAGACGAGCTCGGCGATCTCGTCGGTGAATCCCTCGGGCAGACCGTCGTAGACCAGCCGCCCGTTGGCGAGACCGAGAAAGCGGGTCGCGTAGCGCCGCGCGAGCTCGGGTTGGTGCAGGTCGACCAAGAGCGTCACCTCTCGGCGGGCTACGCACTCGACCAGAAGCTCGAGAGCGTCCTCGGCCAACTCGGGATCCAGAGCCGACACCGGCTCGTCGGCCAGGATGATGTCGGCGTCCTGCATCAGCGCCCGCGCGATCGCGGTGCGCTGTTTCTGGCCGCCGGAAAGAGTCTCCACGCGGCGGTGCCCGAGCCCGTCGAGCTCGACCTCGGCCAGGATCGCTTCGGCTTTGCACCACTCGCCAGTCGGATAGAGGCCGATCAGGCTCAGCCAGGGCGAGACCCGGCCGAGAGCCCCATGCAGGACGTTGTCGACCGCGGTCAATCGGGGCACCAGGTAGTACTCCTGGTCGATCATGGCAACCCGCCGTTGCCGCCTGCGCCGGTCGCGCACCGAAGCCGGATTTCGGCCCAGGACCTTGACCGTACCTGTCGAGGGCCGCAGGCGCCCCTTGATCAGCCTCGCCAACGTGGTCTTCCCGGAGCCGCTGTGACCCAGGACGAACACCCGCTCCCCGGCTCCGATCTCGAGGCCTTCGATGTCGAGGGCCAGAGTCGAGTCGAACAGAACGTGGACCGAGTCGAGCTCGATGACCGGGCGAGAGCTCATGGCGAGATCACCCCGCGGAATCCAGGAAGCCATACTCCCGGGCCAGGGCCTCGACGCTCCGATAGGTCTCGTGGTCGGCCTCTACGTAGCCGTCGACCGCGTAGAGATTTCGGAGAAGCTCCTGGTGGTCGCCTTGATTGAGGCCGAGAAGGGCTTGCTGGAGTTCGCTGGCGGTCTCGGCGTCGAGCTCGGCGCGGACGACCACGCAGTGGGAGGGAATCGGCCGCGACGACGCGATCGCAACCAGCTGCTCGCGCTCTTCGGGGCGCAGCAGCTTGACCGAGTACTGGCCGACGCCGGCGGCGTCCACGAATTTGTTGAGCACCGCGCGGATGGCTTGCTCGTCGCCGCCGGCGAAATAGATCTTCCGGAAGAAGTCCTCCGCGGAGCGCGGACTCTCGATCAGGCCGGCCTGGAGAAACGTGTCGAGTGGAAACATGTAGCCGGACGACGAGAGTGGATCAACGAACGCCATCGACGTCTGCTCGAGGTCTTCGAGGGACTCGATGCCGCTGTCCTTGCGGACGAAGACGTGGGAGACGTAGGTCGGCGCGCCGTTGTAGAGCTCGCCGAGAATCGGAACGGCTCCGGATTGATGGTGGGCGATGACGTACTGGAGTGGTCCCATGAAGCCGGCGTCGGCAGAGCCCGCTTTCAAGGCCTCGACTATGCCGGCGTAATCGGTGGCGGCAAAGGCCTCGATCGGTCGGCCCAGCTCGGCCTTGAGGTACTCGGTGACCGGCTCGACGCTTTCGAGCAACTGGTCCGGATTCTGATAGGCGATGAAGGCGATGCGAAGCGGCTTGGTTCCGTTTCGGTCCACTTCGGTTGTGGACTCCGTACCGGTCTCGACGTTGCAAGCGCCGACCAGAAAGGCCGCAGCCAGCAAGGCAGCCGGGAAGAAATCGAGACGCTTCATTCGAGACCGTCCGCGCGGGTTCGGTAGAGGTTCCGGTACTCGGCGACAACGCGATCGGTGCCGGGGATATCGCCGGCCGCCAGGAGCTCGCGGGCCCGGTCCATGAGCGCGGCCAGCTCGTCGAGCGTCGGCAGGTTGTCCGGATCCTGGACGTCCCACTTGTGGGCACGGATCTCGAACGCGATCGTGCCGAGGGTTATGTGGATCAAGTCGAGCTCGCCGCGGTCCTTGAGGAGCTCGTATGGGGAAAGGAAGAAGTCGAACTCCTCGAGCTCGGAGGAGAGCGTGTGGACGGTGTCTTCGTAGGCCTCGACACCGTCGCCCACGACCTCGAGGTAGGCTGTGAGATCCGCCTGCTGGCGGCCGCTCAAACCGAGCGAGTAGGTGTCGTCGAACCACCGGACGACGTCGCCGAGAGTCGCGACGCGCCCATCATGGAAATAGGGCGCGGTATGGAGGATCCCGAGAAGTGTCGGCGTGTCGAGCGCGCGGTCGCGCGAATCGACTTCCGCTCCGGTGACCGTGCCGATATCGTGCCGGCGCCGGTCCAGGAAATGGTCCGAGGGCACATGACAGGTCGCGCAGGATCGGTCCGCCAGGCCAGCAAACGGGCGATTGAACAGGACTTCCCCACGACGGGCCGCCTCGGAGGCGGTTCGACCGAGAGTGCCGTCGGCTTCGAGGGCCGGGTTGGGCAGGAACTCGAACTCGAGCATGTAGGCCACCAGGGCGTCGAGCAGGATGGGCTCGGGCTCCCGGCCGGAGAACTCGTTGACGATCACGTTGCGGGTGAACTCTCGGAGCGAGTCAAAGCGGCCGTTGCGGCCGTAGGGCGCTGTGAAGCGCAGACCTCGCAGATCCGGAATGTCGAGCGGGTCGAAGTGGCCGTTGTTGGCGTGGCCCCCGAAGAAGCTGTTCGAGACGTCCATGCCGCCCGGGATCCTCGAAAGGCCCGGGATGAAGAAGTTGGGATTCGTCACGCCTTTGTTGTGGCAGGTGTTGCATGTGATCGCGAGCGACCGGGCCGGCTCGCCGAATATGAGCGCGCTGTCGAAGGCCATGTCGCCGAGAGCGATCAGCGGCGTGTCACGCTCGTCGACGCCGCGCGTGGCCATACCGAGGATCTGACGTGGCCGCGGAATCTGCTTGTTGATGTCGAAACCCGGAGGCAGTCGCTTCCCCGGTGGATACATGTCGCGTCGGATGCCCGGAAGCGCCGCCAGGCGTCCGACTTCCGGGATCCGGAGTCGATCCGTGAAATGCGCTTCCAGGAACTCGACTACCTCGTCGGTTTCCTCGGCAAAGGTCTCGATGTCCGCAGGACGCGCGCCAATGCCCTGGAGTCCGGGGTAGCCGAGCGCCGAGGCCAGCTCGAGCCAGCACTCGCCGAGGCGAACGAACTCGTCGGGCATGGCGGCCTCGACCGCGGGCTCGAAGGCCGCCCACATCTGTCGCGCCCGCTCGAGATGAATCGACGCGCGCGGGTAGTCGGCGAGATGGGCTCTGGCCTGGGTCAGGTCCTCACGAATCGATCGAGCGACTGCGCGCGTGGCGTGGGAAAGCACCGAGTGGGCGACGTCCCGGCGGCGATCCGCCGCCAGGCCGCCGTCGTCCTCGGCATCCAGTGAGGCCAGGATCTCCTCGGTCAGGCGAAGGAGGTCGTCGGCGTTCTCGGCGTCGCTCGGCTCGAGCTCGGCGGCAATGGCGCGAAGGTCTTTTTCGACCTCATCCCAGCGAATCGGGTTGAGGTTGAGCAGGAACTCGAGCCGCCGGTAGCTGGCCGCGGCCGGATGGAGCTGTTCGGGCGGCACGATGTGTGCCCGGGCCCAGTCCGAGAGCGGCAGGCACGCGACGGCTGCTATCAGGAGGATCCGGCCGAGTGGGGGTCTGTCGGGTTTGTAGGCAGGCACGATCAGTATGGATTTGGTAGCCGCAGGGCATATTTTTTGAAGACTCAAAAAGTCTAGGCAAGAAACACCTCGGTGTCAAGCTCGGCTCCGGCTCCGGCCCTAGCAGCCCGTGGTAGAAGTCGAGAAGGCCGCGTTGCGAGAGCCAAGGGACCGGATGCCAGGCGACGCGACACAGGCGATGCCGGAGCATCGTCGCGGAGCGGCAACGAAGCAGACGGTCTCTTGCCTCCGCAACCCGTAGGGCGACAGGGGGTTACGGTACACCTGCTTCATTACTCGTCGTCCTCGATGTCCCCGCATCGACTCCTCCTCGTGCTTTGCATGTGTACCGAAAGACCCTCTCGCGCGACCATCTGGACTTCTACCACGGGCTGCTAGGAAGACATCCAGAACGCGCGAGTGTCGGACTCTGGATCGCGCACTACCGGCTCGAGCCCCCCGGGCGCGCCGAGGATGCGAGTCGCTCTGTCGGTCCTGGCGTGCCGCGGCCAGTCGCCGGCGGCGGAGTCCTTCGGAGCACCCTGTGCGGAAAAGGAAAGCCACGCCTGCTCGAGAACGTCGGAAAGTTCGTCTATCTTGCGCCGGCCGAGATAGATGGGCTTGAGCCACCGGGTGCGATGCGTCGAGAAGACGAGTGGCACTTCTGCGGCGTGGCAGGCGCCGAGGGCGGTTCTGAAAGCCGGAATCGGCTGGTCGAAGCGGTACAGATAGACGCGCGATCCGCCTGCTGAGAGCGCGTCGGCCAGAGCGATCGCCGGGATCCGGAAGTAGTCGTCGGTGCGAAAGGCGACCCATGCCTCGTAGGCGGTCTGCGGAGAGCCTCGAAACCGAGTGACCTCGCGGTAGAGTTCCATTGCGCGCCTCGGATCGCGCGCACCGGGCTCGGCGATCCGCCCGAGCATGCGCTCGATCCGGCGCTCGAGCTCGTCGAAGCTCATCGCCCGAAGCGCCACCGCGGCCGAGGTGAAGAGCTTCCACTCATCCAGATTGGTGCCGACGAGAACCCGGACATCGCGCGCCACCCCCTGTTCGATCAGCGGCCCCGGACGGCTCGTGAGGAGATCCCCGTCGATCGAGGGTTGCCATGGCAGCCGGCCCATCCTCGAGCTCTCGCCCAGAAGAACGGCTCTCTGAGCCTCGAGAATGTCGTCGACCGGCAGTCTGCGCAGCCCCTCGAGGTCGTTCGCTCCCAGACCGGTGGCTGCCAGAAAGCGTTCGGCCACGTAGGCTGACTCTGCTCGGGTCGCGACGTTGGCAGTCGCGCCACTCTGGAGAATGGCGCGATGGAAAAGGTGCGGTGCCACGGCGAGCAAGACGCCCAGGCTCATGGCACCCGCCGATTCTCCGAACACGGTCACCCTGGCGGGGTCGCCGCCGAAAGCGGAGATGTTGTCGCGCACCCACTCGAGGGCCGCGATCTGATCTCGAAGACCCAAGTTGGAGGGTGCCTCGGCGCGGGAGCTCAAGCTCGTGAGATCGAGGAATCCGAGAGCTCCCAAACGGTAGTTGGGTGAAACCACCACCACGTCACCGTTCCCGACCAGTGAGCTCGGGTCGTAGAGAAAGGTCGAGCCGGCGCCGAGCACAAAAGCACCGCCGTGAAACCAAACCAGGACCGGCCGCTTGCGATCGTCCACGGCCGGCGTGGTCAGGTTGAGGGTCAGGCAATCCTCACTCATCGGCCCGCGTACCATTCTCGACAGCCAACTGATCGGTCCCATCCGGGTCACCGACAGCTGCGGAGCGGCGGCCCCCGGAGACTGGGCGTTTCGCACGCCGGTCCAGGGCCGAGGGCCTCCGGGTGGGGCGAAGCGCAACTCTCCAACCGGCGCGGAGGCGAACGGAACGCCGCCAAAAAAGACGCCGGAGGAGCTTTCGCGGCCCTCGAGCCGGCCATGGCGGGTCTCGACGATTCGGGTTCGCATAAGGCTTACGGGCCGATCTCGTGCGCCGGAGCGTGTCGGTGGTCAGTATAGACTCGCGCCCCAAGGAAAGCGCGACCACATGGCCGAAGTACTCGTCGTCGAAGACAGTCCCGATCAAGCGGCCCTGATCGCCGCACTGCTCGAGGCCGCTGGCCACGCGACCCGTTCGACCGGCGCCGCCGAGGCCGCCCTCGAGAAGATCGACTCGCATCGCCCGGATCTCGTGGTCACCGATCTGGTCATGCCCGGTATGGACGGGCTCGAGCTGGTCGAGGCCGTGCGCGCGCGTTGCCCGGACTTGCCGGTGGTTCTGGTCACTGCGTTCGGTAGCGGCGAGATTGCGGTCGATGCGCTGAAGAAAGGCGCTGCGAGCTACGTGCCGAAGCCACGGCTCGCCGACGATCTGATCACCACCGTCGAGAGTGTCCTGGCTCTGGCGCGGGAGAAGCGGAAAAAGACGCTGTTGCTCGAATCGCTGTTTGAGTCACAGTTCCGGTTCGTGCTTCCCAACGAAGAGAACCTGATCCCGGGCCTGGTCGAGTTCCTTCAAGACCGAATCTGTTACCGGCACCCGGAGTACGACGAGAACGAACTGATGCAGATCGGGATCGCCATTCAGGAAGCGGTGCGCAACGCCATGCATCACGGCAACCTCGAGGTTAGCTCCCAGCTGCGCCAGGAGAGCGTCGTCCACTACAACGCAAAGGTCGAAGAGCGACTCGAAGACGAAGTTTTCGCTCGGCGACGAGTCACCGTCAAGGCGGAGTTCGGTGTCGAGGCATTGCGCTGTCGGGTCCGCGACGAGGGGCCGGGCTTCGATCCGTCGACGGTGCCGGATCCCACCGATCCCGAAAACCTTCTGAAGACGAGTGGCAGGGGTATCTACCTGATCACGATGTTCATGGACTCGGTCGAGTACAACCACTCGGGCAACGAGATCGTGATGACCAAGCGCCTGGCCGGTTGACTTTCGCGGCGGAGTTAGACGACTTGGCTTCCGGCGACTTCGACGAATCGGTGCTCGCCGGGCTCCGGCAGAAGCTCAACGACGCCGTGGTCGACGAGCTGGTCCAGCTCTTCGGCCAGACCGTTCGCGAGCGTCTGGTGGAGTTGGCCGCGTCGTGCAAGGCCGGAGACCGTGAGCGCGTGGCGGCTGCGCTTCACAGTATCAAGGGCAGCGCCCAGCTGGTCGGGGCGCTCAGGCTCGGAACCCTCGCCGCCGAGGGCGAGGCGCGCGCACGAACAGGTGACTTGAAAGCACCCGATCGGCTCTTGCGCAAGGTGACCGAGGCCTTCGAGACAGTCGCTCGAGACCTCGACGTCTAGCTAGCCAGGTACCGACCGCTGATCGGGCCCCATACCCAGGGGCTCAGGAGCGCGGCTCGAACTGCTCCGGATCCAGGGTATCTGCGACGAAGGAACGGAACTCGGCGGTCGAAAGAGCTCCGGCCGGTCGATCGAAGCGCTGTTCGGCTTCGAGCATGAGATCCCACCAGATCTTTTCGCGGCGAGAGATCTCGGAGGCGTCCTTGAGCTGACCGAAGTCCTGGACCCATTTGTTGTGGCGGCAGAGCATGCGGAAGGCATTGACCGCGTTCGGCCGGTCCGGTGAGAGACCCAGCACGGAGACGTCCTTGCCGACCTCGTGGATCGGCTGGCCCCACTCGCTGTAGCCTCCAAATATCGAGCCCAGCTTCTCCAGCGCCCTGGCAGTTCGTTCCTGGCCCAGACGCGAGAGGACCTTGGTCAGCAACGGCAAGGTCACGGTTCGGTGGATCGTCGGCTCGGCGAGCTTGATGTCGATGTCGAGCTCCTCGGCGACGATCGATCGGATCTGTTGAGAGGTGACGCGGGTATCGCTCGCCAGATGGACCCGCTCGCCGATCGCCTCCGGCTCCTTCAACGAGGCTAGAATGCCCGCGGCCACTCGATCGACCGGTATCAGGTTTATCTGCGCCGACGGGTCACCGGGGAAGATCAAGGCCAGACGAGCAATCACGGCGGCCTTGGACCGCTCGCGCCATCTGCCACCGGTCTTGGCCAGCGCCTGGCGGGCGCGACCGAAGACGTTGACCGGGGCGTTGACCACCTTGGTGTCGCCCCGGTTGTTGCCCGCACGCGACTCGCCGATAACGATCGCCGGACAGAGCTGACCCACACGCAGTCCCTTGCTCAGCATGAAGCGCTCCGTTTCGATCGAAGCCATCGCCTTGGTGAGCTCGTAGTAGTTGTTGTAGAAGTTCCGGGGGAAGACGATCTCGTCCTCGAGCGCGACCTCCTTGGTCTGACGCCCATGGATGTACGACGTTTCGATGCCGATGTGAGCGACAAAAGGGCTGCTGGAGTGGGACTGCAGTCGATGCGAGAAACGAAGTGCATTGAGAGTGCCGTTGACGTTGGCTCGGAAGGACTTCTCGTAGGGATCGTCGAAGGCGACGCTCGCGGCGCAGTGGATGACGTGGGTCAAGGTGTCGCGCAGTCCCTCGAAGTCTTCCTCACCGATTCCGAGATTCGGCTGCTCGACGTCCCCGCCAATGAACCGGAACTTCTTCGCTACGCTCTGGCCATCAAGCCACAGCTGTTCCAGCAAGCGCCTGCCACGCTCGCTCGGCGATCGGGTCTCGAGCACCTCCTTGGTCTTGCGATCCCGGATTGTCTTCGGACGGATCACGACCACAAGCTCCGAGATCTGCGGATCCTGAGCGGCTTGCCAAAGGACCTCTTTGCCGACGAATCCGGTTCCGCCGGTGAGTAGCACCCGCAGACGCGGCCCGTGCTCGGTCCTGGTGGCCATCAGCTGCTCGCGGGCCCGCTCTTTGAGCTCGGCCACGCGCTTGGCGATCTCGTCGGGCTCCGCCTCGTGGCGCTTGTAGCGGAAGTAGTACTCGCGATCCTTGAGACCGAAGAGGGCTCGAGCCAGCTGCCTGGGGTCGCGGCGGCCGATCATCCTGGCGATCATGCGCGACGTGCGATGGCCCAGTTGCCGCATCTCTTTCATCTTTCGGCGCGCGGCCTCCTCGTCTCCGGTGGCCTTTATTACGCGGCTCATCATGAACCTGGCATGCACGTCGACCAGGTGATAGTCCCGATGACTATGTACGAGCAGGCGGCGCGGCTCGAAGTCCTCCTCGAGAACCTCGCCTGTCGCCAGGCTCACCTTCTCGATGTAGCGCGACGGCACCATCTCGGGCGGCAGATTCTGGGGCGTTTGTTTCATGTGAGATGCCGGAGGCGTCAAACTAACCCTTGAGAGGCTTGCCCGGCAAGCCGCAGAAACGTTAGAACCGAACGGTGGCGTCGGGCACAGGCATGATTATCGAAAGGGCGCCGTAACACTGCAATTGTGTCACTCCCCACCGGACGGGGAAGAAATCCTCCCCTCCAGAGCGTTTGCAGTAGCAGGACGGATCAAAGGTCGGAACCCACGAAGTTGGCAGAGGCTGGAGAGAATCGCGTGACCACGTCGCCCGACCGGGCGCTGCGCACCCTTCTGCGCGCGATTCACGACCTCGACTCGAGTCTGGACTTGAGCCAAAGGCTCGACCGGGTCGCGCAGCAGGTCCGCGTGAGCGTTCGCTACGACACCTTTTCGATCCTCTTGCTCGACGACATGGGCCGGGAGCTCCGGTTCGCTCACGCCACCGGATTTCCGGAAGAGGTCGTTGCGCACTGGCGCTTCGGGATCGGCCAGGGCGTGGTGGGAAGCGCCGCCGAAAGCCGTTCGACGATCAACGTGCCCGATGTATCGAGCGATCCGCGCTATATCTCGGCGACCCACTCGGTGCGTTCGGAGATCGCCGTGCCCCTGGTCGTCAAAGACCGTGTGATCGGAGTCCTCGACGTCGGGTCCGAGACCCCCGATTTCTTCTCGATCGCGGATCAGGAGCTGCTGGAGCTTTTGGCCGACCATCTGGCCGTGGCCATCGAGGGTGCCCGGGTGCACCGGAGCATGCGCGACCAGGCGCGCTCGTTAACCTTGCTGCACGAGATCAGTCGCGAGATGGCGTCGATCCTGAATCGGCGGGGACTGCTCAGGAAGGTCGCGAGCCGGCTTCAGCAGATCATCGCCTACGACCTGTTCTCGGTCCTGTTGTGGAACGAGAGCAAGCAGGTTCTGGAACCCTGGTTCTCGGTGTACCAGGACGGACGCAAGGTGGACTGGGTGGAGTCCGTGGCGCTGGGCTACGGGATCTGCGGAACCGCCGCAGCGCTGCGCCAGCCGGTGCGAGTGACCAACGTCGATCTCGATCCGCGCTATGTCCCGTGCGCATCCGACATTCGTGTGCGATCGGAGCTGGTCGTTCCACTCCTGTTCAAGGATCGTTTGATCGGCGTCCTCGACCTTGAGAGCTCGAGCTACAACGCGTTCTCCACCCGCCATCAGCAGCTCCTGTCGACACTGGCCTCCTCGCTGGCGATCGCGCTCGAAAACGCTCGGCTCTACGAGAAGCTGCGCAACGACGAGCAACGGTTGGAGAAGGACCTGTCCACCGCGAGAGAGGTTCAAAAGCAGCTTCTTCCCAAGCAGACACCTTGGGTGCAGGGCGTCCAGCTCGGCGTCGCCTATGAGCCGGCCCGGCACCTGGGCGGTGATTTCTACGATTTCCTGCCCTACGGGGATCGCTGCGTGGCGCTGGCGGTGGGTGATGTGGCCGGCAAGGCTACATCGGCCGCGCTCTTCGGATCCCTGGCGGTCGGCACCCTGAGGGAATTTGCGGGCCAGAGCAACTCGCCCCCGGGACGCATCCTGACGGCGATGAACGACAAGCTGGGGCGCCTGGGCTTCGCCAACCGGTTCGTGGCCATGGCCTTCGCGATCTACGATGCGGAGACGGGGTTGCTGCGCCTGGCCAACTCCGGGCTGCCCTATCCCTATCTCGTCCGCAGGCGACGAGTCCAACAGATCGAGGCGGCGGGTGTGCCGCTGGGGCTACTTCCGGACCGCGTCTACGATGAGGTCGAGATCGCGCTCGAGCCGGGCGACGCGCTGGTGATCGCCTCGGATGGCGTCGAGGAGAGCCTCAGCGCGGACGAGGAGCAGTTCTCGTTCGAGAGGGTGCAGGGCGCTCTCGAGCGGATGGCCGACCACTCGGCCAAGGCGCTGGCCGACGGCCTTCTGGATGCGGTGCGTACCTTCTCCCGCGGCACCGAGATTTCCGACGACCGGACGATCGTTTCGCTCAAGGTAGAGTAGGTGACCCCGGAGGTTGCTCAAAGAAGCGTGAGCGTCGCTTAGCCGTTGTCCGTCCTGAGAATCTGCCTGTGGTCCGGCCCGCGCAATGTTTCGACGGCGCTCATGTATTCCTTCGCCGAGCGCTCCGATACGCGAGTGGTCGACGAGCCTCTCTACGCTCACTACCTGCGAGTCAGCGGTGTTGCGCATCCCGGAAGAGACGAGGTTTTGGGCGCGATGGAGACCGACGGCGAGAGAGTGGTCCACGAGGTGATTCTCGGGCCCTGCGACCGGCCTATCATGTTCATGAAGCAGATGGCCCATCACCTGGTCGAACTGGACCGCGCTTTCCTCGATCACACCGTGAATGTTCTGCTGATCCGGGACCCACGGGAGGTCCTCGCCTCGATCGTGCACCAGCTGCCAGAGCCGACCCTGGCCGACACCGGTTTGGCGGTACAGAGCGAGCTGCTGGACCAGCTCGAAGCCAGGGGCCAGCCGCCGATGGTGCTGG
This sequence comes from Thermoanaerobaculia bacterium, assembly GCA_046756565.1. Taxonomy (GTDB): domain Bacteria; phylum Acidobacteriota; class Thermoanaerobaculia; order Multivoradales; family JAHEKO01; genus CALZIK01. The sequence continues at coordinate 14,364 of JBHHWO010000052.1, read as the reverse complement.
ACTCGAGAGAGCTACTCCTGGATCCGGCCGGCGTTCTGGCCGAACTGTGTGAACGAATCGAGATCGGCTTCGAGTCCGGGATGCTGTCCTGGCCGGCCGGTGAACGGGTCGAAGACGGCGTCTGGGCGCCTCATTGGTATGCGAATGTCCACAAGTCGACCGGCTTCCAGCCCTACAGACCCAAGAGAGAGCCGCTCCTCGAGCGACTCGAGCCGGTGTTCGAAGAGTGCCGGCCCCACTACGAGCACCTCTACCGGCGGTCGATTCGCGCGGCGGACTAGAAGGAGCGCGATGCGAGATTACCAACCGGACGAGCTGCCCGACCCGCGCAACGCCGAGATCGTCGTGTACGTGGGAGGAGAGCTGCTGTCTCGCAATCAGGCCAAGGTGTCGGTGTTCGATAGCTCTGTCCAGGGCGGGGACGCGGTGTGGGAAGGTTTGCGGATCTACGACGGTAAGGTCTTTCAGCTCGAAGCGCACCTGGATCGTCTGGAGGCCTCGGCCCACACCATGGCGTTCGAAGACGCTCCGCCCCGCGACGAGATCAAGCGCGCGATCTTCGAGACGCTGGAAGCGAACGGGATGCGCGACGGCGTGCACATCCGGCTGACGTTGACTCGTGGGCCCAAAGTGACCTCGAACATGAACCCGAAGATGAACCGGGCCGGTTGTTGCTTGATCGTGCTGGCGGAGTGGAAGGACTTAGTCTACTCGCGAGACGGTATTCGGCTGGTCACCTCGTCGGTGCGCCGGAATTCTCCGCAGACCCTCGACTCGAAGATCCACCACAATAACCTGATCAACAACATCCTGGCCAAGATCGAAGCGAACGTGGCGGGCGTCGATGACGCCGTCATGCTGGATCTGGACGGGTTCCTGTCGGAAACCAACGCCACCAACCTCTTCATCGTGAAATGTGGTGAGTTGTCAACGCCGGCGCCCGACAGCTGTCTTCCGGGCATAACCCGCGGAGTCGTGCTTTCGCTGTCCAGGAACGACGGTATCGCGACCCACGAGCGCAACATCAGTGTGTCCGAGCTCTACAACGCCGACGAGGCATTCACCACCGGAACCGCCGGCGAGCTGGTTCCGATTCTCGAGGTGGATGGGCGAGCCATCGAGCCGTACCGATCGGATCGGGCGGCCGAGCCGGGTCCCGTGACGAGCCGGCTCCGGACTCTCTATCGACAGCTCACGGAGCGCAGCGGCGAAAGACTTCCCTTTTAGATATCGTTATTTACGCGGGTCCGAAGTGTTTGACAAAGTTGCTGTATTTGCTGCAACATTGGCCATGTTTTTCCGCAAGCGTTCCTCGGATCGTGTTGCGGCGGCTCTCTAGGCTTGGGCGGCTGGCGGAGCCGGGCGGGTTGGGTCCCGCCGATTGTGGATACGCCCAGAAAGGAGGTGGTCCAGTGGAAATTGATAAACGCGGTTTGAAGGAGGTGGCGTCCTCTTAGAGGGCACTCCAACGCGCCGTGGCGCACTGGAGGTGACCCCGTGGAAGGGGAAACCCAACGCCACCCAAGCAAACCATCTGAGCCCCGGCCGGTACGGCCGGGGCTCTTCCTTTTTCGCGTTGGCACATCGCCGCGATGGGTCCGGGGGTGTTGTAGTATTTTTGTAACAAGATGAATAAGGCGAACTCCGGGTCCGCGATCTCCGCCACCTCGGCGAAGGAGCGGGCCGAGCGCGAACAGGCTTTGGGTCAGTACCAGAGGTTTTTCGATCTCTCATTTGATCTGCTCTGCATCGCGGGCTTCGATGGTTACTTCAAGCTCCTGAGTCCTTCGTGGAGGACGACGCTCGGCTTCGAGCTGGACGAGCTGATGGCGATGCCGTTTGTCGAGTTCGTTCACCCGGATGATCGTGAGGCGACCGAGGCGGAGGCCGCGAAGATCGCCGAGGGCGCGATCACAATCTCGTTCGATAATCGCTATCGGACCAAGAACGGCAATTACAGGTGGCTGTACTGGAGCGCGGTACCGGATCCGGAGCATGAGGTGATCCTGGCGGTTGCGCGCGACATCACTCGGCGCAAGGACTTCGAAGCGGCGCTTCACCAAGCAAAGGAGGCGGCCGAAGCAGCCAACCTGGCCAAGAGCGAGTTTCTCGCCCGTATGAGCCACGAGTTGAGGACGCCCCTCAACTCGGTCATCGGGTTTTCGCAGGTCCTGCTCGGGGGAAAGGCCGGCGGTCTCAACCCGATTCAGAGCGACTATCTGGAACGCGTTCGCAACAACGGCGAGCATCTGCTGGGTTTAATCAACCAGGTGCTGGATCTCGCCAAGGTCGAGGCGCGTCGTGTGGAGATCGAGGCAAAGCCGGTGGATCTCGCCGAGCTCGTCCTTTCGGTGACGGCGCAGTTCGAGAGTCAGGTTCACGGCCGCTCGGTCGCGCTGGAAGTCGAGCTGGCGCCCGGACTCGGGCCTCTGACTACCGATTCCCACAAGCTTAGCCAGATCCTGTTCAACCTGGTCGGCAACGCGGTCAAGTTCACCGAAAAGGGCAAGGTGGTGGTGCGGCTGGCCGAGAATCCGGAACGGCTCGGCAGGGCGGCGTTCATCGAGGTGCAGGATACCGGCATCGGAATACCGCCAGATGCGCTCGGCTCGATCTTCGACACCTTCGAACAGGTGGATCATGGGATTTCGAGGAGCTTCGAGGGCACCGGCCTGGGCCTTGCGATCAGTCAATCTCTGTGTGAGCTTCTCGGCTTCGAGCTCGCAGTCGAGAGCAACCTGGGAGAGGGCTCCGTCTTCCGCATCGGGTTCGATCGCCAGCCCCAACAGCCGGCGGTCGAAGCCGATGCCGCCGCCGAGATCGTCACGAGAACGGCAGAGCCGCGAGCGCCGGAGAGCCTGAACTTCTCCGATCGTCTGGTGCTGGTCGTGGACGACGACGCCGACGCGCGCATGCTCTTGACCCACGCGCTCCATGAGCTGGGCTGTCAGGTCCTGACCGCAACCAGTGGAGCTCAGGGGCTGCGGTTGGCTCGTGAGCATCGACCCGATCTCATCACCCTCGACCTGTTGATGCCCGAAGTGAATGGTTGGGACCTGCTGAGCAAGTTCCGAGCGGAATCCGAGCTCCGCAGGACGCCGGTAGTGGTTGTCACCAGCGCCGCCCGCGAGAATGCCGCCGGTGTCGTGGGTGCCGTAGACGTCCTGGAGAAACCGGTTCGGCACGAGGAGTTCCACGACGCCGTGATCCGAGGCTTCTTCAGCTCCCAGAACCGCGTGCTGGTGGTGGACGACAGTCGCGACGATCAGGAGCTGATGCGCAGATACCTCGAAGAGGCAGGCGCCGAGGTAGAGGTCGCCGCCGCCGGCGGCGAAGCCCTTGAGCGCCTGGAAGACTTCACCCCCGACATCGTGCTGGTCGATCTGTTGATGCCGGGCATGAACGGCGCAGAGTTCATCGCCAAGATGCGCGAGCTGCCGCGCTTCGCCAACGTGCCGGTGATTCTGGTTACGGCGAAAGATCTGAACGGCCAGGAGCTGAAGGCGCTGAGCCGTGCGACTGCGGCTGTCGTGCAGAAGGGTCCTGGACTGCGAGGAAAACTGGGCGATCTTTGCCGTCAGTTCTGGGTCGGAGGCCAGGTCGCCCCCGTCGAATCTACGGACGCTTGAGAGTAAGCTCGCGCCGATGCGCCCGCGCTTTGACTTCGAACGTCGCGTCTTGACGCTCGTCTTTCCCGATGGCGGTGTAGCTCGAGACTATCTGGCGGAAGTTCGTGCAACCGGAGGGCTGCTCGCGACGGCGGGGCGCAGGTTGGCGCAGTACGACGTATTCGAGGTGAGGGTGGAGCTTCCGGCCGCCGGTCACGAGGCGTTTCGGGCCTACGTCGCGCGCGTGACCGAAGACGAAAGCGGCGCCTTCGCGACGGCGTTCGTTCTTCAGGACTGGGACGAAGCAAGCGAGCGAGAGTTGTTCGAGAAGCTCGACGGATCGAGCAACCCGGTCGATGAAGACGACGCCAGCGAGCCTGAAGAGTCGGACGGCGAGATGCGAGGCGTCGCGGCGGTTCACGCGATCCGCGAGATGAACATGGGCCAGAAGACGATCCTCGCCCAGCGGGCGGGCCGCGCAGAGCGCCAGGTGCTGCTTCGAGACAACGCGCCTCAAGTCCTGCAGGGCCTCTTGGCCAACCCGCGGGTCGAGGCCAAGGAGATTCTCCGCATCGCCAAGTCGACCTACGCCACCGGGGCGATTCTCCAGCGGATCGCCGGCGATTCGCGATGGGGCAAGAATCAGGAGATCATTGCCGCGATCGTTCGCAACCCGAAGTCGCCCACTTTGATGGTCACTCGTATGGTCGACAAGCTCAGGACCTCCGACCTGAGGCAGATGTCGAAGATGTCCTCAGGCCTGAAAGAGACCCTTCGCAAAGCCGCTCTCAGGGAATACATGAAACGCACCGGCCAGAGATAAGTGGGATCGGAGCGATCTGTTTCGTCGTCGCGAGTGTCTCGGACTAGATCAGAACGGCCAAGATGGCTTGAAAGGACTCAAATCGATGTGGTGCACGAGCTGTGGTGGAGAATTCGTGGAAAACGTGCGCATGTGTCCGGACTGCGGCACGCCGCTGGTTTCCGAGAGGCCTCTGGATGTCGAGGACGGAGACGAGTTCGTGCAGGTGTTCCAGACAGCCGACGCGTCGCTGCTGCCGGTGGTCAAGTCGGTTCTGGACGGTGCCGGCATCCCGCATATCGTTCAAGGCGACGAAGCACAGGGTCTCTATCCGTTTGGCTCTCTCGGCGGCGGCTCGGACAACCGGCTTCTTGCGGCCGTCGTTCTGGTCCCCGCGTCGAGGCGCGAGGCGGCCGAGGCTGTGCTGCGGGAAGTCGACGAAACTACGGCCTAGCAGTCTGCGTATTACAAACCGTGGTAGCGTAGCCGTAAGTCGATACCGAGGGTAATGACAGGGGCCGTTGAGAGCCCCGCGCCCGAGAACCATCTGTAAGGAGGCCGACCATGAAAACGAGCATCTGGAAGCTTGCGATGGTGGCGGTAATCGCCGTCACGTTCTCGCTGGCTCCGCCGATTCGGGCACAGGACGATGACGCGGATTCCGACTCACAGGAAGAGCTGACCGCCGAAGAGGAGATCTCCGAATCGATTGTCGTTCTCGGCTCGCGGAGCACGGAACCACGATCGGTGGTGGATTCACCAGTGCCGGTCGATTTGATTCAAGCTGAAGACTTCAACGCGCTGGGAGGCTCGGCCGACCTCACCGATAATCTGAAGACGCTGGTGCCCTCCTACACGGCGACACCGGCGACCGGTGACGGCAGCGCGTTCGTCCGGCCGACGTCCCTGCGCGGCCTCGCTCCCGATCAGGTCCTGGTCATGGTGAATGGCAAGCGCCGCCATCGCTCGGCTCTGGTGCATATCTTCGCGCCGGCGGCCGGTAACGGCGCGCACGGCGTCGACGTCGGCATGATTCCCGGTATCGCCATCAAACGTGTAGAGGTCCTGCGCGACGGCGCCGCTGCCCAGTACGGGTCGGACGCAATTGCCGGCGTCATGAACTTCGAGCTGCGGGACAACTCCGAAGGCACCGAGGTGCAGCTCCAGTTCGGCGAGCATTACGAGGGAGAGCAGAGCTTCAAGGTCGGCTTGAACACCGGCTTCGCCCTGCCCAGCAACGGGTTTTTCAACATCAGCCTGGAGGTCCAGGACAACGACGCGCTCTCGCGCGGCGTCCAGCGTCCCGACGCCCAGGCGCTGATCGATGCTGGAGTTCCAGGTGTCGGAGCCGACGCCCCCTTCGGTGACACTCCCCTGGTGCAGACCTGGGGCCGGCCGCAGACGGAAGCGACCCGGCTCTTCTTCAACGCCGGATGGCTGGTGGGTGGCAACGCCCAGGCCTATCTCCACGGCGGCTACGCCGACGCCATGGGCCGCTACCGGTTCTTCTACCGTCCGCCCAATCATTCGAGCCTGGTGCCGCTGCGCGCCCAGGGCTTCACGGGTCTGCCTGCGGGTTTCACACCGTTCCTGGACGGCGACCAGACCGATACGGTGTTGGTGGGGGGAGTAACCGGACTCTTCAGCAACGGAACGACCTATGACTTCAGCATCGGCTACGGGAAGAACGAGCTCGACTACTTCCTCAACAACTCGATCAACCCGGATATCGGTCTGTCGGGCGGACAGCCGGCACAAAGGGACTTCAACGTCGGTGACCTGGCCCAGGAAGAGGTCAACCTAAACGCCGACTTCCACCGGTCGCTCGGGGACAATCTGGGCCTGGGATTCGGTTTCGAATGGCGCGAGGAGACGTTCGATCTGATCGCGGGCGAGCCGGCTTCCTATCTGGGAGGCGGAGTCAGCGGTTTTCGAGGCTTCTCGCCGAACAACGCCGGGTCGTTCTCACGCGACAACGTCGCGGTCTATGCCGACCTCGAGCAGGACGTCAACGATGATTTCTTGATGCAGTACGCGCTGCGCTTCGAGGACTTCTCCGACTTCGGCAGCACCGTCAACGGAAAGATCGCGACTCGCTACAACGTCAGCGACACGTTCACGTTTCGGGCCGCGGTCTCGACCGGCTTTCACGCGCCGACCCCGGGTCAGGCCAACTACCAACAGACCATCACGACCTTCGACGGGGTCACGGGCCTGCAGGTCGAAGAGGGGCTGGTGCCTTCCACCAGTCCACTGGTTGCGGCCGTCGGCGGCACGGCCCTGACCGAGGAGACGTCGGTGAACCTGAGCGCGGGCTTCACCAAGTCCGTCGGGGATCGAACCCAGTTCACGGTCGACGCCTATTCGATCGCGGTCGACGACCGCATCTACCGAACGGGTGACATCCCGGTTCCGTCGGTGCCCGGGCAGCCGGCGCGTTCGATCTCCTTCTACACCAACGCTCTGGACGTCGAGTCGCAGGGCGTCGACGTGGTGTTGAGCTCGGGCTTCGACTGGGGCTCTTCGGCCGCCAAGACCGACTGGACGCTGGTGCTCAACGTCAATAACTTCGACGTGGTGGGTCAGACGCCGGTGAGTGGCGTCAACCCGGTCAGCGCAGGGGTCATCGAGGACATCGAGAACAACTATCCCGGTGAGCGCTTCGTGTTCAATTCCACTACCCAGTTTGCCGACGCCTGGGACCTTCTGTTCCGGGTGAACTACTACGGCAAGCACTTCGATGAGCGCGGCAGGATCGGCGCGGCGTCGAGTCCGTCGTTCGAGGTCGGGGCAACGTCCTATGTCGACCTCGAGGTCGGGTACGACGTCAGCGACAACGTTCGGATCGCACTCGGCGCGGCCAACGTCTTCGACGAGTTCGTCGACGAGATCGGTCCCCCGTTCGCGAACCGGTTGAGCGTCGGTCTTCAGTACCCCCGGCGCAGTGTCGCGAACTACGAGGGCGGCTCGCTGTATCTCAAGACCAACTTCACGTTCTAGGAATCCCTGTTCCGAGAACCGGGCCGGCCGTACTTTGCGGCCGGCCCTTTTTTGCTTGCCTAACGGGCTCGGTGCCGCTCGAGAAGCTCCCGGAAGAGCCGTATCTGCTCGAAGGCGCGGTCCTCGCATTCGTCGGGCGTGAACGAGGCACACTCGAACCCCAGCAGCTCGGTCATGATCTCGATCGCATACGGCGTGAAATGGACCCTGGCGTCGTCGTCGACTCTCTCGATGCCGTCGAATGTCTGGGCTTCGAGGTTCATGGCGACGGCCTCGTGCAGGCTCAGATCCGAGGGAAGATCGACCTTCGCGCCCTGGGTGCTCAGGATCACCGGGTACCCTCCCGGCAGCCCGTTCGGGCCGGGTGAATGGGTCCTGACCGGTACCTTCGAGAGCAATGCCCTGAGGTTGTGCAGCGCCGAAGAGGCGCTCACGGCCGAAAACGACGTCCCTTTCGGATAGAGGAGAATAGCCTCTTTCATCAGCGCGAGGGTGTCGAATCGAGACGTGATGTCCTCTCCTGCAACCTTCACCTTCATGTAGAAGGGAGCGCCTTCTCGATAGCCGGCTTCGCGCCAGAGCACCCAGTGGATGTGATGCGCGACCAGGGTCACGGCAACCTCGTCCCTCGGTCGCTCGAGTTTGCGGGCGAGGAGCGTGCGAACCGCCGTCTCGATCAGGGCCACGTTGCCGATGCCGATCGTCGGGGCGATTCCCATGGCTCCCAGCACCGGGTTGGAGAGGTCCGAGAGCGAGGTGTTGACGTAGCGCGGCGAGATTCCGGATCGCTGGATCGCCTGGGCCAGTTTCATCGCCAGGGTCAGCTGAACCGGCAGCCACGCTCCGAGGCCGGCCGAGCTCAGTCGTTCGTAGACCTCCTCGGGAAGCCGCCGGATCAGATGCCAGGTCTGGAGGACGGCGCAGTTGACGACCACGTCCGGCCGGATGTCCGCCAGGAGCTCGGCGGTCCGGTCGACGTCGAAGAGGTCGATTGCGAGTGCCCGGAGGTCGGGTTCGCGGCCGTGAAGAGCGGCGCCGAAAAGCGCGTTGTCAACCTTGGCCTCGACGACCCGTCCGTCGACGTCTCCGGCGACGATTCGAAGACCGGGGTCTTCCCGGGCGAGGAACTCGAGCAGGTAGTGGCCCACCTCACCGATGCCGACAATCACTACGGTGGGCGTGGAATCGCTCGTCAAGTTCCTGTTACCGGCTCGCCACTGGGTGGAGAACTCGGGAAGACTAGCAGCGTTCGGTGGGAGCGGCCGGCATAGAATCTTCTCGTATGCCTTCCGGCACCGCCAGACGCCAGACTCTGACCGCGGCCGACAGCGCCTGGCTGCGGATGGAAGATCCGACCAACCTCATGACGATCACGAGCGTCATGACCTTCCGGCAGCCGATCTCCTATGAGGACTTTTGCCGGCGGCTCGAAGAGACGCTTCTGAGCCACGAGAGGTTCCGCCTGCATGTGGCCGACCCTTCGGGAAAGCTCGGCAAACCGGCCTGGGTCGCCGGCGGCTTCGACATCGCGAACCACGTGGTTCGCACCGAGTTGGACCGAGCCGACCAGAGAGAGGCGCTCCGAGATCTGGTCGGTCGTGAGATGTCGACCCCGCTCGACTTTTCCCTGCCGCTCTGGAAGTTTCGTTTCATCGAGGACTTTCGCGACGGCTCGGCTTTGGTAAGCCGCATTCACCACTGCATCGGTGACGGCATCTCTCTGATGAAGGTCGTGTTGGCCATGGCCGACTCCGAGGCCGATGCGGTCGACATCGCCAAGGTGGGTGTGCATCGAAAACGCGGCGAAGAGCACGGCCATCTGACCTCGGGCGCCAGACTGCTCCAGGCGCTCAAGACGGGCGGCAGCGCGACCAAGTCCCTGGGGCACTTGCTCTCCATGCGGGCGGATCCGCAGACCCTCTTTAAGGGACCTCTGGGGACCCGGAAGCGGGCCACCTGGTCGGCCGAGGTGCCGCTGGCCACGGTCAAGGCGATCGGCAAGAGCGTGGGCGCGACCGTCAACGATGTGCTCCTGGCGGCGGTGACCGAGAGCCTGCGCGCCTATCTGTTGGGCCGGAGCGACGCGCTGCCGGATCGCGACCTGCGGGCAGTAGTTCCGGTCAACATCCGGCCCCCCGACGACGTCGAGCTGGGCAACCAGTTCGGCCTGGTCTATCTATCCCTGCCGGTGGCACACGCCGGCTGGCGAGAGCGCGTGCTGGCGGTCAAGGAGCGGATGGATCTGATCAAGAAGTCTCCCGAGGCCTTCGTCGTGTACGCCGTGCTCAAGGCTCTTGGAGCCACCCACGGGGGCCTTCAGAGCAAGGTGGTCAAGCTCTTGAGCAAGAACGCCACCGCGGTCATGACCAATGTCCCTGGTCCTCGCCGGCCTCTCTACTTCTGCGGCAGCGAGATCGACTCGATGATGTTCTGGGTGCCCCAATCGGGGCGGTTGGGGCTCGGAGTGAGCATTCTGAGCTATAACGACAGGGTGCGGGTGGGTGTCGCCACGGACACCGGATTGGTGCCGGATCCCGAGACCTTGTGTGCCGGCTTCGAGAGAGCGATAGTTGATCTGGAAGAGCGCGCGCTTGGCACCCGGCCCGGGGACGCCTAGTCCGAGGGCCTGGTGACGTCCAGGAACATGCAGTAGCTGGTCTCGTCGTAGACCACGTCTCTTCGCGCCGGCGTCGGTCTGAGCCGCTTCGCCAGGTCGAGCATCTGTTCTCTCTCGCGATACTCGAGGATCCAGGCGCTCACGTACTCCATCATCCAGGATGAATCCGCGCAGTCGCGCAGGTTGCCGATGAACAGCCGTCCCCCGGGCGCCAGCATCGAGTAGAGCCTTCGGGTAAGCCGGGCCGCGAGCGGTTGGGGAAGATAGTCGAACAGGCCGGCGGAGTAGATCAGATCGATGTCTCTGAGGTTCGAGGAAACGAACTCGCGCTCTTTCTTGCCCTTCGGAAGAAGCACCTGGAGAACGGACAGGTGCAGGCAGTTCAGGGTCGGCAGCTCTTGATCCCCGACCCGTGTCAAGAGCGCCCGGCTGAGCTCTTCGTGGCAGTACTGCATCGTCTCTTCGTCCTGGTCGACCAGGATCAGCTCCACGGGGTTGTCGATCGGGCCCAGCTCCTTGATCAGCTGGTGAAGCTCCACCGCCGGACCGCAGGCCAGCGAGAGAATCCGCACGGGGCGTCCCTTCGACACCGTCTGCCTGGCCGCCGACCGCATGGTCTTCTCTCGCGAACGCACTGCCTGGCCTAGGGTGTAGTTCTGGGTGAGGTAGTGAAGGAAGCGGCCGAAGATCCCTTCGCCCTCGAGAACGTCGGCCATCAGGAGGAGCATGAGCTTGTAGTCGCCGGCGTAACCGAGCGGTTTCTCGTAGGCGCGGCTGTGAATCGGGCAAGGGTAGACGAGAGAAAGAAGCTCCCGCCGCGCGTAAGCGCGAGCGATCTTTGCGGTCTCCTCTTCGAACGCCCGTGATTGCGCGTGCAGCTCGGCGAGTTGCTCGTGGAAGGGGCCTTTCCAGCGGTCGAAAACCCGCTCGATCAGGGCTCTCTCCTCTCGGGCTCTGGCGTCGGGGTCGGCGCTCATCAAGCTCTCCGCCTGGCGCACGACGTCGCGGGCGCCGGTGAGCATTTGCCGTACACGCGCTACCGCGGCCCGCCAATCGGCCGGAAGTGCCTCGACGGAGCGTTGATCCTGTTCGATTCGGGAAGCCAAAAGCGTTTCGATCACGTTGTCGCTGAGCCGGAGCAGCTGCAGGTCGAAGAGGTGCGAGGCGAAACGCAGGCCGGCGCGGGTCGGCGGCCCTTCGACGTAGTAGACGGCCTTGGCCTTGCCCGACCACACCGGCGAGTCGTTGTACTTGATCTCGAGATCCTCGACCATGCGCCCGGGTGGGAGGTCGATCGCCGAGTGGAGCTCGAGTGCGGCGCCGGTGGGCGAAATATCGACGATGGGCACCGGTCCGATGGTCTCGCCGTCGGCCACAAACCGACAGGACAGATCGAAACGAAGGTCCTCCGAGGAGAGACGGTGCTGCCGGAAGCGCAGGGACTCGGTTCCGCCGATCAGCCTGGGGTGGGAGGCCCCGACATGATCCTGAGACAGTTTCACTTTGCTACTCCGGGGAAAGTCAACAGCAGCTCGTCACCAAGGCCTTGGAATCGAGGAATGAAGAAAGGCTATGATTGCACAGAAACGTGGGCAGCGCATCCTGAGCAATGGGCACTGGTGAAATCAAAGTAGGCGGGAATCTGGTCTCCGAGGCGCTGGTGGCCCGTGACCTGACCGAGGCCGAAAAGCCGCGTGGCTTCAATCGCGTGTACGCCGAGGAGGTGCGCCAGCTCCTGCTCGAGCGCACCCGCCTAGCCGTCGCGGTGGGAATGCTCCTGTACGGAGCCTTCTGGATCCTCGATTTGGTCTCGGCCGGCGAGCACATTCAGACCTTCTTGATCATCCGCCTGGTCGTGGTCGTGCTCTCGACCTTGACTGTCTGGCTGACGTTCACCGATCTCGGCAGGCGCAACCTGGTTCCTCTCTCCGCCGGCATGATCCTGGTGGCGTCGTTCGGAATGTCGTTGATGACCATGTACCTCGGCGGTTTCGGGAGCGACTATTACTTCGGCAACCTCCTAGCGCTGTTCTTGGTCGGCCTGTTCATGCCCTGGCAGCTCGGCATCACGATCCTGTTCTCCCTGGCACTCTGTGGTGGCTACTTCGGACTCAATCTGTACCAGCATGGAGCGAGTATCGAAATGGTCACGCCGGCCTTCTTCATGGCCGGCACGGCCGTGTTCACCTGCATCTCGACGGTTGTCGGCGATCGCCTCCGGCGACGCGACCTGGCCCTTCGGCTCAGGCTCGAGGCCGCCAACGAGAATCTCAAGGAGCTGGACGCGGCCAAGACCGCATTTTTCGCGAACGTGAGTCACGAGCTCCGGACACCGCTGACCCTGATGCTCGGTCCGGTGGAGACTCTCCTCCAGGAAAGCGCCAGCGAGGAGGGCCGAACGCTCTTGCGCGCAGTCCTGGCTAATACCCATCGTCTGCTGCGTCACGTCAACCTCCTGCTCGACGCCGCTAAGCTCGAGGCCGGCCAGCTTCAACTGGATTTCGCCGAGTCCGATCTGGCGGAGCTATTGGAAGAGCTGGTCACCGCCAGCCTGCCGCACGCCGGCCGCAAGGGCATCGAGATCGCGACCGAGGGGTTGGATTCGATTCCGACCTTCGAGTTCGATCCCGACAAGGTCGAGATGATTGCCGCGAACCTGCTCTCCAACGCCCTCAAGTTCACACCCGACGGTGGGCGGATCGTAGTCAGAGCCGGCACTGAGGTGGGGCTGGTCTTCTTCGAGGTCGAGGACAACGGCCCAGGCATCCCGCAGGATCAGCGCGGCCTCGTCTTCGACCGATTCCACCAGGTCGACAGCAGCTTGACCCGCAGAGAGGAAGGCACCGGCCTCGGTCTGACTCTGGCACGGGAGCTGGCGCGGCTCCACGGCGGCGACGTGGTGGTCGAGAGCGAGGTCGCGCGCGGTTCTCTGTTTCGGGTGACTCTGCCGCGCGATGTCGGCGTTGCGGCGGATCGCCGGGTCAAGCCGCGCCGGAGAGAGGATCAGATCGTGCGCGCCCGGACCGACGCCATGGCGAAGCGCGAGTATCAGAGACGGGCCCGCAGCGACACCTTGCTGGCCGACATCCGGCAGCCCCGACTCGCGGTCGACGCACTGGCGGCCAAGGAGGCGCCGGCGGGAGCGCCGACGATCCTGGTCGTTGACGACAACACCGACCTCAGGACATATCTGGCGAGCGAGTTGTCGCGGGATTACCAGGTCGAAACCGCCGGCGACGGCGTCGAAGGTCTGAAGACGGCTCTGCGGTTGAGACCGCAGCTGGTCATCGCGGACGTGATGATGCCGGGCATGAACGGCTACGAGCTTTGCCGGCGGCTGCGGGCCGAGGCAATGCTCAAGGCGACCCCCATCATCCTGGTGACGGCGAAGGCCGGCTCCGAGGCCGCCGTCGAGGGTCTCCAGATCGGGGCCGACGACTACGTCACCAAGCCCTTTTCGATGGAGGAGCTCCAGGCACGGGTCGCTGCACAGCTCCGGGCCAAGAGAATCGAGCGAGAGCTGGGCGAACGCGAAACGCGGTTGGCCGCGATCGGACAGATCACCAGCACGCTGGTGCATGACCTACGCAACGCCCTCACCCTGATCGGCGGCTATTCCGATCTGGCGCATTCGATCGCGGTGGGCGGCGGCCGGCAGGAGGAGCTGGTGGCGGACATCGAGCAGGTTCAGTCGGCCACTCAGCGGCTGCAGAGGATGACCAATGAGATCCTCGAGTACGCCCGCGGCGGTGGCACAGACCTCAAGCTGACGCAGGTTACGGTGGGCGAGTACCTGCGGCGTACGCTTGATCCCATGAAGAAGCATCTGGCGGGCCAGGGCATCGAAATGCTTTTGCTCGACGACTCGGTCGCCGAGCTCAAGGTGGCACTTGACGCGGACCGATTCGGTCGGATTCTCGAGAATCTCGTCGGCAATGCGCGCGACGCTCTAGCCGGCCGGGGCGATGAGAAAGTGGTCTACATCAAGGCCTCCGCCGATGACGAAACCTTCTTCGTTCGAGTCGCAGATACCGGGCCAGGGATCTCGCCGGAGAGGCTCGAGACGCTGTTCGAGCCGTTTGCGACCGACAAGAGCCGGGGCACCGGGCTCGGCCTGGTCACGGTGCGTAACCTGGCCAAGGCTCACGGAGGAACAGTCGAGGTCGAGGCACGGGCCAAGGAAGGAGGCGCCGCGTTCACGGTTTCGATTCCGGTCGAGGCGAGCTCCATCATCGCCGAGCAGGAGCGGTTGCGGGAGGCATCTGCCGTGAACCAGCTGGCCAACTAGTGTCCTGTCCCAGTGGTTCGGTGCATAAGGCTCGAGGTCATGGTGTGCG
>JBHHWO010000051.1:0-27418 GCA_046756565.1 Thermoanaerobaculia bacterium | reverse complement strand
ACCGCGGCGGGACTCACACCCGCTAGCCCAGTACGGCTGATCAGGACGCACCACGTCGCCAGTTTATCCGCACAATTCAGCGAAAATGCTAGAGTTTCCCGGAATGAGGCTCGGCCCCGGACTCCTCGGCCTCGCTCTGCTCTTCGCAGCTCAACCCGGCGACAAAGCGAGCGTCTCAGACCTTCGCGTGACCCTCGAGGGAACCGAGGCCTACCTGTCGTTTCGTCTCGACATGGCACTAGACGAGGAGCTGCTCAGCCGGATCCAGAGTGGGCTGCCCACCGGCTTCGATTTCGAGTTCAGTCTCGCCAGAGAGCAGAGACGATGGTGGTGGTTCGACCGCCCGCTGAGAAGGTCGAGACTTCAGGTCGCCGCGATGTACAACGCCGTGACCCGCGACTACCTGGTCAACTACAAGAGAAACGGCGAGCTTGTCGAGAGCCGCACGGTTCGCGAGTTGGAGCAACTCCACGAGGCCATGACAGGCTTCGATCGCGTGCTGGCGTTCGCTCTTGACGACATCGAGACGCGCAAGAAGCTGGTGGTGCGAGTACGGGCGGAGATCGGGTCCAAGAATCTCTTCTCCCTGATTCCTACGACCCTCAAGACAGAGTGGGCGGAAACCCGGAAGTTCCAGATCCCTCGCTAGCCGATGATCGACGACAACCTGAGCGATCGGATTCAGCGCTACCTCAAGGACGGGCGTTGGATCGTCGCCGGTCTGGTTGCGATTCTGGCGGTCTTGTCGCTCATCTACTACCTGATCGTGCACAGCACGGCGCCCGAACTGGCGACGAACAAGCTCCTGCTGTTCGTACTCTGGTACATCAACCTGCTGCTCATCCTGATCATCCTCTTCGTCCTATTCCGGAACCTCTTCAAGCTGGCGGTGGAGCGGCACCATCGGATCTTCGGCTCCAAGCTCAAGACCAAGCTGGTCTCGACCTACATCCTCCTGGCCCTGGTCCCGGGCCTGCTGCTGTTCGTCTACGGCAGCCAACTGCTGCAGGGCTGGATCGACACCTGGTTCGACGAGGGCTCCATCAAGGGGGTCGTAGAGCGGGGCTCGGTGGTGGCCGAAGCTCTCAACCGCCAGATCGAAGACGAGACCAGTTGGCGAGCGCGCCGGGCGCTGGCCGAGATCGACACGCTGGATCTGCTCGCCGCCGACCGTAGGCCGGCACTCGCCCGTCGAGTTCAGAGGCTGATGACCGAGCTCGACGTCGACTACCTGGGCGTCTACTCGGGCACCGACTTCGTGCACGGCGTCGTGCTGCCGCAGTCGGGATTGACCGACCTTCCCGAGACCGGAAACCGGTTCCTCATGTCCACTGTGCGCTCCGGCGCGGAGATCATGACCCTGGCCCAGGGCTCGGCCCGCCTGGTTCTGGCCGGTGTCGCGGGAGGCGAAGAGGGCTCGGCGAACCGCATCCTCGTAGTGGCGGCTCAGCGAATCCCGCCCGAGCTGGCCGAGCCCAGCGCCGAGCTGATCCAAGCGCATCAGGGCTACAAACAGATCGAGGTGCAGAAGGGCGACATCAAGGCCACCTACAGGCTGCTCTTCCTCCTGGTCACGCTGGTCGTGCTGCTCTCCACCTCGTGGGTCGGCTTCTACATCGCGCGGCGGATCACCGTTCCGATCGAGGCCGTCGCCGAGGCCACGCGCAAGCTCTCGGAGGGAGACCTCGACTACGTAGTCGAGGTTCCGGCCGATGATGAGCTCGGCGTCCTGGTGCAGTCCTTCAACCGTATGACGCAGGATCTGCGCGCCAACGAGGAGGAGCTCATCTCCGCGAATGCGCGGCTCGACGACGAACGCGCCCTGGTCGCCGCGGTGCTCGACAACGTGGCGGCCGGCGTGGTGTCGGTCGATGATCGAGGGCGAGTCCTGACCTGTAACCGCGCCGCTGTGAAGCTTCTCCAGCACGACACGCCGCCGATCGGACGGCCGGTTCGCGACGTCTGGTCCGATCCGGCCCGCCGCCAGCTCGTCGAGCTGCTCGACGAGGCCCACGGCGACAACCGACGGCTCACACGCACCCTACGCCTATTTCTGGGCGGGCACTGGATGACGTTCGAGGTCAAGGTCCGACCGATGCGGGACACCCAGCGCCAGGCCCGCGGCCGCGTCATGGTCCTCGAAGATTTGACCCAGCTGATGGACGCGCAGCAGCGGGCCGCGTGGAACGAAGCGGCTCGCCGCGTGGCGCACGAGATCAAGAATCCGTTGACCCCGATCCGGCTCTCGGCCGAACGCATTCTCAAACGCTACCAGCAAGAGGACGACTCGCTGGGCGAAGCCATCGAATCCGGGGTCGGCATGATCCGCCATGAGGTCGACTCACTGCGGGCCATGGTGGATGAGTTCTCCCGCTTCGCCCGGATGCGTCCTCCCCATCTGCGCGCCACCGACGTCGACGGCCTCATCGCCGAGACGTTGAAACTCTACGAAGGCCTGAAACGCGACGTCAAGGTCGCCAGCGAGGTGGATCCAAAGACCGGCCAGGCGGTCTTGGATCGCGCTCAGATCAAGCAGGTGCTGATCAACCTGATCGACAACGCGATGGAGGCGATCGAGCCACCGGGCACCATCCGGGTGTCGGTCGGCAAGGACAACGGCACGCTCAAGATCGACGTCGCCGACACCGGACCGGGAATCCCCGAGGAAGCGCGCGAGAAGCTCTTCATGCCCCACTTCTCCACCAAAGGCCGCGGCACCGGCCTCGGGCTCTCGATCGTCCACCGCATCGTGAGCGAGCACCACGGCACGATCGGGGTGGCGGACAACGAGCCCCACGGCACGGTCTTCTCGATCGAGCTCCCGCAGGCGTAGGCGCGTCCCTCAGCCGGGTCTCTGCCGCGGCTCGCGCCGATTGAGGGCCGCCGGTGCCGTCTTCTCGCTCGCCCCTCGAAGACTCGGGTAAACGCTCGCTCGCAAGAGGCACGCGGCCGGCCCTTCAGGCACAGTACCGAGCAGTCGGGAAACGCCAGCCGTACTACGTACCTTGGCCGCTCAAGCTTCGGGCACCCTTCGATGCCCCTGAAGACACTTCGACAGCCGACCGCACCAGCCGCATTCCAACTCGTGCGACCTCACCTCGGGCTTTTTCATTAGACGAGCGGCGCGGAAGGAAGCTCGAGGCTCGGTCTCGTGTGCGCTGGATCGTGCTCTGGATCGACTCCAGTCGGCGACTGCCAGGCAACCGCGGCAGCCGACGAGCGCGGCGGCCAAGGCGAGGCGGCAGTCAATCCGCGCAGGGGGCTCTCTGCAAGCGCCCGAGATCGCGGTTGAGGGCCATCGGTGGTATGCGCGAAGCGGAGCGCAGGCGAGGGCCCGCGCCGCTGGAGGCCTTCCAGCCCGAGCCGTCCCCTGAAGGATTCGCCTGCCGATCGCTGCCGTCGCGCGGGGCTGCGTGGCGGGCGGCTCCGAAGCTAGAATGAGGCCATGCCAATGCCCCACGAGAACATCCAGTCCGAGATCAAAGAAGCCCTCAAGGCGGGCGACAAGGAGCGGGTCTCGACCCTTCGCCTTCTACTGACCGCGATCAAAAACGAGCAGATCCGCGCTGGGGCCGAGGTGGACGAGGCCGGGTTCCTGCAACTCGTCCGCAAGGCAATCAAACAGCGCAAGGACTCGGCCGAGCAGTACCGCAGTGGCGACCGGGAAGAGCTGGCCGCCAAGGAAGAGCGAGAAGCCGAGATCCTGTCGGCCTATCTGCCGCCTCAAGCGGACGAGGACGAGCTCCGCGGCGCAATAGCCGCCCTGGTCGACGAGCAGGAGCTTTCAGGTCCGGCCGCCATCGGCGTGATCATGAAGACGATGATGGCCAAATACGCGGGTCGAGCCGACGGCGGAACGATCAACAAGATCGCCCGCGAAGTGCTCGGCACCTAGACCTCCGAGCTTCCGGCCGAAGGCAGCATGCGTCGCGTCATCGTCGGCACCGCCGGTCACATCGACCACGGCAAGACCAGCCTGCTCGAGGCGCTGACCGGCACCGATTGCGATCGATGGCAGGAGGAGAAGGAGCGAGGGATTACTATCGACCTGGGCTTTGCCCATCTCGAGCGAGACGATCTCCAGATCGGATTCGTCGACGTGCCGGGCCACGAGCGTTTCGTCGACAACGCGCTGGCAGGTCTCGGAGGTATCCGGATCATGCTGCTGGTGGTCGCCGCGGACGAGGGTGTCAAGCCGCAGACGAACGAACATCTGGACATCTGCTCGCTGCTCGAGATCCCGGCCGGCATTGTTGCGCTCACCAAGATCGACCTGGTGTCCGAGGATCTGGCGGAGCTCGCCAGACTCGAGATCGAGGAGACCCTGAGCGGCACCCGTTTCGCGGGGTGCCCGGTGGTGCCGGTATCGAGCGTGACCGGCGACGGCGTCTCCGAGCTCGAACAGGCGATCGTCGAGCTGGCGGGGGTTCACGGAGATTCTGGGACCCACGCGGACGAGCCGGCCCGGCTTCCGATCGATCGGGCCTTCGTGCTCAAGGGGCTGGGCGTCGTAGTCACGGGAACCCTGGCGGCGGGCACCATCGAGACCGGCGAGAGGTTGGAGACCGCTCCCGGCCGCACCAACGTCCGGGTGCGCAGCATCCAGGTCCACAGCGCCGACCGAGAGCGCGCGGTCGCGGGCGAGCGCACCGCCCTTCGCCTCGCCGGCGCCGAGCTCGAACAACTGCCCAGAGGCACCCTGCTGGTCGCTCCGGGCTCGTACCTCGAGACCGAACGCTTGGCGGCACGCGTCCGGCTGCTCGCGAGTGCTCCAAAAACGCTGCGTCGATGGGAGCCGATCCGCTTTCATTGCTTTTCGGCCGACCGGCCCGCCAGGATGCGGCCGCTGGCGGAGGCGATCGAGCCGGGCGGCTCCGGCATCGTCGAGATCCGGCTCGCGGGAGCTGTCGCAGTCGCACCCGGCGACCGCTGGATCTGCCGCCGTCTTTCCCCGGCCCTGACCCTCGGTGGCGGCGAGATTCTGGATCCAGGCTGGACCGGCGTCAACGCCAAGCGACGCACCGACGCTCTCCGGGCCCTCGAGGCGGGAGGCGACGAGCGGTCAGCCTACTGGCTCTCGAGAGCCGGCCTGATCGGCCGAACCACCGGTGAGCTGGCCCGACGCTCGGGCCGCTCCGTCGAGGCGACTACTTCCGCTCTCGAGCGGCTGGCCGCCGATCAGGTGGTCCTGTCCGTGACCGGGGAGGCCGCCGAGCGGCGCTGGATCGTGCCGGCCGCGTTTCAACAGCTCGAAACCAAGGCCGCCAGACTGCTCGAGCGGTACTTCTCCGAGAACCGGCTGGCGACCGGAATGCCCAAGGCGGAAGCCGTCAACCGGCTACTGCCCGCACAGGCACGGCCACTGGCCGACGTGTACCTGGAATGGCTGCGGCGGCGGAAGGTGCTGTCGGTGGCCGGCGGCGAGATCAACGCGCCGGGCCGCGAGGCCAGTCTCTCCGGCGAGGAATCGCAGCTCTCGAAGACCATCCTCGCGCTGTTCGAAACGGGCGGCCTCGCGCCCCCCTCGCCGTCGGACCTGCGCGATGCGACCCGCGCCAAACCGCAGGTGCTCGACGGTGTCGTCAAATTCCACATCGAGCACGGCGAGCTGACTCGCTTGCCGGGCGAGCTGGTGATCGCCACCGGGGCGGTCGAGCGAGTCCGCGACGAGATGCGCGCTTCCGGCCAGGACTCCTTCTCCGTCGCCGACTTCAAGAACCGCTTCGGCCTGACCCGCAAATGGGCGATTCCGTTGCTCGAGCACCTCGACTCGATCGGAGTCACGCGCCGGGTGGGCAACCAGCGCCAAATCGTACGTGCGAGAAGGAACTGAACCCATGGACGCCGAGCAACACACAGTCGCCGTCCTCGGTGCCTCTGCCAACCGCGCCAAGTACGGCAACAAGGCTGTACGCGCCTATCTGGCCGAAGGCTGGCAGGTCTTTCCGGTCAATCCCCGCGGCGGCGTGATCGAGGGGCTCCCGGTGAAACCTACGCTCGACTCGATCGAGGCGGCTCTCGACAGGGTCTCGGTCTACCTGCCTCCGGCCGTGTCGCTCGAGGTCTTGCCCGAGCTGGCGGCCGTCGGTGCGAATCAGGTCTGGTTCAACCCGGGCTCGGCAGACGACGAGGTTCTCGATCGGGCGCGCGAGCTCGGACTCGGGGTCCACTCCGCTTGCAGCATCGTCGACATCGGCAGGAGCCCGAGCGAGTTTCGGTAAGCTCGCCGGCATGAGGAGCAGACGACCCACCCCCGACGACGCCGCCGACTACTACTTCACCTATATCGACAAGGTGCCTGACGGCGACGTGGTCGAGCAGCTGGCCGCCCAGCTAGTCGAAACCCGGGCAATGCTCGATTCGCTTACCGAAGAGCGAGGCGCGCACCGCTATGAGCCCGGCAAGTGGAGCGTCAAGGAAGTGCTTGGCCACGTTGCCGACGCCGAGCGGGTCTTCGCGTACCGCGCACTGGCGTTCTCTCGCGGCGACGCTCAGCCGATTCCGGGCATGGACCAGGACGAATGGACCGAAGGCGCCGGCTTCGGCGGACGGCCGGTGGCCGAGGTGGTCGCCAACCTGGTGGCCGTCCGTCAGTCCACCGTGACGCTGTTTCGGTCGCTCAGTGAAGAGCAATGGCTGCGGCGCGGCATAGCATCGAATGTCGAATTCCAGGCCGGCGCGATCGCCTGGATCATCGCGGGTCACGAGCTCCATCACCGCGCCGTTCTGGTCGATCGCTACGGAATCGGCGCATGACTCCTGACCCGGGCGTGGCGCTCGAGCTTGGCGTTCTCTATGTGATCCAGACCCTGGGCCATTCGATCTTCGACAAGTTCGAGGTCGAGACGGAGGCCTGGCGCAAGATCGTCAAGTGGGTTGTGGTCGCCGCGGTGACGATCGGCCTCTATTTCTTCGTCGGTCACTGGGCCCTGACGTTTACTGTCGGCGCCGGCATCCTAGGCTGTACGTTCCACTTCGTGTGGTGCCGCAAGAACGGCATCCATCCCCTGCGTGCCACGCCGCGAGCGAAGTACTACGAGCTCCGGGGCTGGGACCTGCCGGAATAGAACGTGCCTCGGAGCTCGTGGGCAGTCGCCACCCTGGCATTGACACTCGGTTGTGCTGGGCAAGAACCCGTCGATCCGGAGGCTGGTCGAGTCGCCGCCGATGCCGGCCGACCGTTCATCGGCGTCGATCAGGAGAGCCACACTCAGGTTCGCCTCCAGGCGGTTTCGGCGGTCGACGCGGCGGTCCTATGGGTGAGCGGACTCGAAGGTACGTTCGCGCGCACCACCGACGGCGGGAGACACTGGATGACCTCGCAGGTTCGCGGTTCCGAGGAGCTCCAGTTTCGTGACGTCCACGCCGTCGATGCCGAAACCGCCTACCTCCTCGCCGCCGGACCCGGTGAGCTGTCCCGGATACTCAAAACCACCGACGGAGGCGATAGCTGGCGTCGGCAGTTCGTGAACGACGAGCCGGAGGGCTTTCTGGACTGCTTCGACTTCTGGAGTCCCGAGCGCGGGCTGGCGTACGGAGACTCCGTCCGGGGGGAGTTGTACGTACTCGCGACCGAGGACGGTACGAGCTGGTCCAGAGTGCCGCCCAGTGCGCTTCCCGACGCCGGACCAGGTGAGGGTGGCTTTGCCGCCAGCGGCAGCTGCGTCGAGACCGCACCGGGTGGACTCGCGTGGATCGCGAGCGGCGCAGGCGGCAGCGCCAGGGTGCTGCGCACCGGTGACTACGGCCGGACCTGGGCTTTTGCCGAGACCCCGGTGGTCCGGGGCGGCTCCGCCGGTCTGACTTCGGTGCTGTTTGCGGATGAACTGATCGGCATCGCTCTAGGCGGCGATCTCGAGCAACCGGATGCCTTTACCGACAACGTCGCAATCAGCGGAGACGGTGGCGGCACCTGGGGAGCCGGGGGGCGGGTGACATTCGCCGGCGGCGTCTACGGCGGCGCCTGGTCGGGCGACGGCAGGACCGTGATAGCGGCCGGTCCGGCGGGTCTGAGCGTAGCGGTGGATCGGGGAGAAGCATGGTCCGCGATCGACGACCGCGACTCGTGGGCGGTGGCCTTCGGCGACCCGGACACGTTCTGGGCGGTGGGACCCGCAGGCAGAATCACCCGCTACTCGAGGTAACTCCGAGCGACTGGATCGCGCCGAGCGGCGCCAGGGAAACCCGCCGCCAGCGGCTCACACCTTGGCTTCGTACCAGGTTGGCCCGAACCCGACATCGACCAGAAGAGGCACGTCGAGGCGCTCGACTCTCTCCATCTCCTCGCGCACCATTGCCGCGACCGCTCCGGCATCGGACTCCGGAGCTTCGAGAACCAGTTCGTCGTGAACCGTGAGCAGAAGATCGGAATCCGACCGCTCCTCCCGCAGCCGCCGGTCGACCTGGATCATGGCCAGCTTCAGAAGGTCCGCCGCGGTGCCCTGGATCCGGGCGTTGATCGCCATCCGCTTGGCGTTCTCGCGCAAGTTGTAGTTCCGGCTGTTGATGTCCGGCAGCCACCGTATCCGGCCGTAGAGCGTTTCGACTTTGCCCTCCTCCTTCGCAGCCGCGACGGTGTCTTCCATGTACCGGCGCACCGCCCCGTACCGGTCCAGATAGGCCTTGATGAACTTCTCGGCCTCGGCCTTCGGGATGCGTAGGTTCTGAGCCAGCCCGAAGGCGCTCATACCGTACATGATGCCGAAGTTGATCACCTTGGCTGCGCGCCGCTGGTCGGGCGTCACCAGACCAGGAGCGACCTCGAAGACTCCGGCGGCGGTGGTCGAGTGGATGTCCTCGCCGGCACGGAAAGCCTCGACCAGCGCCGGCTCCTCGGCGATGTGTGCGAGGACCCGGAGCTCGATCTGGTTGTAGTCGGCGACCACCAGCGCCCGTCCTTCGGGCGCCAGAAACGCCTTGCGGATCTGCTGTCCCTGCTCGGTGCGGATCGGAATATTCTGCATGTTCGGATTTGCCGACGCCAACCGTCCGGTGGCCGCTACCGCTTGATAGAAACGCGTATGAAGCCGGCCGTCGCCGGCGATCAGGGCCGGGAAGGCGTCGACGTAGGTGCCTTTGAGCTTCGCCACCTCGCGATACTTGAGGATCTTGTCGGGAAGCTCATAGCCCCTTATCGCAAGCTCTTCGAGCGTGGCCGAATCGGTCGAGTAGGTCTTGGTCTTGCGGGTCTTCTTGATTACCGGGTAGCCGAGTCTCTCGAACATCACCTCGCCGAGCTGACGTGGCGAATTGATGTTGAACTTGGCGCCGGCGATCTCGTAGATCGCGGCTTCGAGACCGGCGAGCTCCGAGGACATCTTCGCCGAAAGCTCTTCCAGAAACGCGGTATCGAGAGCGATGCCGCGCTCCTCCATCCGAACCAACACCGGTATGAGTGGCGCTTCGATACGCTCGTAGACGCCCTCCAGCCCCTGATTCTCGAGCTCGCCGCGCATCGACGCGGCCAGGAGCCGAGGTAGCTCGACTCGCTCCGCCGCGAAGGTCAGAAGACCGTCGGAGCCGAGCGCAGGCTCCTGCCCCTTGTCCCAGCCGGCGTCGCTTCGAGTGACCGCGTGAGTGCCGAGGCGCTCGAGAACCAGCTCTTCCAGCTGATGGGAACGCGCGGCGCTGCGCAACAGATACGAGCCCAGCATGGTGTCGAAGAGCCGGGCACGCGCCTCGAAGCTGCGGTTCCCATGGTGAGCGGCGGCAAGGCGGACCACCTCTTTCAGGTCATGCCCGCTCACCTCCGACTTTGAATGCTCGAGAACTCGCGCCAGCCACTCGAGCGCCGCATCCCCCATTCCGGCGCGACGGAAGTCCGCGTAGACCACCTCTCCTCCGGCACCCGAGGCGACCAGGCCGAGCGGTTCGCCTGCCCCGTCCACCGCGGCCAGGAACTGGTCTTCGAGACCGGCCGTCGCCCGGGTCCAGTCCTCGGGCGCCAGCGCTTCGGTCGCCGCCGTAACCGGCTCGACGCTCACCGGATCCGCGCCCAACTCCTCGAGCAGGCTGAAGAACTCGAGCTCTCTGTACAGATCGCGAAGAGCTTCTTTGTCGGGCTCGGAGAGGCGCAGAGCTTCGGCGTCGAGCTCCACCGGCAGGTCCGTATGGATGGTCACCAGCTCGCGCGACAACTCGGCCTTGTCGCGGTGCTCGGTGAGGCCGGTGCGGTAGCTCTTGCGGGCCACCTCCTCGGCGCGCTCGAGCAGGCTATCGAGATCGCCGAATTCGCGAATCAGCTGCACGGCGCCCTTCTCGCCGATACCGGGTACCCCGGGTATGTTGTCCACCGAGTCGCCCTTGAGCGCCATGATGTCTATGACGCGATCGGGAGCTACGCCGAGGTCTTCTTCGACGAGGGCGGGGTCGTAGAGCTTCTCGCGGCCGGTGTGGTACATCGAAACGTGATCGTCGACCAGTTGCAGCAGATCCTTGTCGGCCGAGACCAGGATCACGTCGTATCCGGCTGCGGACGCTTTCTTCGACAGCGTCCCCAGGACGTCGTCGGCCTCGTACTGCTCCATCTCGAGGATCGGAATGCGAAGCGCCTCGAGTGTCTTCCGGATGTAGGGCAGCTGTGGCTTGAGATCCTCGGGCGTCGGACTCCGGTTCGCCTTGTAGTCCTCGAACTTCTCCGTCCGCACGGTGGGCTCCGAAACGTCCCAGGCCACGCCGATCAACTCAGGCTCCTCTTCGCGCAGGAGCTTTCTGAGCATGTTGTGAAAGCCGTAGATCGCGTTGGTCGGGAAGCCCTTCGAGTTCGAGAGGTTGCGAATCGCGTAGAAGGCACGGAAGATGTTCGAGTACCCGTCGATCAGGTACAGGCGCTCGCGCTTCGGCTCGGGCATGGCGGGTCATTCTAGCGCCCGATGTCGAGCACGACTGGGGCGCGGCTTGAGCCGACAGACTACACTCGGTTCGTCTTTGAATACCTTCGCGCGTCGGCGGCGGTCTCGGGCATCCGCGTCTCTCGGTCGATCGTCTCGCTCCGCACTCGGCGGAGCCGATCCGCCTGGCCCTCACTCGTGGCGGCCTCGGAGGGCAACAGCGAACTCGCCTTCGGCTCGACCCTACGGGTGGCTGATCGCCCTGAAAGGCACCTCGGCCGCCTCTCGTTCGGCCCGGCGGATACCTCGCCTCCGACCTCGAATCACTCCGCTCGCCGACGACCTCGGCCACGAGATCTCACCTCAAGCGCTTTCATTAGATCAGCGGCGCGCACCTCGGCGGCGCGCTGCTCCACGAACAACTTGGAGAAGCAAGGAGCGCGTCGGCTACAGCGAGGCGGCAGGGAATCCATGCAGGGGCTATCCGCAAGCGCCCGAAATGACGTCAGATGACCACGACCGGTTTGCGCGCAGCGGAGCGCAGGCGAGGGCCTGCGCCCCAGCAGGCCCTTTAGCCCGAGCCGTCCCCTGAAGGATTCGCCTGCCGATCGCCGCCGACGCGCGGCGGCACGAAGTAGACTCGGACCGCACGGGAGGACACACGCAAATGCTCGACACCTTCGCAATCATGGGCCTCGGGTCCTGGATTCTCATTGGTCTCATTGCTGGAGCGATCGGCAAGTTCCTGCTTCCAGGCAAGGACCCAGGCGGCTGCATCATAACGCCGCTGATCGGCGTCGTCGGCGCGCTCATCGGCGGCTTCATCGCCACTTATATGGGCTACGGTGGCATCTCCGGATTCGACGTCCGCAGTCTGGTGATCGCGACGCTGGGCTCGATTCTTCTGCTCATGTTCCTCCGGCTCTTCAAGGGCGAAAAGAAGAAGAACTAGGCGAGCTCCGACCTCCGGCGCTCTTGCTGCAGCCGGTAGAATGCGTCGATGACGATCGCTCGCAGAAGCTCCGCGCTCTCGGCCACCCTGGCGGTGGGCGGGCTGTTGGTCCTCGCTTTGCTCCTGCGCGCCGCCGCGGTTTCCGATCGCGCGGTCGAGTTGCGGAACCGCGGCTTCGCCGAGCTCGAGAACGAGCAGCCATCCAAGGCCGAGACCGCTTTTCGTGAGCTCGTCGGGCTGACTCCCGGCGATCCGCTGGCCAGCGCGAACCTCGCCATCGCACTGCTGCGGCAGCAGAAGACGGACGCCGCACTGGAAGCCATCCACGCGGCGGAGGCCACGACTCCCCGCGATGCGCGTCTGATCGCGATTCGCGGCGAGATCCTCACCTGGTCGGGTCATAACGACGCCGGCCTCGAGGCGTTTCGAGAGGCCGCGAAGCTCGCCCCCGAAGACGCCGAGACCCAGTACACGCTCTACCGGAACGCGACTGCCATCGGTGGCGAGGACGCCGCCGAGGCCACCGACGAGGCCCTCGACCGCCTGGCGAAGCTGCGGCCCGAGAACCTGGTCGTGATGCTGCAGATCGGCAAGTCGGCTCGGGAACATGGCGATCGAGCACGGGCTACCGGCGCCTATTTGCGGATTCGTGAGCTCGTCTGGCAAGCGCCCGCCAACGCTCGAGCCGATCAGCTCCTCGACGGTGTCCTCGACAAGCTCGAGGAGAACGATCTCGCCGGAGCCCGAGTGCCGTCCCTGCGGCTCGAGAACGTGCTCAAGGTCACCGCGATGTATCGCGAAAGCCTGCGCGAGCTCCAGACCGGCATCCAAGGAGTGCCGTTGAGGGCATTTCGTAACGAGCCGCCGGTGACCTCCTTCGGCACGCCGGCGAAGGTGCGGTTCGAAGCGCGGCAACTCGTCGCGGGAACCGGCAGCGACGTGCAGATCGCCGACCTCGACGGCGATCACCGGCCCGAGCTGATCCGTCTGAGCGAAGGGGCCGTGCAGGTGCTCGATGCCGACGGGAACCAGCGCTCGCAGGCCCCGGCCGAAGGTGCCCGGCGGCTGCTGGTCGCAGATATCGACAACGACGGCAGCCAGGACATTCTGGCATACGGACCCGGGGCAGCTCACTTCTTCACCGGCTCAGGCGACGGCCGGCTGGCCACCGCGACCGCCGAATTCGGGCTGGGCGAGGCGCGAGGCGGAGGCGCCGCGGTGATCGATTTCGACATCGAGGGCGACCTCGACCTCCTGGTGACCGGTGATTCGGCGACCGAACTGTTTCGAAACAACCTCCAGGGCGCGCTTCAGCCGGTCGCAAGCAGGAGTCTCCCGAAGAGCGACTTGAACAGCCCGGCCGACGTGGTCGCCAGCGACCTCGACCGCGACGGCGACCTGGACCTGGCGATCCTCGACGAGAATGGAGTCGTCAGGTTCGACAACCTTCGGCAGGGGCGCTTCGAGCTACTCGGCGATCAGATACCGGCGGACGACGCCTCGCGGCTCGCCAGCGCCGATCTCGACAACGACGGCTGGCCGGATCTGGTGGTCGCGGGCGGGGGTGTCGGCCTCTGGCACAATCGGGAGGGCACGTTCGAGCCGTGGGACCTGGGAGAGACACTCCGAACCTCGGCCCGGTTCACCGCCCTGAGCATCCTCGACGCCGATAACGACGGCAGGCTGGATCTGGCTGTCGGCGGGGCGGCTGGTCTCGTGGTTCTCGCCCAGCGCGCCGACGGTTTCGCCTTTCTCCAGGTCGCGGGCACGGCACGAGCCGACGCGCTTGCCGCCGGCGACATTGACGGCGACGGTGACGTCGACCTGGCGGCTCAGAACCAGGACGGGCTGTTTATCATCGAAAACCAGGGCGGCAACAACGATCGCTGGCTCGCTCTGCGACTCAAGGGCCTCTCGAAGGGCAACGGCAAGAACAACGGTTTCGGACTCGGCGCCACCATCGAGGTCCGAGCGGGATCGGCCTATCAGTTCCGCGAGGTCACCGGCGACGTCACCCACTTCGGACTTGGACAACTCAAGTCGCCGGACCTGATCCGGGTGGTATGGACCAACGGCGTGCCCCAGAACCGGTTCGATCCCACGCCCAACCAGCTCATTGTTGAAGAGCAGCTGCTCAAGGGCAGCTGCCCGTTCGTCTATTCCTGGAACGGTGAGGGCTTCGAGTTCGAGACCGATCTTCTGTGGGGAGCTCCCGCGGGCCTGCCGGTAGCCGACGGCGTATGGGCCGGAGCCGACCCCCAGGAGCTCGTCAGGCTCGATGCCCTGGCTGCCGATGACGGCCGCTTCCAGCTGCGGGTGACCGAGGAGCTCTGGGAGGCGGCGTTTTTCGACTACTCCCGACTGTGGATCGTCGATCACCCCGACCGGACCGAGGTCGCCAGCTCGCTGCGGATCGTGCCGGGCCGCGTCATCGAAGACCGGATTCTCGCCAGCCACTCGCTCGAGCCGGTTGCGGCCGCCTGGGATGCTTCGGGCCGAGAGGTCACGCACAGAGTCGCCGATCGCGACGAGGTCTATGCCGACGGATGGATCGAGAGCCGGTATCAGGGAGTCAGCCGCGAACCGTGGACCTTCGAGCTCGACCTGGGCCGGGCTCCGGCCCGGGCGATCCGGCTCCACCTCGACGGCTGGATCTTTCCGGCCGACGCCAGTTTGAACCTGGCGCTCGACCAGCGCTCGGACCTGACGCCGGCGGCGCCGCACCTCGAGATGCTCACCGGATCCGGATGGAAAACGCTCGTCGAAGAGATGGGCCACCCCGCCGGAAAGACCAAGACCATGGTGATCGATACTCCGCCTCTGCCTGAAGGGGTGCGGCGGCTGCGAATCGTGTCGAATCAATGGCTGTCCTGGGATCGAATCGCTTGGACGACAACTCCCGCCGACGATGCCGCCGAGATCCGCGCCCGCCTCGCGCCTGAGACCGCGGAGCTTCGCTTCCGGGGCTTCTCACGCATGGTCCGCCAGGCCGCCAACGCACCCCACAGTTTCGAGTACGGCCATTCGTCCGCGGACTCGCCCTGGCTCTCGTTCCCGGGTCGCTACACGCGCTACGGCGACGTGCGCGAGCTGCTCGCCGAGCCCGATTCGCGAAGCGTCGTCATGGGCGCCGGCGACGAGATGGTCCTGGTTTTCGACGGCACGTCACTGCCGGAGATCGCTCCCGGCTGGAAGCGCTCGTACTTCCTGGAGAGCCACGGGTGGGACAAGGACGCCGACCGCAACACCTTCGCCGCTGCCCAGGTCGAGCCGCTGCCATTCCGCGGAATGAGCGGATATCCGTACCGGCCGGACGAGGCCTTCCCGGACACGCCGCTCCACCGCGAGTACCTCGAGACGTACCAGACGCGCATCGTCGACTAAAAACGTCGCGGCGATGGGGTTTCAACCGGGTCTCTGTGGTGGCTCGATTCGATTGAGGGCCGCCGCTGCCGTCTTCTCGCTCGCCCCTCGAAGACTCGGGTAAGCGCTCGCGAGCAAGAGGCACGCGGCCGGCCATTCAGGCACAGTACCGAGTGGTCGGAAGTCCTCGCCGTAGAAGGCACCTCGCCCCAACGTAGAGCGCCCTTCGCTGCGCTTGAAGGCAGAGCAAGACGATCGACCGAGGGACGCCCGAGCCATCCCCCGGAGGACTCGCCTGCGGATCTCCGCCGACGCAACCCCCTACTTATCGAGCCACTTCAGAAGAGGCTTCAACGGCATTGCGTTGAGGACGTCCTTCTTCGTGAGCCACGCTCGGCGGGCCTGCTCGACGCCGTAGTGAATCAGGTCGAGCTGGTCGACGGCGTGAGCGTCGGTTCCAATCGCCACGTCGAGGCCCAGCTCTCGCGCCTTGAGCAGGTGGACGTCCCTGAGATCGAGTCGCTGCGGGTGGGCGTTGTGCTCGACCGCGACGCCGTTCTCGACCGCACAGTGCAGCGCCGCATCGAGATCGATCTTGATCTCGTCACGCTTGCCCATCCGCCGCGCCAGAGGGTGCGCCCAGATATGCGCTCGCGGGTGAGACAGCGCCTTGAGAACCCTCGCGGTCTGATCCGCGGTCGAAAGATCGAAGGACGAGTGAATCGCCACGAGGACGAGGTCCAGCTCCTCCAGGCTCTGCTCGTCCATGTCGAGTGAGCCGTTCTCGAGAATGTCCACCTCCATTCCCTTGAGGATGCGGACTTCCGGGTGGCGGTCCTGCACCGCCTCGATCTGCGCCCATTGCTGTTTGAGCTTGTGGCGATCGAGGCCTCCGGTCATGGCGAGCAGAGGGCTGTGATCGGTGACCGCGAGGTACTCGTAGCCGCGCGCTTTGGCGGCGACGACCATTTCCTCGATCGAGTTCTTGCCGTCGGACCAGTTCGAGTGGGTCTGGAGATCCCCGCGCAGATCCTGCTCGCGGATCAGCTTCGGCAGGCGTTTCGAGGCCGCCGCCTTGACCTCTCCCCTGTCCTCGCGCAGCTCGGGCGGGACCCATGGTAGTTGGACCGACGAGTAGACGGTCCTCTCGCTCTTCCCGGCCACATACTCGCCCGCCCAGGGGTCGCCCTCCCCCTCGCCCTCATCCAGGCCCGTCTCGTCGAAAACGCCGTATTCGGAAAGCCGCATTCCGCGCTCGATGGCCCGCTGCCGGAGCTTGATGTTGTGCGCCTTGGAGCCCGTGAAGTAGACCAGAGCGGCTCCCCAGCTCTTGGCCGGCACCACCCGCAGATCGACCTGAAAGCCGGACTCGAGAATGACGGTCGCGCGGGTGTCTCCGGCTTTCTCGATCGACGCCACGAGCGGATATTCGCCGAAACCCCGGACCAGCCGCTCCGGCTTCGAAGCGACGGCCAGGATATCGAGATCGCCGATGGTCTCGCGCCGGCGCCGGTACGAGCCGGCCACCTCGAGTTTGCGCACGCCGGAGATCTCTCGCAGATACTCGAGCAACGGCGTGGCCTGCGTGTCGACTTGGGCGAGCGAGAGGCGATTCGCGTAGCGCCGCTGACGCTCGATGCCGGCGAGAATCTGCTGTTCGCTCTTGACTCCGAAACCCGAGAGCTTCGAGATCTCTCCCGCCAGAGCGGCCTCGGCCAGCGCGTTCACCTCGGTGATTCCCATCTCCTGCCACAGCCGTTTGGCCTTCTTGGGTCCGACGCCCGGAAGCGCCACGATGTCGATCAGCGAGATCGGGATCTCGGAGCCCAGCTGCTCCAGCTTGCCAAGCGAGCCGGTCTCCACCAGCTCTCGAATGTTCGCGGCCATTTCCTTGCCGATTCCGTCGAGCGCGGTCAGATCGTCGCCGCGCTCGACCAGCTTCGCCATCGGCTCGACGGCATCGTCGACCGTGTGGGCGGCATTCTCGTAGGCGCGGACCCGGAAGGGATTCGCCCCCTGAATCTGGAGCAGAAGACCGATGCGCCGGAAAACGGAGGCGATCTCGGCGTTGTCCATCGCGGGAGTCTCGCACAGACGAGGAGGCCGAGCGGCGATCGTCCGGCGAGAACCGCCCGCCTACTCCGCGCTGCTGCCGCCGGACTCGATGCCGAGCTCGCGCTCGAGCCGCTTGATCCGGCGTCGGAGCTTCTTCTTCTCGCGCTCGAAATCGCGCCTCAACTCGACAGCATCCGCCGGGTACTCGCTACCGGCTTCGGCGACGACGCCGCCTCTGCCGAGATCGGTGACCGCGATGCTCAGCCCCAGCACCGTTGCGAGCCTCTCCAAATTGGTGAGCGTAGGGTTGATCCGAAGCTGCCCTCGCCGCCAGCGGGTCAATTGCTCGCGGCTGATGCCGGCGAGATCAGCCGTCTTGCCGACTTCGCCGATCGGAATCTTCTTGAGCTTCTCGAGGAGAATTTCTGCCAGCTGCGACATTGATGTCAATAAGAGTACACCTGTATGTCCTCAGAAAATTGATGTTGATATCATTGCCATACACATCAACTACATCCCACCATGCACCCAAGGCATCCTCTCCAGCTCTTCCTGAACCGACACCGCGTCTCACAGAGCGAGCTGGCGAGAGCCATCGGCGTCACGCGCGAGACCGTCAATCGATGGATCAGGCGCAACACCGTTCCGGCCGGGACCAACCTGCTGCGCACGCTCGCCTTCGCCAAGCGCTTCGAGTCGACAATCGACGCACAGGACTTGTTCTCGAATCGATCAAAGCCAGCGGACGAGCGCTCCATCGAGCAGCTCATCGGCGAGCGCTGGGGGCATCATTGCGCGCTCTGCGAAGTGCCTTGGGACCTGCAGTCGGAGCACTTGCCGCTGGCAATGCTGGTTCCCGATCTGGGCAGCCATCCGGCCGGTGATATTTGCGAGAGCTGCGCTCGAAAGGTCGCGGCGGAGAGCAACGACGAGGCCGGCACGAACGGCCCCATTTCGTCCTGATGTTTCGGTCCCGGACGCCGTTGGTCGTTCTCTGCCCTCACCTGAGCGAAGCTCCCCGAGGGTTCTTCTCCCTCTCCCGAACGAAGAGAAATGGTGCCGCCGTGAGCGTCGGCTCGACCTCGTCTCCGATCAGGATTCATCTATGCCGGAGGTGTTGCGAGCGGCCGGATACCGCCTCCGACCGCGACCACGCGCTCGAGTTGGCGGCGATGGCGCTGGTGCAGCGCCATCTTGTGGAGCGCTTCTCCAAGCTCGTTGATGGCTTGAGCGAGCTTCTCCCGTTTCTCGACGCTCCCCGGGACGTGGTGACCTGTCGCGAACCCGGCCGTGAACCGAGTGAAGCCCGCTGCGACGAAGGCTATTCGAAGTCGTAGTCGAGTGAGATCGGATACGAGTCGGCGTGGCCGGCCGCGAAAGCGACTTCGCCCTGCAGTCCGGCGAGCTTGCCGGTGCCCGAACCGAGCACGACATGCCAAACCGACTTGACCACCCCCTCCTCGAAGGTACCGCGATGCTCGAATACGAAGCTGCCTTTCCGCCCGGCCTGGGTTCCGGTGAACCTCTCTAAGCCGACGAAGCTCGCCGAGCCGTCGTCCCGGTACATCATCTGATACTCGACCCTGCCTTCGCCCTCGAGATCGCCCTCGTACGACTTGGACACCTCGGCCCGCATCAGGCCGATTCCTTCCTCGGTCTCGTCGATCGGGTTCTCTTCCCAACTCTTGATGACGAATGTCGCGCTCGCTTGCTCGGTCATCGGCTTTCGGCTCCTTTTTTGACACCCATCATACCCGCGGACCGGCGAGCCGGAACCTCGGATCGGGTTGCGCGTACAATGAGGTGGAGGCTTTCGATGTGGACTTTCATTCTGTGGCTCATTCTCCTCGTGCTGTGCTGGCCGCTGGCCCTGCTGGCGCTGATCGCCTACCCGTTTGTCTGGCTGCTGCTGCTGCCGTTTCGCCTGCTCGGAATCGCCGTTGACGGGGTCTTCCAGTTCTTGAAGGCGATTCTGCTTCTGCCCGCCAGGATTCTCCGCGGCCCGAGCCGCGCGAGCGCCTGAGGCTAGTGTCCTGTCCCAGTGGTTCGGTGCATAAGGCTCGAGGTCATGGTGTGCGCTGCCAAGGCGCCCACGACGCAAGCATAGCTGGGCCTATGTTGAGGAGTGGCAACGCCGGCAGCGTGCAGAAAGGCCCGAGATTTGTGTAGCGAATCACTGGGACAGGACACTAGCAGCCCGTGGTAGAAGTCCAGATGGCGGTAGTGGTACGTCTTTACGTACCACTACCCAGAGGGTCGCGCGACTAGGTCTTGCGGTACGCTTGAAAGGCGCGAGGAGGACTCGACAACCAGTCGATCTTCGGCCCGGTTCTCGCGCCACTCGTCCGCCGCCAGAGCCAGGAGGACCGCCAGCACGATCAAGAAGCTCTCGAGAAGGAGCGTGGGCTACCTGCCGCGGCGGACCAGTCGAAGGAGTCGACGCCGGTCTAGCCTCACCTTGGCGACCGGCACGCCGTCGCGCAGCAGAACCGGAACGACCTCGCCGAACCGCTTCGCGAGAGCGGGATCCGAATCGACGTCGATCACTCCGTAGCCGAGACCGAGCGGGGGAAGCTCCCGATCGAGGACAGCCTTCATTTCGTCGCACAGATGACAGCGCTCCCGCGTCACCAGGTCGAAGGCCGCGTCGGGTGGGTGCAACGGCTAGGCCTCCTCGGGCTCGAGCAAAGCGCGGGCCTCGTCGACCCTGTCGGCGGGCACCTGAATCGCGGCGCCGAGCTCCGGCGACGCGGCTCCGAAGAAGCCGCCGCGCGGGCGCATTCCGAGCGAGTGGAGGTCGCGCACGAAGAAGGGAATGCCGGCGGCCTGGAGGATCGACTGAACCACGGGAACGGCCGAGGCATCGGCGGTCTCGAGGATCGTCACCAGCTCGAGATTCGGATCCGGGCCCGGGCCCGGCCCGGTCGCGGGCGTCTCGTCGAGCGGCACACCGCACTCGCTGCAGCGATCGAATCCCTCGCGGTACTCGGCTCCGCACTTTGAACAGAACACGTCGACTTCTCCTGCACCGGCAACCGCGGGTGCGCGTCGCTAGCCCGAAGAGCCTACCGCGTTCCGGAGCTCGAGATCTCCTTTAGCACGATCGTCCCGGTTCTGCGGGCGCGACTCCGAGTGGTCTCGGAATGGCTGAATTCACCGTCGTCGTCGAAGCCGCCTTCGAACTCGAAACCAAACGAGGGAGTTGGTTGCCGGGGCGTGGGACACGCGGAACCGCAGTCGCCAAGGGGTCGCTGATCTGTGCTCGGTCGGACGTCAGCTCCGGGTCGAATGGACACGGGCCGCGGCGCTCCGTCTTCATCTCCCGTTCATGTCGGAATCTCTATAGTGACGCGCAGTCGGGACGACCCGACGTTGCATTCGCCCCGATTCGCTGACAGGGTACGCGAAGGGAGCCGTTCATCCATGAGAGTCAAGCCACTCGCGTCGAGCACCCGTCTCCAGCCGAGGCTGAGGGTCTTCGACCTCACGGTGAGCTCGCCGCAACTCGAGTTCGTCGTGCTGGATTTCAGTCCATGCGGCCTTCGCATCGAGTCTCGTGACTCGATCGAAGTCGGGAAGACCTACTCTTTCGACCTCGAGCGGCACGGTACCGTGACCCGGATTCCGGGTGATGCTCGATGGTGCCGGGTCGACAGGAACCTCGAGATCGGCCCGGGCGAGTTTCAGACCATCTATCGCGCCGGGTTCGCGCTACAGGACCGGGCGCCGATCGCCGTTCTTCCCGAAAGCTACGCCGGGGCCATCCGTCCCCGCGCGGGAATCTAGCCGAGCGCCGGAGCCCGCCTTCAGCGCAGGGTCACGTTGCCGTCACTGGTCGTGATCCGGATCCGGCCCTCGCCGTTGCCGATCTCACCAGTCACCCGGTGGTCCTTCTTCGTGAGGATCCAGTCGGTCGACGAAACCCGGATACTGCCGTCGTCGGTCTCTACCGAGAAGGCGGCCGAGATACCGCTCCCGAGCTCGACCGAGACATCGCCGTCCTCGGCGTCGACGTAGAGATCGAGATCGGTCGCCGAGGCGAGCTCGAGGTCGACGTCGCCGTCGTTGGCGCGCACGTCGAGCTTCGAGACGCTGGCGCGCGTGATGTCGACGTCACCGTCATCGACCGCGATCTCGAAATCTCCACGGCAACGATCCAGAATCACGTTGCCGTCCTGCGCCCGGATCTTGAGCCGATTCGATTCGCAGTCGACGATATCGACGTCGCCGTCATCCAGCCGGATATCGAGTGACGCCTTGAGCCCGTCGATCTCCACGTCTCCGTCCTGCGCCTCGATTCGCACGGCCACCGCTTCGACGTCGCGTAGCCAGAGGTCACCGTCGTCGAGCGCGATAGCGATGTCCGCGCGCCAGCCGTCGACGTCTATGTTTCCGTCGTCACCCTTGGTGTCGAGAACCACATACGCAGGAGCCTTGATCGTGTAGGTGTACTCGTGCTCGCGGCTGAAGAAGAAACCGATTCCCCGATTTCCGATCTCGCGGCCACGGACGCGGACCGTATCGCCGCTTTGTTCGAAATCGACCTCGAAATCCGGCTCCGAGCGAATACCGCCCCCCTTGAGCTCGGCGTGATAGCGCACGTACACGTCGATCACGTCCCTGTCCCAGGGCTCGATATCGACGTCGCCGTCGCCGTGGTTCAGGTCCAAGCGGGCACCCGGCGACACGTTGAACGACTCATGGAACTCGCGATCCACGGTCTTCGCGGATGCCGGCTCGATCGCTGCGACGCAAAGCACGAGAGCGAGAGCGAAGGTCGGGCGTTTTCTCATTGCAGCCTCCTTGATTTGATTCGCGAAGTGACACTCGCCACCATTGACCTCTACGGATGGAACTTCGAAATTGTTTCGCCCGGGAGGTGCAGCCCGTGCCTGAGATCAGGCTCGAGATCCTCCTCGACCTCGAACAACAGACTGCAGCAGGTCAGGGCCCCTTCGGCCTTGGCGAGCTCGGACGCATCGACCGCGGTGACCTCAAAGCCGTGATCCACCAGGCATTCCCGGGTCTCGGGATACTCCGCGCCACAGAGAACCGTCTCTCCCACCGGCAGCACATTGGCCGCCCTGGGCTCCCGCGGGTCCACCGCGATCACCCGCGCCTCGCCGAACGCCGCCCGGTCCACGCACTCTGGATTCAGCAAGATCGTATCGGCAGCCACCGGCGTCGCTGCGGACTTGAGATGAAGGCAGTCACGAAACTCGACCTCACGAACATCGTAGCCGTGCTCTGCTACCGCCTCGCGAAGCTGCCGCGCTCCGGCGCGATTGCTGCGGCTGGAGAGACCGACATAGACGATGTCGCCCAGCAGGACGACGTCGCCGCCATCCAGGACGCCCGGAGCTCGGATGTGAAACAAGGGGCGATAGCGCTCGAGCGCCTGTCCGATCGATGGCCTCTCGTTGCGGCGCGAAGGAGCTCCCGGCCGGGTGATGACCGCCAGCTCGTCGAGGACCACCGCCACGTCCTCGACAAAGACCGAGTCGGGAAGCTCGGGCTCGTCCGGCAGGGCTTCGATCCGGCAGCCGAGAATCCGCAGGCGCTCCTGGTACGCACGGTGCTGTCGTCTAGCCCGATCCAGATCGATCGGCTCACGCTCGAGATGGGTCAGCTCGCACCGTCCGATGGCGGCGCTGACGCCACGGGTGACCGCGACTCGCATCATGCGAGTCTAGGCGCTGCCCGGATCTTTGACCCGGTCTTGCTCGGCGACTCCCGCCAGCACCTCGATCACGATGCCATCGGAGAGCCCGGTCTCGACCCGCCGGACCTCGAACTCCTGCTCGGCCGTCTGGACCTCCACGAAGGTGCCCTGGTCGTCGAACTGGAGCCAGCTCTCCTGGATCGCGAGCACGTCGTGGCGCTTGTCGAGCACGATGTCGGCGTTGGCGCTGTAGTTGGCGCGCACGAAGACGTTGTCCTTGAGATCCATTGCTGCACGAATCTCGAACTGGATGGCGCCCTCCTCTTCGACGCCCTTGGGCGCGATGTACTCGAGCGTCGCGCGGAATTGCTCCTGCTCGATCGCACCGATGGTTACCAGAAGCTCCATACCTTCTCGAAGGTTGCCTACCTCGCTCTCGTCCACCTTGCCCTCGAAGATCATCTCGGACATGTCGGCCACCGTGGCGATGGTGGTGCCGTCGTTGAAGGTGTTCGCCTCGATCACCGAGTCGCCCTCTTCGACCTCTGCCTCGAGGACCATTCCGGGCGCCGTGGCCTTGACCAGCGTGTTGCCGGCGTAGGCCGACTTCTTGCGGGCTCCCTCACGAATCACCGCCAGGTTGTCTTCGGCCGCCGCGACTTCCTCCTTGGCGTTCTTGAGCTCGATCTCCCAGACCTTGAAGGTAGCCTCGGAGACCACCCCCTCCTGGTAGAGCTGACGGTTGCGGTTGTACTCGGTCTCGGCGTTCTCGAGACCGATACGGGATCGGTTGAGGCGGTTCTCGGCGCCCGAGAGGCTGACCATATTGGGAATAATGGTGACCTTCGCGATCAGGTCGCCCTCGCCGACGATCGTTCCCGGCTCGACGTAGACCTGGTCCACGATCCCGGAGACCTGCGGCTTGATAGCGACCTCCTTGCGCGGCACCACCGATCCGGTGGCGACCGTCTTCTTGACGATCGACGCCACGAAGGGCGGGTTGGTCTTGTAAACGACCGGCTCCTCTTGGGACTTGGACCAGAGGAAGTAGAGCGTGCCCGCGAAGCTCGCGAGCAGCAGTACGGCCACCAACGTCAACAGAATCTTCTTGATCATCGCAACTTCCTTCTCAGGAATAGATACCTAACGACAGGCGGTCGGTCAGACCGCGTGCAGGGCCTCCACGGGACTGATCGCCAGCGCTCGGCGCGCCGGGATCATCCCGGCCAGGGCTCCACAGACCACCAGGATCAGCAGGGCTTGAGTCGCATTGCCGAAGCTGACTCCCGGGTTCTGGAACATCTGGGCGTTGACGCCCGCCGTCTCGAGGCCGATTCGCACGCCTTCGACCAGGCCGACACCGGCGAGCAGGCCCAGGTAGCCGGCCAGACCCGTCAAGACGATCGACTCGAGCAGGATCTGGCCGACGATCCCGACCGGAGTGGCGCCGATCGCCCGGCGCAGCCCGATCTCTTTGGTGCGCTCCTTGACCACGATCAGCATGATGTTCGATACGCCGATCACACCGGCGGCGAGGGTGCCTATGCCTACGATCCAGATCAGCATTCGAATCCCGCCGAACAGGCCCTGCACCTTGCGGAACTCCTCCTCGGTGTTCCAGTGCCCAAAGGCGCGCGTGTCGTCGGGATGCACCCGGTGGCGCCGTTTCAGAAGTGCCAGGACCTCCTCTTCGACCGCGGCCGCCGAGGTCCCCGGCGCCGAGGTAATCGCGTACCAGCCCAGCTCGTCGCCCCAGTTGAAGGCGGTCTGGAAGGTGGTGAACGGCGCATAGATGGTTTCGGCGTCTCGTATCGCCTGCTCGCCGCGAGTGCGCGGCTCGAAGACCCCGATCACCCTGAAGTAGACGCCGTTGATCTTGACGTGGTCGCCGATCGCCTCCTCGCCGTCCTCGAACAGAACCTCCCGGACCCGCGTTCCGATCACGGCGACCTTGCGCCGACCGTCGAGATCGTAGTCGTTGAGGAATCTCCCCTCGATGGTCCGAACCGGCTGAATCCGATTGATCTCGGGATAGTCGCCCATGACGCTGAATGCGCCGGCCTTGATGCCGCGGGTAACGTTGTTGCCGCCGCGGAAACCGCCGAGCTGGTTCCTGGGCGCGATCACCGCCGCCTCGGGAATCTCACGGCGAATGGCCTCGGTATCGCGATTGTTCATCTCGAACCGACGGCCCGGGCCCAATCCTCTGTAGGGCTTCGAGGTACGCTGTGTCCAGACGTAGAAGCTATTGGTGGCGCTGCCCGAAAAATCCGCATTGACGCCGTTTTCGAGCCCCCGGCCGGAACCCAGGAGCAGTATCAGCATGAAGATTCCCCAGAAGACTCCGAACGCAGTCAGCGCCGTGCGCAACCGGTTCTTGGCCAGCGAAGCGTAGATCTCCTGCCAGTTGTCGAGATCAAACATGTCTTCCGCCCCTATTCATCCTTGAGCGCCTCCACCGGCTGGACCCTCGCCGCTCGGTAGGCCGGAATGAACCCGGCGGCCGAGCCGGCCACGACCAGTAACGCGGTGGCCGCCAGGGCCAGACGCAGGTCGATCCCCGGGTTCACGAAGAACTCCGAGTGCGGCAGCGCCTTGGCGCCGAACTCGAGCAGAGCCACGCCCAGGACCAGGCCGATGTAGCCGGCGGTAGCGGTGATGAAGATCGATTCCTGCAGGATCAGGCCCAATATCGAGCCTGGCGTCGCGCCGAGAGCCTTGCGAACGCCGATCTCCTGGGTGCGCTCCTTGACCACGATCATCATGATGTTGGACACCCCGACGACGCCGGCCAGGATGGTGCCGATCCCGATGATCCACACGAAGATTCGGATTCCGGCCATCAGATTGACGAACCTCTGAAAGAACTCGTTCAGGTTGCGCACGAAAACGGCACGTCGATCCTCGACCGAGAACCTGTGCCGCTGCGCCAGAAGCTCCTTGATCTCGGTAGCCATCGCGTCGGTCGTCTCGAGGTCGGCTTCCCCCGTCGTGAGCATGAACATGGTGATGCGATTCGCGCCGCCGAAGGCTTTCTGAGCGGTAGATATCGGCAGGTAGATCTTCTCTTCCTCGGACTCTCCGCCTTCGTCCCGAAACAGGCCAACCACCCGAAAGGGTATGCCGTTGATGTTGATGTACTTGCCGATCGCCGGCTCGCTTGCGAACAACGCCTCCTTGACCCGCTCGCCGATCGCAGTGACCTTCCGGTATTCGGCGATGTCGAGCTCGTTCAGAAAACGCCCGGCGCTCACGATCGTCTTTTCCAGATACTGGTGATCGGGGTGAACCGATCGAATGTCGAAGCTGCCGGTCTCGCCTCCGTAGGCAACCGTCAGGGTCCCGCGCGGATAGAACCGCGAGGTGATGTGCTCGACTCCGGCGACGTCGCGGGCGACCAAGTCGTGGTCTTCATTAGTGAATCGCACCCGTCGGCCCGGCTGAAGGCCGGCGTGGGGGACGGAGGTCTGGCCGCTGTTGATCCAGATCGAGTTCACCGCATCGTCACGGAACTGGTACTCGATCCCGTTCGCCAGGCCTTCCCCGGTGCCCATCAGGACGACGAGCATCAGGATGCCCCAGGCGACGCTGAACCCTGTGAGAAACGTTCGCAGCTTGTTCTGGCGAATGGTCGCCAGGATCTCCTGCCATTTGTCGAGGTCGAGCATGCTCACACGGCTGTCTCTGCGGCGGCCGGCTTGTCGCTTTTGGCGCCGTTGCCACCACCGTTTCGGCTCTCGTGGCCGATGATGCCGTCCCTGAGGTGAATCACCCGATCGGTCATCTCCGAGATCTCGTGCTCGTGGGTCACGACCACCACCGTGGTCCCCTCGCGGTTGATCGAGCGCAGAATCTCGAGCACTTCACGAGAGGTCTGGGTGTCGAGCGCTCCGGTCGGCTCGTCGGCGAGCATGACCTTGGGCTTGGTGATCAGTGACCGCGCAATGGCCACCCTCTGCTGCTGGCCTCCGGACAGCTCTCCGGGAAGATGCTCGGCCCAGTCCACCAGGCCGACTTTGTCGAGATACTCGAGGGCGATCCGGTTCCGCCTGCGCCGGCTCACCTTCTGATAGTAAAGCGGGAGCGCGACGTTCTCGGCCGCGTTCTTGAACGGAATCAGATTGAACGACTGAAAGACGAAGCCCAGCAGGCGATTCCGGTAGTACGCAGCCCTGGTCTCCGAAAGGCCTTTGATCAGGGTTCCCGCCAGGCGGTATTCGCCGCTGTCGTAGGTGTCCAGAATGCCGAGCACGTTGAGAAGGGTCGACTTACCGGAGCCCGAGGGGCCCATGACCGAAACCATCTCCCCCTCGGCGATCTCGAGGTCGATGCCCTTGAGCACATGGAGCTTGTTGGCCCCAACGCTGTACGACTTGTTGATCTCAGACAGGCACAGCACGACGTTCCGAACCCAGGAAGTTCACCTCTAAGACTCCGCGAGCCCCGTTATGGTTTCAGATACGGCGCCGCGGAGCCCGAGTTTCGGTCTAGCAGCCCGTGGCAGAAGTCCAGATGGTCGCGCGACAAGGTCTTACGGTACGCTTGCAAGGCACGAGG
>JBHHWO010000050.1:0-28032 GCA_046756565.1 Thermoanaerobaculia bacterium | reverse complement strand
AGCGGGTCTGGGCGTGCTCCTCGAGCGAGCGCATGTAGCCGATCGAGTAGAACGAAGTGAGGATCCACAGAAGCGAGGCACCTGCGGCGAACAGCACGCCGAGGGCATCCGCCCGGAAGGCCACCTCGACACCGGGAAGAAGCCGGAAGAGCACGACTCCCGGCACGCCACCGGCGAGCACCTCCGGGATCATGCTGGCGACGAGAGCGAGCATGACGACTCCGGCCGCGACCGACCAGAACTCCCTCAGGTTGGCGCGCCGCTCGCCGGTCAACGCGATCAAGAGCGCGCCCAGGGCCGGCGCCAGCACCGCGAGGAGAGGCGTCACTGTCGGTGTCACGGGGACGTCACCACTTGAGCTCGGTCAGGTCCGCGATTCCGGCCCCCGGACGGTTCCGGTTCAAGGCGATCACGAGCCCGAGGCCGACCCCGGCCTCGGCGGCCGCGACCGCGATCACGAAGAGAGCCAGCACCTGGCCGCTCGGATCATCGAGCTGCCGGCTGAAGCCGACCAGGCTGACGTTGACGGCATTGAGCATGACCTCCGCCGAGACGAACATCAAGATGATGTTGCGTCGCGCCAGAAAGCCGAAGGCACCGATCCCGAAGAGGACGGCACTCAATCCCAGAACGAAGTCGACCGGTACGATCACGAGGCGGCCGCCCTCCTCCGAACGAGGACGACGGCGCCGATAATGGCGGCGAGGAGAATGAGCGAGGCCATCTCGAAGGGCAAGGCGAAAGGACCGAACAGTGCCAGCCCGATGTCTTCCAGGCCACCTCGAGGCGGACCTTCGGTGACTACCCGTGCTGCGACTGGTGCGATTGCACCGCGACCCGGGATCTCGACGCCGGCGAGCCAGGCCAGCGCCGCGAACGAGAGCCCCACGGCTGCGGCGAGCGGCCAGTGCCTGCCGAATCGCGGCCCGGCCTCCTCACCCGGCAGGTCCACCACCATCAGGACGAAGAGATAGAACATCAGGATGGCGCCGGCGTAGACGATTACCTGCACCGCGGCCAGGAACTCGGCGCCCAGGAGCAAGAAGACGCCCGCCACGTGCAGGAAGAGCGCCAGGACCCAGAGCATGCTGTGGACCGGGTTCTTCCGGGTCACCGCCAGAAGCGCACTCACCACGCTAGCGGCCGCCATGTAGTAGAAGATGGCCTGTGCGGTGAGCGAGGTCATGAACTGCGGTAACTGATCTGTAGCCGGGCCGCCTGGAATCAATCCGCTAGCTGGTGAGGCCTTCGGATTGTGTCAAATGTCCTGGCTGACGGGTAGGCTGCGTGCTAACCTCCTGCGAAGAAGGCAGTTCTCCATGCAGCGAGTCTCCGATCTCCTGGATCACAAGGGCCGGGACATCTGGTCCCTGACTCCCGACAAGACCGTCTTCGAGGCCCTCGAGGAGATGGCGGAGAAGCACGTCGGCGCGCTCTTGGTCATGGAAGGCGAGCGGCTCGTCGGCATCTTTTCGGAGCGCGATTATGCCCGCAAGGTGATGCTCAAAGGCAAGAGATCGCGGAAGACCCTGGTCAGCGAGATCATGTCCCATCGCGTCACGTGCGTCGATCCCGAGCTCACCGTCGACGAGACCATGGCTCTCATGACCGAAAAGCGCGTCCGACACCTGCCGGTGCTGGTCGAGAAGAAAGTCGTCGGCGTGATCTCCATCGGCGATGTCGTTCGCGCCATCATCGAGGACCACGAAGTCCATATCCACGAGCTGACGGACTACATCACGAGCGGCTGAAGGGCCCGAGCCGCCCGTAGCCACCCGAAACGCCGATCCTGCTGACCTCTCAGACCTTCGAGAGAGGCAAGCAGGAAACAGGGCACCTGGCGTGTGGCGGTGCCCTGTTTCCTGATGCTTCGCTTACGGACAGAAATCGGGTAGCGGAGTCACACCCGTTGCCTCGTAGAGGCGACAGAGCTCCGCAGCCACCGCTGGATCGGGCGGTCCCGCCGGACCTTGCGGTCCTGCCGGGCCTGCCGGGCCTTCGGGTCCCGCCGGGCCTTCCGGGCCTGCCGGTCCTGCCGGGCCTGCCGGGCCTGCCGGGCCTGCCGGGCCTTCGGGACCTGCCGGTCCTGCCGGTCCTGCCGGGCCTTCGGGTCCTGCCGGTCCTGCCGGGCCTTCGGGTCCTGCCGGGCCTTCCGGACCTGCCGGGCCTTCGGGTCCCGCCGGGCCTTCCGGTCCTTCAGGACCTGCCGGGCCCTCGGGTCCTGGGGGTCCAGGATCGCCCTGCGGGCCGGCGGCTCCAATGGTGACGTCCAGCGTGCCGATCTGGATCTTCTTGCGGTCCGAGTCGGAGTCCGAATCGGAGTCTGAGTCCGAGTCGGAGTCCGAGTCTGAGTCCGAGCCGTCGTCCTTGACACATTCTGCGACGACGACGAGAAGACGCGTTCCGGGATCGACGAGAGACAGTTCCGCCTCGACGGTGTGGAAATCCGCGAAGACTACCGCCTGCTCCACCAAGGCGCCTGCCACATCGCCGAGAAACACGTGCGGATCGTTACCGATGTTGTTGCCGTGGACGACCAGAGTCGAGGCAGCGACGTCGGCTACGGCGTGGGTGAGCTCGATCCCACTGCAATGGCTATGGGGCTTGCCGAGCACCTCCGTTGGTTCGGCCGAGATCTGGCCCGCCGCGGCTGACGCGAGCAGGACCGGGACCACTGCCACCAGAGGCAACAGGCGAAGGCATCGTTTCATCAACTTGCTCCTTTCCGAAGAGACGTTGAATCGGCCCGGCTGTCTTTCGGCCCATCACTTCGAAGGTGGAAGACCCGTGGCTTTGCGTCCCTGGCTCGCGCCAGGTTTGCCGTGTGAGGTGTTTACACTTTCCGAAGGGTATTAGCGCAGGATTGGTGCCAACGGGCGGACTGCTGCCGACCTAGAGGACAAATCCCCTGTATCCGGCGATAGTCCGGGCCGGTTGTGGCTTCCCTTCCCGAGCGGATGTCGAGGGAACCGAGCCTGCCGAGACCGGAAAAACCTTCCGCATTATCGCCCGAGGGGAAAAGGTTTCCGTTTGCACCGGACTGGGATCGGTTCACGAGCGACGCTGTTATTCTCGACTCGCGCGGTCGTTGAATGTCGAAGAAACCG
This sequence comes from Thermoanaerobaculia bacterium, assembly GCA_046756565.1. GTDB lineage: Bacteria > Acidobacteriota > Thermoanaerobaculia > Multivoradales > JAHEKO01 > CALZIK01. The sequence goes on along the minus strand of JBHHWO010000050.1, from coordinate 24,925 downwards.
GATAGCAAAGGGCTCACACTGGAGGCGATTCGCGCTGTGGGGCGCCTCGGCTCGGAGTTCCTGGCGCGCGAGGCCGAGCTGCCGCGCCGGGACCTCCCTCCGGAGGAGATCGCATCACGTCTCGGAATCGCCCTGGGTCCCGAAGGCCGACCGTTCGGCCAGGTGGTCGAGAAGCTCGGCCGGGTTCTGGGCGCCACTCCTTCGTCTTCGAGCCCACGGTTCCTGAATCAGCTCTTCGCCGGCCGGGAGTCGATCGCCACGCTCGCCGAGATGCTGGTGCCCCTGGCCGACACCTCGATGTACACCTACAAGGTCGCCGGCGCCCAGGTTCTGGTCGAGCGCGAGGTGCTCGCCAGAATGCTCTCCACGGTGCCCTTCCCGGAGGGCGAAGGCATGTTCTGTCCCGGCGGGTCGCTCGCCAATATGACGGCCATGCTAGTGGCGCGGAACGAAGTGCTCGACGGGGTTCGCGACGAGGGCTTTCAGGGCGAGCGATTGAGCGTCTACTCGTCCAGCGATTCCCACTATTCGATTCGCAAGTCGGCCGGCATTCTAGGCCTGGGCCGCGACCACGTCCGGGAGGTGCCGACCGACGGTGACGGAGCGATAAAAGCTGCGGAGTTGGAGCGGATGATCGAGGAAGACCGGCGCGACGGGCGACTCCCCTTCTTCGTCAACGCCACCGCCGGCACAACGGTACTCGGTGCGGTCGACCCGATCGCCGAGATCGCCGAGATCGCGCGCGCGCAGGGCCTGTGGCTCCATGTCGACGGCGCTCTCGCCGGTCCGGTCCTGCTCTCCGGGACCTACCGCCAGCTTCTCGAGGGAGTCGCCGACTCCGACTCCCTGACCTGGAACGCGCACAAGATGATGGGCGTTCCCCTGTCGTGCTCCGTCCTGCTCTTGCGGAGGACGGGACTGTTGGCGACGCACCTGGGTGAGCCGGCCAACTATCTTTTTCAGGCCGACGGAGATGAGCTCAACCCGGGCACGCGATCTCTCCAATGCGGCCGCAGAAGCGACGCGCTCAAGCTGTGGGCGCTGTGGCAGCAGCACGGCGATCGGGGGCTGGACAGAAAGATGACGCGCCTTGTCGATCTGGCCCGATATGCGGCCCGGGTCATCGAGGAGGACCCGGTTCTCGAGCTCGCGCGCCTGCCGCAGACGGTCAATGTTTGCTTCCGGGTCCCCGGAGTCTCGAGCGCCGACCTCTGTGACTATCTCGACCGGCAGGGAATCCTCAAGATCGGTCATGGCCTCGTCGACGGCGAGAGCGCGGTTCGCCTCGTCTGCGTGAATCCGGATCTGGACAGGGACCGGATCGTCCGCGTACTCGGCGAGATCAAGAGCGCGGCTCAAGCGCTCTACGACGCCGCCTGAGGCTGAGGCTTCGGGGGGCCGGCGGGTTCTCCCGCCCACATGGTCGGGCACGGTCGGCCAAACCCCAAAGGACGGGATGGTCACGGGCCTCGGAAGCCGCTTCGCTGGCTGCTCCGGAGAGAGCATGATGGAATGACGCGCGAGACCGGCATCAGGAGACGACCAATGTCCGAAGACACGCGGCTTCCCAAGCGAGGTCCCCTTCCGCGGCCCGAGAGCGTCGAGAGCGCTCGCGAACAGCTCAAGCAAGAGGCCTTCCCAGCGCCGGACGTACAGCTCGTGACCATGAACGCCGAGGAGTTCACCGCGATCTGCCCGCGCACCGGCCAGCCCGATTTCGGTCAGGTGTCGATCGAATACCGGCCCGCCTCCAAATGCCTCGAATCGAAGGCCCTCAAATACTACTTGTGGGCGTACCGAGACGAGGGTGCCTTCTGCGAGACTCTGGCGGCACGCATGGCAGAGGACGTGGTGTTCGCGATCGACCCGATCTGGGTCCGTGTCGAGGTTCGGCAAAACGTGCGTGGCGGCATTTCGATCGTCGCCGCTGCCGAGCGGGGCAGCGGATCCGCCCCGAGTCGATGATCCGCGAGCCTCTCGCGCTCGCTACGGCCGTAGTGGCGCTGGCCGGGATCTCGTTCTGGCTCGGAGGTCGCTTCGCCTGGGCGCGCAAGCTCAGCCCGACGCTGCTCGTGATCCTGCTCGGAGCCGCGCTCTCCAACGCCGGTCTCGTCGCCGCGAAGTCTCCGGTCTACGCCTTCATAGCAGGTCCTCTGACCTCGCTGGCTATCGTTTGGCTACTTCTGGCCGTCGATCTGCGAGACCTGAGGCGCGCGGGACCGAGAATGCTGGCGGCGTTTGGGCTCGGAGTTCTGGGTACGGTCCTGGGCGCGCTCGCGGCAACCGTGGCCTTTCGGAGCTCGTTCGGAGCCGACGCCTGGAAGCTGGCCGGCACCCTGACCGGAACCTACTCCGGTGGCGGTCTCAACTTCGTTGCCGTCGGCCGAGCGGTCGAGCTGCCCGAGGGTCTTTTTGCCGCCGCCACGGCCGCCGACAACGTGCTGACCGCGGTGTGGATCGGCGCCACATTGGTGCTGCCGGTGTGGCTCGGCCGCTACTACGTGCAAGCGCCGGCGGCGCCCGAGGGCAGAAAGCCACAGGACTTCCACGCCCTGCTCGAGTCGGCCCGCTTCAGCCTGAGCAGCCTCGGTGCCCTGGCCGCGCTGGGACTCGGGCTGGTTCTCGCCGCCGAGAACGTAGCGGCGTACCTTCCCGGACCGACGATCATCTGGCTCACCACGCTGGCTCTACTGGCCGGCCACCTGCCGATGGTGCGACGCCTCGAGGGCGCGCTCTTCCTCGGTACCTTCGCGCTGACTCTCTTCTTCGCGGTCCTGGGCATCTGGTCGAGGGTGGCCGAGGTGCTCGCTGTCGGCGTCGAGGTCTTCTACTTCACCGCGCTCGTCGTCCTGGTGCACGGTGTCGTGATCTACGGGGGCGCGCGCCTGTTGCGGCTGGACATCGAGACCACCTCGGTCGCATCGCAGGCCGCCGTGGGAGGTCCGTCGACAGCCCTGGCACTGGCCGTCTCTCGCGAGCGCTCCGAGCTCGCGCTACCGGGAACCGTTGTCGGGCTGCTCGGCTACGCGATCGGTAACTACGCCGGATTGACGGTCGCCGCATTGGTTCGCAGCCTGGGCTAGGCGGCGGCCAGAGGCATCGGTCAAAGGCGCCGGCCTTGCGCCGCGACCACGGGAACCAGTCCCGCCACCAGTGCGGCCAGGTCCGCGCCGCTCAGCGCCTGCTCCGCATCGCAGAGAGCCTCGTCCGGACGCGGGTGAGCCTCGACCATCAGTCCGTCGGCGCCCGCCGCCGCCGCAGCCAGCGCCAGCGGCGTCACCAGTCCCCGTCGCCCGGCGGCGTGCGACGGGTCGACGATCACCGGTAGGCGGGTTCGCTCCCGAGGCACCGGTACGGCGGAGACGTCGAGCGTGCTGCGGGTGGCGTTCTCGAACGTCCGGATGCCGCGCTCACACAGTACGACCTGGTGATTGCCCCCGGCCATGACGTACTCGGCGGCCTGCAGAAACTCCTTGATGGTGGCGGAAAGGCCTCGCTTCAGGAGCACCGGGCACCGGAGCGCGCCAACCGCTTTCAGAAGCTCGAAGTTCTGCATATTGCGAGCACCGATCTGGAGCATGTCGGCCGCCTGTGCGACTCGATCCAGGTCCTCGACCCGAAGAACTTCGGTGACGATCGGCAGGCCGTAGGCCTCCCGGGCCTCCGCCAGGAGATCGAGTCCCTCGTAGCCGAGGCCTTGAAACGAATACGGTGAGCTCCTCGGCTTGAACGCCCCGCCCCGGAGCAGCCGGGCACCGAGATCCACCACCATTTCGGCCGCCGCAAGAATCTGCTCGCGGCTCTCGACCGCGCACGGTCCCGCGATCAGGGTGAACGCGTCTCCTCCGATCTCGACCTTGCCGACGCGCACGGCCGTCCGTTGACCGGGCGTCGAGATGCCGGTCAGGCTCGGTTTGCCGGGCCCGGCGGCCACGGCCGGCGCCTCGACCGACTGCGCCGCCAGCGGCGACGCCGCCTCCAGATCCGGCGTGGAGTCAATCTCCTCTCGCTCGACCATCGATCGGGACGGATAGCAGCCCAGAATTCTCAGGCTGCCGGTGCGAGGACGGATCCGGTCGAGCGTCTCGACCATCCTGGGAGTCTCGACATTGGCTTCGACGTCCAGGTAGAAGAGGTACTCCCACGGCACCTCGGGCTGAGGCCGACTCTCGAGCTTGCTCAGATTGAGATCGGCGGCAGCGAACGCGTCCAGGCATTCGGCAAGCGCCCCCTGGCGATGATCCACCGTCAGAAGAATCGAGGTTTTTGCCGGGACGCGCGCGTCGACGGTCTCGCGCTCACGGCCCACGAGTACGAAACGAGTGTGGTTCTCGGGGTGATCCGCGATTCGCTCGTCCAGAATCTTCAGGTCCAGCCTCCGAGCCGCCTCGGCCGAGCAGATCGCCGCGAAACCGGGATCCGACGCTTCGGCGACCGACTGCGCCGCGGCCGCCGTGTCGTACCAGCTCTCGGCTCGAACTCCAACCAGCCCGCGCAAGAACCGGCCGCACTGCTGCAGCGCCACCGCGTGAGACCGAACGATGCGTAGGTCGGTGACTCGTGCTCCCTCGATCCCGGCGAGGCAATGCTCGACCTGCCAAATCTCCTCGTCGACCAGGGCCACCGAGCGATGCGCGATCTCCCGGTACACCTCGTGGATGCTCCCGGCGATGGTGTTCTCGATCGGAAGAAACGCGTAGTCGACCTCTCCGGCCTCGAGCGCATCCAGCGCGCTCTCGAAGGTCTCGTAACCGATTGTCGAAAGCCTCGAGTGCGGCCTCGACGCGAACAGCTTCTCGAGTGCCAGGTCCGAGTACGACGCCGGGGCGCCTTGGTAGGCGATCGTCACCGCCGGCGCGTCATCGACCGCCTCGGCGGCGGATAGCCGGCGCTCCTGGTCACGACGCGAGTAGGCCAGGACTTCGCGCAGAACCCGCCCCACGAAATGCACCGAAAGGCCCTGGGACTCCCCTTCCCTGCGCCATTGCTCGAAGACCTCCCGCTCGCGCTCGGGATCGTGGAGCGGCGCCTGTCTGTCCTTGCGCTTCAAAGCCGCAATCGCTCGAACCGCCTCCATTCGCCGAGCCAACAGGCCGAGCAACCGCCGGTCGATCGCGTCGATCGCGTCTCTAGAGCTGTTCAGATCTTCCATTTCGCGCTCCTCTGCCCCAAAAAAAAGCCCCGCCGGAACCGGCGGGGCTCTCGAATTCGCTTGTCGTGTCGACTATCCGGCCGCAGCCCCGCGTTCTGGACTGAAGTCCGCAAGAAAGACGAACGAGAGGCTCGCGCGATCGAACATGGCTGCGTGCCGAAACGGGCTCGCAGAAACTAGCACGGGCGCGATCGGGCGGTCAACGCCGCAGTGAGCGCTTCGACGCGCCGGAGCCGGTCACGCCGTAGGCACGCACGCCATTCAAGAGATCCACGACGTGCGCAGTGGCCAGCTGGACTCCGGCGACCGACAGATGCCCGTCCCCCGGCGTGAAGAGACGCTCCCATCGATGACGGTAAAACGGAACGCGGAGACTGACGTAGTTGATCCCCTCTTCCTCGCACACTTTCTCCGCGGCCAGCTCGTTGTTGAAGTAGGCCTCTTCAGGGACACGCCATCGCTTGAAGCGCATGTGGCTCTGGATGTTGTCCTCGGAGGGAATGATGAAGACGAAGAAGTCGACTCCGCGACTCTCGAGAGTGTGGGCGAAGAGCCGCAGGATGCCGCGCATGAGCTCGATCTTTCGACGTGATGACTCAGACTCGAGGTCGAGCAAAACGTCGTAGCGATCGCCGCCGAGGATCGAATTGAGCCTGTCCCTGGCAGCGATGTCGAAGCCAGGCGCCGCGATGGCCCGCCGCAGCAGGATGCCCGTTCGAAACACTGGTAACGCCTCGGCCACCGGGTTGAACGAGTTGTATGAGAGCCGTCCGTCGCTGTCTTCCAAATAGAGCTGGTTCTTCAACAGATCATTGAAGTCGTTGGCCGGAAACAGGGACAGAACTACCGCGTCCGGACTGAGGTCGAGGCCGAGTTGAAGCAGCTGGCCATATGACTGATCGGGTCCGTAGCCGGGGACACCGAGGTTGAACACCTCAACGCCGGCGCCTAGCGATCGCTCGAGGGCCTTGGCCAACGTTTCGTCAACTGCCACGTTGTCGCCGAACTGAAAGGAGTCGCCCATCATCAGGATCCGATCCCGATCGCCCTTACGCCTGTCGAATTCGTAGTCTCGAAAACCGAGTCCGTTGATATCGGCTCGCGCGTGCGGCCTGATCCTGAACAGGACTTCCGGATCGAGCTTCATCTCCGCGTCTTGCCATTCGAAACGGTAGTTCGGCGTGAGATCGGCCCATCGCATCATCACTTCGGCCACGAATACGCCGACCGCGGCGCCGACCAGGACCAGCAACACGCGGCCGACCCGGACCCGAGTACGACTCCCGGTCGGAGTCGGTTTCGAGGCCTCGGCGGCCAGCCGTCCAAAAGGCTGTGCGAAGCTGCCCGGCGCCGGGACGCCTTGTCCCGTTCGGTGGTCGTCCTGGGCGAGCGGCGAGCGAGGTTTCGGCAACTTGGTCAGTGGAGCGCGTATCCAAGACGCCCCAAGGTGACCGCGGATCTGCGACTCCCCAGGACAGATCTATCGCATCGATCGTATCAGAGGAGCGGCGTTAAGCGCGTTCATCTCCCGGGCGCCGAAGCGAATCGAGAGGAAAACAAAAACCCCCGACTCCGCTAGGAGCCGGGGACCGGGTAGCTTCTGACAACCGCGACGACTCAACCGTCGTCGGACTTCTCCTGGAGCGCCTTATAGGCCAGGTAGCCGCCGAAGCCGACGATCGCCAGCGGCCACCACTCCTCGATCCAGTCCAGCGACACGCCGAAGCGGGTGTTGGCGAGCAGGATCAGGCCCACGATCACCAGGGTTACGCCACCCACCAACGAGCCTCGGAAACCCGGGACCTGGAAGTCGTCCGGCAGATCCATCGCGGTGCCGCCGTCCAGAGCGTAGTTGTAGAGCGCGGCGCGCCGACCCGCGTCGACGATGTTGTACAGCCAGAAGAAGGCGAGGAAGAACCCCACGAGTGGGATCAGCGGGCCGAGGGACCCTTCGGCGAGCAGGGTGATCGCCGACGCCGCGACGACGATGTGGATGAAACCGCGCCGGTAGTAGCCCACGTAGACCTGGCCGAGGCCCGGCATCGCGGACAGCACGCAAGCCAAGAACGTTGATTTGCGCCGTGAGTCGCTGACGCCGACGGCCGTCGCCGCTGGCGGCGGAGGCGGCTGCTGCGCCTCGGGAGTGGGTGTGGCCATCGAAGTGGCAGGTTCGTTCATGATGTCTCCTCTGTCGTTTCGTTCGATTCCGCCGGTGTGTCGTCGGCGGCGGTCACAAACCAAGACGCAACCTCTTCGAGGATGGTTCCGGCGGTCTCGCGAGTCGCCTCGACCCAACTCCAGGCCTGCCGGCTGCCGCTCTCCGCGGCCGCTTGCAGCCGCTCGGAGATCTCTTCGCGGGTGACCGCTTGCAGCTGTTCGATCTGCTCACCGGGATCGGTTCGAGCAAAGTCGAGCGCCCGCTCCGGCATCGCCTGGAGAGGCGAGACCGGAGTGCCGAAAGCGACGACCAGAACCAGAGTCAGAGCGTAGGCCAGCTCGGTGGCGAAGCGCGGACGCCGCACCCATCGAGGCCAGGCGGCGGCCCACCAGCGGCGCAGCTGAACCGGCAGCGGAAGGGTCCGGCGCAGGACGGCGTCGACCAGGCCGACGTCGGGCTCGACGATCGCCAGCCGCGGCAGGTCGGCCGCCAGGCGCTCCAGCTCCACGATCAAACCGCTGCAGGAGGAGCAGTGCTCCAGATGGGCGGCGACAAGTTCGCGCCCGTCCGCAGACGACAGCAAGCCATCGACGAACTCCGGCAGTCGTGCCTCGGCCTGACGGCACGCCGAGCCACTGGTCCGGCTGAGGACCCCGGCTACGAGGTCGCCGGGCTCCGATGCCGGGAGACGAGCCAGCGCCAGTAGTTCCGAGCACGCCCCGCACGTAGCCGCATGCTCTTCATAGGCCCTCAGAGCGGCAGGCGCGGCTCCGTCGCTCAGAGCCTCGAGACCGCGCTCGAATTCCCGGCAGTTCATAGAATTGCCTCCTCCGACGGCTCGAGGCTCCGAATCGCCTTGGCCAGCTCCACGCGGGCCCGGTTCCAACGGGACTTGATGGTGCCCAGAGGCGCCGACATCATCTCGGCGATCTCGATCAGCTTCATCTCCTGGATGTCCTTGAGCACGATGATCTCGCGATTGCGCTCGCTGAGAGTGCCGAGAGCTCGATAGACTAGACGATCGCGGGCGCTCTCGAGGCAAGCCTCCTCCGGCGTCGGCAGCGCGACCTTGAGATCCGGCGCGTTCTCCAGGGCCACCGAGTGCGCGGGCGTTCTGACGTTGAGCCGCCGCAGTCGGTCGATACAGCAGTTTCGCGACAGCCGCATCACCCAGGCGAGGAACGGCTTGTCCTCGCGCACGGTATGAAGCTTCTCGTAGAGACGGATGAATATGTCCTGGGCGGTGTCTCGAGCCTCCTCCCGATCGCGCATGTAGTGGAGCGTGATCGCGAAAACCCGCCCCTCGAGGCGCCTCACGAGCGACTCCCAGGCGAGATCGTCGCCGAGGCGGCAGCGTCGGATCAGGTCGCTGTAGTCGAAGACCGGCTTCGCCGGCGCTGGCTCGCGCACTTCAGCCATCAATTGTCAGGACGCAGGCGCGGTCCGAATGGTTCCGCCGCTTCACGCGGACCGACGCTCTCAGCCCTAGGCGCAGCCGACAAGGAAGGTTACGCGGGAGGTGACGCCGGCGGTGACCGTCACGTTGAAGGGGTTCGTGTCGACGGCGCAGTTGTCCGCGATGTCGGTCAGCCGAGCCGAGTAGCTACCGGGAGTCACCGTGAAGACAACCTGATCGTTGAGACCGATCGTCTGGTTGACGTTGAGACTCGGACCGGTCACCTCCAGGTTGTAGGCATTGGGGTCCTGATTGGCTCCCGTCGTGTTGGTATCGACGGTCAGCGTCCCGAACGCGATGTTGACCAGCGTGTCGCTTCCACAGCCGCTGGCGGCGAGAAGTAGGATCGCCAGGGCCAAGATCGGGAGTCGAGCCCTAGCGCCGTTCGAGCGTCCCGCGATCATTCGTCACCTCCGTATTCGAGCCTACCCGTCCGGGAGGGCGCTTGGCCAGACGCTGAGTTGCGCCATTTGCTTCCCCACCACTGCGAAGCTCGTCGAAGTCCAGGATCGCGTCGAGGTCCCTGTCGATCGCCAGCGCCTTCCGGTGCCCTTGGCAACCACCGTCAAGGTAAGCTCGGCGCCGGGCTTGGCGCGGGCCAGAAGCGCGTCGAGACTCTCCGAACCGGGGGGCTCGAGCGCCCGCTCTTCGAAGTCGGAGCCCGAAAACGCGAGCATGAACGCGACCAGGTCCGCGACCTCCTGGTCGCTCTCGACGCTGAAGACCTCCGCGCGGCATCCGGCTGCGCGAGCTCGGATTTCGGTATCCTCACGTCGTGATTCGCGCCGGCACCAGTGGTTTCAGCTACAAGGAGTGGAAAGGCGGCTTCTACCCGGAGAAGCTCAAGAACGCCGAGATGCTCGAGTACTACGCCTCCCAGCTGCCGGCGGTCGAGATCAACAACACCTTCTACCGCATGCCCAGAGCCGAGGTTCTCGAAGGCTGGGCCCGGAAGGTGCCAACCGAGTTCCGCTTCATTCTCAAAGCCTCCCGGCGAATCACCCATTTCAAGAGGTTGAAAGACACCGAGGAGATCACCGAATACGTGGTCTCCAACGCGCGCATTCTCGGCGATCGGCTGGGGGCGCTCCTTTTCCAGCTGCCGCCGAACTTCAAGCAGGACCTCGAGCGCCTGGAGAGGTTTCTCGAGATCGTCCCGGACGACGTCCGGGCGGCGTTCGAGTTTCGCCACGGCAGCTGGTTCGACGACGAGACCTACGGGATCCTGAAGGCGCACAACCGAGCTCTCTGCCTCGCCGACACCGACGACAGCCGTCCCGACATCGTGTCGACGGCGGACTGGGGCTATCTACGGCTAAGGCGCGTCGCCTACTCAGCGAAGTCGCTCGGAAGCTGGCTCGAGACGATCCGCGACCAGGGTTGGGACGACTGCTTCGTGTTCTTCAAGCACGAGGACGAAGCCGGCGGGCCCCGGATGGCCGCAAAGCTCCTCTCGCTGGTCTAGCAGCCCGCCGGTCCAAGGAGGTAGTAGAGGTTCAGATCTCCGGTCTCGCCGTCGGCGTGAAAGCGCGCCGCGGACGCGAGACCGGAGGCCCTCACCAGCGTTTCCGCCTCTTCGGGACTGGTGTAATGGCAGTAGCGCAGGGCGCCCGAGTCTCCCCAGGCCAGAAGGTGATCCCCGGGCTCGAGATCGCTGCGATCCACCTCGCCCAGCTCCGTGGGCAGCTCACGCCACGGTACGAAGCGCCGCCGGAATCGCTCGTGGCTGCCGAACTGCCAGAAGGAGACGGCCAGCAGGCCGCCGGGCCGAAGGCGTCCTTGAGCATTCCCCAGCAGCCCGGCGCGGCGCTCGTGCGACGGCACGTGGTGCAGGAGCCCGAAGGCCAGGATCAGGTCGAACCGACGGTCACCCCGGACCGCCCTGAGTTCGGCTCCGAGATTCGCCGCGCCAAACCGGGCGGCCTCGACCCCTGCTGCAGAGGTACGACCTCCTTCCACCAGGAGAGGGAGTGATGAATCCAGGCCCAGGTAGGAGAAACGGTCGCCGAAGGCCTCCGACAGGGTGGGCAGCACCCGCCCGTTGCCACATCCAAGGTCTAGAATCGATACCCTCGCTGGATCGAGACGCTCGCGCGAGCTGGACTCGACCCGTTCGAACAGGATCTTCCAGCCGGGCCAGGGTCGCTTGCGGGTGCGGCTGAATTCCGCGGCGTTGCTACGGTAGAAGTCCCGGTTGATCCGGTCCAGAGTCCCGACGGTAGACGCTTTCATCAACGATGACGAGTTTCCGACACTTCGAGCCCGAGACCTACGAGTCGGAGCTTACCGCCATTCTGGGAGAGCTCGGCGAGCTCGAGAGCTTCGGCGCCGCCGAGCTCCAGCGAGTCCTCCGACGTCACCCGAAGGACGGCCGGGGCTTGTTTTCCAAGAGCGAGCTGGTTCGCGGCTTTCGTCGCTTCCGCCATCGACTCGATCCGGGAATCGATGCACAGGCCTTTCTGGACAGGCTCCGAATGAAGCCGGTGCGAACGATGAGCGGGGTCGCGCCGGTGACCATTCTGACCAAGCCCTTCCCGTGTCCAGGCCAGTGCATCTTCTGCCCGAGCGACGTGCGCATGCCAAAGAGCTATCTCTCAGACGAGCCCGGCGCCCAGCGAGCCGCCCAGCACCAGTTCGATCCGTACCTTCAGACGCTCTCGCGGCTCCAGGCGTACCACAACAACGGCCACCCGACCGACAAGGTGGAGCTCATCGTCCTCGGCGGCACCTGGTCGTCCTACCCAGAGCCCTATCAGATCTGGTTCATCAAGCGCTGCTTAGACGCCCTGAACGACTTCGACGGGGAGAGCTCCGACCGTCTGCCCTCGATCGAACCGGAGCTGGACTTCCGCGATCTCGACGAGACGGTCGACGGCCGCGCGATGGACACGACCTACAACCAGGTGGTCACCGAGTTCGCGGGCGGCGCCGGCGAGGAGGCCGAATCCTGGTCGGAGCTGCGGCGCCAGCAACGAATCAACGAGCGGGCCGGAGCTCGATGCGTGGGACTGGTGGTCGAGACGCGGCCCGATCATCTGACGCTCGACGAGACCATACGGATGCGCCGGCTGGGAGCGACCAAGATCCAGATCGGCTACCAAAGCCTCTCGGACGAAGTCCTGGCTCTCAACCGGCGGGGTCACGACGTCGCCAGCACCCGCAAAGCGATGGGGATGCTCCGGCAGGCCGGCTTCAAGATTCACGCTCACTGGATGCCAAACCTCCATGGCTCGGATCCTGAGCGCGACATCGTCGACTACCGGCGGGTTTTCGGCGACTCCGACTTCCGGCCCGACGAGCTCAAGATCTATCCCTGCAGCTTGATCGAGAGCGCGGAGCTCATGGCCTACTACGAACGGGGCGATTGGCGCCCGTACGGGCACCACGAGCTCCTGGCGGTTCTCACCGAGTGCATGCGGGAGACCCCCAGGTACTGCCGGCTGACCCGCGTGATTCGCGACATCCCGGGCACCGACATCGTCGACGGCAACAAGCTCACGAACTTCCGAGAGCTCGCCGAGGCCGAGCTGGGACGCCAGGGACGAGCGTGCGCCGAGATCCGGGCCCGGGAAGTCCGTGACCATCACGTCGACCACCGCGACCTTCGACTCGAAGCGACCGTTTACCGGACGGCGATCGGTACCGAGCATTTCCTGGAGTTCGTGACGCCCGAGGATCGACTCGCGGCCTTCCTCCGACTGAGCCTCCCCAGTAGGCCGGTGCCGATCCCCGAGATAGGAGACGCGGCCATGATCCGGGAGGTCCACGTCTATGGGCGCCTGGTCGGCCTCGGCGATCGGCGCGTGGGGCCGCAACAGCACCTCGGACTCGGCCGCCGGCTGATCGCCGAAGCCGAAAGTCGCGCCGCGGCGGCAGGTTACAAGACCCTGGCGGTCATCTCTTCGGTCGGCACCCGCGAGTACTACCGCAAGCTCGGTTTCGAGAACGGAGCCCTCTACCAGTCGAAACCGTTGCCGTAGGCGCTCGCAGATTCGAGCGCATCCGGCAGCTGCCTCATTCGGCGATCTCTTCCAGGATCTTCCAAAGATCCCCCTCCAAGACCAGCTCGAGTCTCTTCACCACACGATCCTGGAAGGCGTTGGAGCGGTACTCCTGGTCGAAGGAGACCATCGCGCGCGAGGGACCATCGATCCGGGTGCTCAGATTCCCAACCGACACCTCGATGAACTCAGGCTGAGTAAGGCGTTCTCTGCGCAGCTGCGACCACTCCGCCCGGCTCATCCCGCCCGGCGGCACGAAGCTCGAGGCGTAGAAGCTCAGGTAGTCGTCGACGCGTTGGTCGGACCAGGCTCTTGCCCAGGCCCGCGCGACCGCTTCGAGATCCGCCGGCACCGGGTTCTGGGGCCCGGCTACGGTCCCCGTGTCCGCCGGCGGAAGCGGCGCCAGCGGCTCGGAAGGTGCCGCCCTGCTCGCCGGCGCGGGCCGCCGCGCCTCGAGCGCCGCCACCCTCGCGGCAAGCCTCTGGTTCTCGGCCCGCGCGCTCGCAAGGTCTCGGTCGGCGCTGCCCAACCTTGCCAACTCGGACTCGAGTTCCGCAATCCGGTCCTCGAGACCTCGATGCCCGGCCAGACTGTCGCTCAGGCTCGCCTGTGCCTGCTCGAGCTCCCGTCGTGCGGTCGCAAGGCTTTCCTGCAGGGCTACGCTCCTCTCTCGCTCGCCGTCGAGCGCCGCGCGCGCGGTGCCGCCCTCCGAAGCTCGCGCCTCCAGATCCTCCGTGCCAGAGCGATTCTCCTCGAGCGACCGGTTTGCCAGCGCCAGATCCTCTTCGAGCGCCGCTACGCGGTCCGCCAGCTCTTCGCCCCGTGTCTCCGCCGCCGCCCGAGCGGTCTCAGAATCCCGGATCCTGGCCTCGAGACTCGGCACCGAGCCGGCGGTCGCGGCCAGGGCCGCCAGCCGCGAGATCTCTTTGCCGGCAGCTTCGAGCTGCCCGTCCAGGAGACGCTTGTTGATCTCCACCGCTTTCCGCTCGGTCACTCTGAGGGCTTCGAGCTCGGCCACTCGCTCCCGCACTTGGATCGCACCCGCCTTTGCGTCGGCCAACTCGTTCGCGAGTCCGGCTTGCCGCGCCGCCGCGTCCGCCAGCTCGGAGACCCGGCGCTCGAGCTCGGCGATTTGCGACTGCAGAGCACTTGCCCCGCGCCTCTCCTCGGCCAACTGCGCCGCGAGGAGGAAACGCTCGGCGTCGGCCTCCGCCAGGGCCGCTGCCGCGGAGTCGCGGGCCTTCTCCAGCTCCGAGTCATGGGCTTCGGCGGCGACGACCAGCTCGGCATCGCGCTCGGCGAGTCTGGCGCTCGCGGCGCGGAGCTCACGGCGAGTCGAGGACTCCAGATAGTCGCTGGAAGACCAGCCCTCCCGGCCGTCGTCGAGGCGAAGCCGGAACCAGCGGCCGGCAATCGCACGCGGCTCGGCCGCGGTTCCGGGCCCCAGGCACTCCAGAGACCTGCTGCCGGAATCCGGTCGTTCGCGAAGACTCAGGCAGGGGTCGACGCCGTCCTTGACCCAGAGGCGTGTGACTTCCAGGGTCTCCAGCGCCTCGCTTCTCTCGCGTTCGATCTGGGCCTCCAGGGCCGCCGCTCTTCGGTTACTCTCCTGGCTATCCGACGAGAGCCTGTCCAGCGTTCCGGAGAGATCCTGCGCTCGCCTCTCGCTGGCATCGAGCCGGTCTTGAAGGGCGCTGCGCTCCGCCGCCTCGAGAGAGTTGCTCTCGGCCTGCGCGCGAGCCTGCTGCAGTCGAACAGCGAGGTCGCTGATCCGCCGCTCGAGGGCAACGCTCTTCTGGGAGGACTCGGCCTGACCGCCGGATTGAACGAAGGCGGAGGCCAACCATCCGGTCGGACCTTCCGATCCGACGCGAACAGAGAGCCAGTCCTCGGTGGCGTCGAGGACGGTCAAACCGGTTCCCGGGACCAGGCAATCTCGACGCTGGTGCTGGGTTCCGGGTCCCGCGCGCAGCGTCAGGCACGGGTCGGCATCCGGCGATACGGACAACTGCGCGACGCTGACCTCTGCGAGCAAAGCTCTGAGCTTCTGTTGGTCGCTTTCGGCGGCGGACTGAGCCTCGTCGCGCTCTCGACGCACGCGCTCGAGAGCCACAGCTCGAGTGTCGCTGGTTTCTTCAACCTCCCGTAGTTGGGACATTCCGAGCTCGAGCTCGCGCATCCGGTCGCGGGCAGCGGCCAGGTCGGCTTCGGCACTCTCACGGGCGACTCGCTCCCGATCCAGGCGCTCCGCCAATTGCCGTCCGAGTTGCTCCGCCTGTTCCGAAGTCTCCGCGGCGGTATCGGGCCCGGGCCGAACCACTCTCGACGCCGCCACCCAGCCTTCCTTGCCGGCTTGCGTTCGAACTCGCAGCCAATCGGGTCGGAAGTTGAGAGCCGCGAGGCGCGAACCGACGGCGAGGCAGTCGAGCACCGCGCTCGCGGAGTCGGGCTCGGACCGAAGCGGCAGGCAGTCGCCACCCGGCGCCACGACGAAGTCGGTAGCACCGAGAATGGCGGGAGCGCGGGTGAGCCAACTTCTGAGCGCGCCGGCTGTCGCTCGGGTGGTCCGAAGCTGCTCGGAGAGCTCGCGCTCACGATCCTCGGCCGCCTTCAAACGCTCGGACAGATCTCCAGAGGCGTCGCTCGCTCGCGCCGCAGCGATCTCGTTCTCGAGCTGGGAGAGCCGAGCCTTCAGCTGATCGAACTCTCCACGGCTTTGCGCGAGCTGCGCCTCGAGAGCTCGCTTTTCTCCCAAGAGACGCCGGTTGGCCGCTTCGATGACGGCGCCCCCGGACGCCTCCGGACTTGGCGGGGGGTGTTTCGCCAGTTCGGCTTCGGCGCTGTCGAGTGACTCGCGCAGTCTGAGACGGTCGTTGTGGAGCTCGGCCACCCGCTGGCGAAGCTGTCGATTCTCACGCCGGGTCTTGCCGAGCTCATCGGCCTCTCGCTGCGCCTCCAGCGGTCTAGCCGGCGACTGATTGGAAGCGATAGCTTTCGCCGCTTGGGTCGCTTCCGGAGTGCTCGCCCCGGCGGCACGAACTCGCAAGACCAGTCCCTGGCGGGTGCGCTCCACCTGATGCTCGAACGCTCGGCGCCCGTGCACCGTGACCCTGGTCGTCGGAACGCCGTCCGGCACGGCGAAACCGACCTCGACCAGAGACACCATGCCGGCTCGCGACGAACGGTCCAGAGCATCCGGACCGGGCACCGTGCGGGGAACAAGCAACACCAGCTCGCGGCCCGACGGTTCCACCGACCATTCGACTGCTGATTCGGTCCGGAGCACGACCGTGGCGGACTCGTCCGCCGTCGTGAGATCCACCCGGCTGATCTCGACCGGGTACTCGTCCTGAGCCAGGGCTACGGCGCTCGAGCAACTCATGATCGCGACCCCGACCAGTAGGTGTGACAGTGCTCTACGCCCGATGTCTCGAGCCATCATGACCAACTCTCTCCCTCGATACTCGTTGAAATCGCGCGCGCTACGAAGCCTTTTCGCCCAGGGCACCGATTCGTTCACAGGATATCAGCCCGAAGTGGTGCTTCCATCGGCCCAAAACGCCGTTCCGGAGGTAGACTGCACCCATCGGGCCATGGCGACGATGATTGCAAGCCTGCGATCCGCCCATCCAGACGAGGCATTTGCCGAGTTGATGAGTGGGATCAAGCCGACGGCGATCCGGATCTGCCGGCGATACCGCATTCCGCCACAGGACGCCGAGGACCTCATGCAGCAGGCTCTGATCGCGTTGCTCGACGTACGGTTCGAGGTCGAGGACCCGCAAGCTTGGCTCGCAGGCACGCTGCGCAACCAATGTCTGATGTACTGGCGACGACGACGACGTTGCCTCTACAAGGCGATCGACACCGCGATTCTGGACGAGCTCGCCGACCCGACAACTCAACATCAGACTATCGAGCTCAACCACGACCTGGGTCGGGTGATCGGCCGGCTGCCGTCGCGCTGTAAGTCGGTTCTGGAGTTGCGATACGGAATGGGTTGCGAGCCTCGTGAGACGGCCGAGCGACTCGGATACCGTTCATCAAGTATTTACAAGATTCTTGACCGATGCCTGGCCGCGCTTTCGCGCAGCCTGACGGTCACCGGTCTTGCCCCAAGAGGCTCAAAAGGGCCCGGGGCGGCGACTCAGTGTCAGTTGGCCGAGTCCGACTGACAGATCTCGTCAGGGGACGGGCCAAGAAAGCCAACAGTTCTCGACTTCTTCATCTGGCATGCAACCTGCCTCTACGAACAAAGGTCTTATGAGAGCACTGCTATCACCGTCGCGCCGGCACCGGCGCGGATTCACCCTGATCGAGCTTCTGATCGTCGTCGCGATCATCGGCATCATCGCCGCCATCCTGATCCCGAACCTCATCGACGCCCTTCACAAGGCCCGGCAGAAGAAGACGGTCGCCAACATCCGCCAAACAGGCATGGGCTGGTTCTCCTGGATGACCGATCAAGCCTCGGCGGCGGCGGCGGGCCAGACTCAGTTCGATTTCGGAGCTCTCACCTCGATCACGGTGGACGATCTTCGAACCATCTTGCTACCCACCGACGGACGACCTCGCTACACCTCGGAGATCCCGGACAACGACGCTTGGGGAACCCCGTACGAGTACTCGTGGTCCGGTCCCGGAGCGGAGGTCATCGAAATCGCGATCCGGAGCCTGGGCCGCGGCGGCCAGCCGGGTCCGACTTCGGATCCCTACCCGATCGGTCCGTTCATCCTCACGATGTACGAGGAAGACATCGTGTGGGCCAACGGTTTCTTCGTGCACTATCCGGGCGGCGTGACGCAGGCGTCTCCGTAGACTTCCGGCTCGGGCACGGACGCTGTTCGCCCGCCTCGAGCCGCCGAATCCGCGGCTCTGTGACACTGCGCTCTGTGCTACGATCCGTGGCGCTCCCGTCCGGGAGCGCTTCAGTTTTTGTTCCTCGACATGCGAGTCTGGATCCTTCTGTGGGCTAGCCTGACCGGCCTCTTCGTGGGGTGCGGATCCGGTGCAGAGCCGCCGTCGCCGGCAGCTGATGCAGTGAACGCGCTGCTGATCTCGATCGATACGCTGCGCGCCGATCATCTGGGCTGCTACGGTTACGAGCGGCCGACTTCACCCGCACTCGACCGGCTCTGTCAGGACTCCGTGGTCTTCGAACAGGCGATCGCCCAGGCGCCGTCGACGCTGCACTCGCACGCTTCGATCTTCACCTCCCTGCTCCCGCACCACCACGGAGCGACCTGGGCCGGACGCACGCGGCTGGCCGACGAGTGCACCACGGTGACCGAGGTCTTCCAGAGCGGGGGCTACGCCACCGGGGCGTTTACCGGCGGCGGTCAGATGGATCGGATCTTCGGTCTCGACCAAGGCTTCGACTTCTATGAACAGCCCGGGGCCAAGGACTTCCAGGAGATCGTCACTCCCGCGACCGCGTGGTTGGGCCGGCCTCGTGAGAACCCGTTCTTTCTTTTCCTCCACACCTACGAGACCCACCACCCCTATACGCCTGCGCCCGGTTACCTCGAGCTGTTCGAGAAAAGCTACGATGGAGACCTTCCGGACGAGATCACCGTCGACCTGTTGAAGGAGATCAATCGCAAGGAGCGCGAGCTCGCGGACGGCGACCTGGAGCACATCATCGACACCTACGATGCCGAGATCCGATCGATGGACGCGGCCCTAGAGCGATTGATCGCATACCTCGAGGACAACGATCTGTACGACGACACCATGATCGTCTTTACCTCCGATCACGGCGAGGAGTTCGGCGAGCACGGGAAAGTGGGTTGGCATTCCCACAGTCTTTTTGACGAGCTCTTGAGAGTGCCGCTGGTAGTGAAGTTCCCGGGCCAGCGGCACGCAGGTATCCGGGTCGAGTCTCAGGTGAGTAGCATCGATATCGCGCCGACCCTTCTGAAAGCGCTCGGACTGGAAGTGCCGAGCCAGTTCGACGGTCGCGACCTCACCGGGATCGCTGACGGCTCGGACGCCGGGAAGCGGGTCGCGATCAGCAGAATGGACCGGCAGGTGGGTCGAGACATAGATTCCGTCCGCACACCGGACTGGAAGCTCTACCGGAATCAGCTGTTCGATCTCGACGCCGACCCCGAAGAGCTCTGGGATACAGCCCTCAACCGGCCGCGCGTCATCGAGATGCTGCGCGGTGAACTGGTCGAAGCCGTCGACTCACGCGAGCCATGCCTCGGACCGCAAGTCGTGCCCACCGGCGCCACGCTCGACGAGCTGAAAGCCCTGGGCTACCTTCAGTAGCGCCGATGGCCGAGCGCCCCAGATGGCTGCTCCCGGCCCTGGCGTTATTGACGCTCGTGCCCTGGCTGGGCTGCGGATCCCCAGAAGTATCCGGGCCCGAGCGACGGCAGCCGACCACCACGTACTCCTTCTCGATTGTGGACGGGGAGCTGCCGAGCGTCCTCTTTGTGGGCCGCGAGCGCGCCGCCGAGCTCGAGCTGCGCAACGACGGCTTCCTGCCGTGGCCGAGTGAGCAGAGGTTCTTCTTCTCGCCCCGGTGGGTCGCAGCCACTGGAAGCCGGATCCTGGAGGAGGGCTTCCGAACCCCGCTTCAAGACGATGTCGCACCGGGCAAGCACACGCGAGTCACGGTGCGCGTCAAGCCGCCCGGTGGCTTCGGTCTCTATCGACTTCACTGGGACCTCCAGAGCGAATCCAGCGGCTGGTTCTCGCGATTCGACAAGACGCCCGAGCCTCACCGCTGGATGGTGGTGCTGCCTCGAGTCGAGTTCTTCCTCGCAGTGGCCCTCCCGGTCCTGTTCCTGGTCACGATAGCGCTCTTGCGCCGGCGGGCCGGCGCGCGTGCGGCCGTTTTCGTCGGCGTCGCCGACCTCCTCTGGTGCGGTATCAGTCTGTGGGTCAAGCCATACGTTCTCTATGGCGAGCTCACCAGCAAGTTCTGGCCGGGTCCGAAGCTGGTCACCTTCGCAGTGGTCGCGTTTCTCCTCTTTCCGGTCGCCTTCCTCGCGCCCAGAGCACGCGCGCTGGTGGCATGGTGCCTGGCCGCCTTTGGTGCGTTGACGGTATGGGCCCAGCTTCTCTACTTCCGGTTCTTCGGGGATCTGGCGTCTTCGGTCGCAGCGCTCGCCGGCGGGCAGACCACCGCGCTCGGTAGCTCGATCTCGACCCTGGCCGCGGCCAAGGACTTCTGGCTGGTCATCGACCTGGCGATCGCCATACCGGTGCTCTGGTGGCTCGCCAACAGAACCGATCGACGCCTGCTGCCCGCCGCTCCCTGGGCTCCGATCGTCCTGGGACTCGCGGCCACGCCGTTCCTGTGGAGCGCGACAGTCGCCGTCGCCAACAGCCAGCTGCACGAACGGCGGAACCTCCAGAATCTGCGCTCGGTCTCGAAGTACGGCCTGTTCGGATTTCAATTGCTCGACGCCGGCACCCGCTTCGCTCGAAGCCTCAGCGATCCAGAAGCCACGCCCGAAGAGCTCGCCCGAGTGACCGCGTGGTTCGAGGCCAGCGCGCCCTCGCGTCGAGCTGCCCTCGCCGGCGAGGCTCCGGCCGCCGGCCTCAACGTGATCGCGATTCAAGTGGAATCCATGCAGGGGTTCGTCATCGAACTCGACATCGGAGGGGTTCCGGTGACCCCGAATCTAAGAAGCTTCCGCGGGCAGGCACTCGACTTCTCGAAGGTGCTGGACCAGACCAGCCGCGGCCGCTCGTCCGCGGGTGACTTCGTCACCATCACTTCGCTGCTGCCGGTGGGCGAATCGATCGCCTACGAATACCCTGACAACGACTACTTCACGATTGCTCATGCCCTGGCCGAGCGCGGATACCAAACGCTTTCGGCGATTCCCTACAAGGGCAGCTTCTGGAACCGGCGAGTGACGCACGGCTCGTATGGATTCGAGACCAACCTGTTCGAAGATCGGTTCGAGCAGCGCGGGCCAAAGGTCGGCTGGGGCATCAACGACCGGGATTTCTTGCATCAGATCACGCCGGTGCTCGAAGAACTCGAAAGGCCGTTCTTCGCCTGGCTCACCACTCTCTCGGTCCACTACCCGTACGAATCGTTCCCACGCGAGCTTAGGAGCCTCGACCTTGGCGATCTGGAAGGCACAGCGCTCGGCAACTACCTCCACGGCATGCACTACTTCGATCGCGCGTTCGCGGAATTCCTGGAGCGCCTCGAGGAGGCGGATCTCCTCAGCCGGACTATGGTCGTCATCTGGAGCGATCACGGCTCCGGCCTCGAGCGCAACCCGCATTTCGTGGACTACTTCGGCCTCGACTCTCCCGGCGCGAAGTTTCTCTTTCGGCGGGTTCCCTTTGTCGTTCGGCTGCCCGATGATCGGCAGCTGGTCGGCAGCTACGATTTCCCCGCCGGCCAGGTCGACATCGCCCCCACTTTGCTCGGTCTGCTCGGACTCGATCCCGCGAAGCTGGCTCTCATGGGACGCAATCTTCTGGCATCCGGAGTCGGCGGCCTGGTAGTACATCCTCAAGGGCGATGGATCGACGGCGACTGGATCTATCTGAGCCAGTTCGCCGACCTCGACAGCGGGTGCTGGTCGACGCGCGAGCTCCGCAGGGTCGACCCCAGGCACTGCCGGAGCGGGACAGCAGAGGCCGAAGAGCAGCTCGCGGTCGTTTCACTGATGCTGGAGCGCGACCTTCAGGCAGCGGTCAGCCGCGAGCTCGAACGCTGAGGACAAAAGAAGGGGGCCGGGCGTCAGACCCGGCCCCACCCAAACTGGTGGCGAGGGAGAAGGAGGATAATCCCTCGCCGGGGGATGAAGAAGCAACCTCAGACTAGGCGCAGAGCCGAGAAAACGCAGTGAACTAGGTCACATCTCGTCGGCCGGCCCCAGCTCGTCGTAGGCGGCTCTGGCCGACGTCGCCAGCTCCGAGTCGTCAGTCAAAGCCAGGATGCACCTGGGCAGGAACTGTGCTGCCTCTACGCCCAACGCCCACTCGAATCGGTGCAGCATCTCCATCAGGAGAAACGAAAAGGCGGCGTTGTCGAGAGTCCGGGAGTCGAGCTGCTTGGCTACCTTCTGAAAGACGAGGTCTCTGGCTCGTGAGCCACCCTCAATCGCGCGCAGACGCTCCAGAATCTCGAGCTCGGACGGAAGTTTGACGAAGTTGGCGGACATCGTGAGCGGTCGGGTCTGGGAGACTGGCAGCTGCCGGTTGCCGCGAGAAGTGAGGGCTCGGTCTCGATGACCTTGGGTATCATCAGCGCCCGATGCAGCATAACAGTCCCCTCCGCCGCCGAGCCATGACATGAGCGAGCTCGAGGTATTCGAATCCGCCTGGACCGAGCGGCTCGCCGAAGAGCTCAACTCGGACGAGCGCTATCGGCGGGCCGCCGGAGATTGGAAGGGCGTTCTCGGACTGGCGCTCGCAATTCCGGGACGCGAAACGCGAACTGCGATTCTAGACCTCGAGTCCGGACACTGCCATCGCACGTCGACGGATCCGTCGGCATGCCCGCCGGACTACGTCATCGAAGCAGACGCCGGAACCTGGAAGAGCGTTCTGGCAGGCGACCTGGAGCCGATGTGGGGTCTGATGTCTGGCAAGCTCAGACTCACGACCGGCCACCTCACCGAGCTCGTGCCCCACGCTCCGTCCGCCCTGCGCATCGTAAAGTGTGCGCAACGCATCGCCAGCCGCTTCCCAGAACCGCGAAAGAGCGAGGGCAACCAATGAGTGACCAGAGGACCTTTCTCACCACGACCCCGGCCGGACTCGATCACGAGCTCCTTCCGATGAAGCTCTGGCAGAAGGCCAAGCGACTCGGGATCTGGAATCCCGTGGACATCGACTTCACCGAGGACAGGGAACACTGGGCTCGCCTCGAGGAGGTCGAGAAGCAGGCGCTCCTTCACCTGACGTCGTTGTTTCAGGCCGGAGAGGAATCGGTCGTGATCGACCTCCTGCCGTTGATCTCCGTCGTCGCCAAGGAGCGGCGGCTGGAGGAAGAGATCTACCTGACATCCTTCCTGTGGGAAGAAGCCAAGCACGTCGAGGTTTTCAGACGATTCCTGGACGAGGTTGCCGAGGATCGCTCAGACCTGGCGCGGTTTCACTCGCACAACTACCGTCGCCTTTTCTACGAGGCCCTGCCGCAGGACCTGTTGGCTCTCTGGGGCGATACGTCTCCGCCCGCCCTCGCCCGCGCGTCGGTGACCTACAACATGATCGTCGAGGGAGTTCTTGCCGAAACCGGCTATCACGCCTACTACCAGATGCTCTCCCGCAACCGGATCATGCCCGGCATGCAGAAGGCGGTCCGGAACCTGCAATCGGATGAGGCGCGCCATCTGGCCTATGGCGTCTACCTGCTCTCCCGACTCATCGCCGCCCATGGCGACCCGGTCTGGGACACGATCGACCGGCGGATGAACCAGCTCGTACCGGTAGCACTCGGTATCATCCAGGACGTGTTTTCAGCCTACGAGGTGATGCCCTTCGGTCTCGAGCTCGATGAGTTCTCCGGCTTTGCACTGACCCAGTTTCAGAAGCGGTTCGCGCGTCTCGAAAAAGCCCGCGGCGCCGACGTCGACGAGGTGGAGCGCGCGGCCCCGTACGAGGAGTTGCCGGAGGTGGCCCTCGGTCTTGAAACACCCCTTACGGCCGGCTCGTAGGTAAGAATAGAGGCCGCGGTAGGCCTCAGAAGCGAATCGACATGCCGGATCCAGCCAACCCCCTCAGACGCTCCCGCAAGCACCGCATCATCGGCGGCGTGTGCGGAGGTCTCGCCGATTGGCTGGGGTGGGACGTGACTCTGGTTCGAGTGCTTTACGTGGTGCTCTCGATCTTCTCGGCAGGCTTTCCGGGGATCCTCGCCTACATCATCCTCTGGTTCGTCATGCCCGAAGAGTCCTGACCGGCGCGCCGCGCGCGCACCGCTAGCCATGTTCAGCCGACGCTTCCAGGTGTTCCGGGCCTTCGGCATTCCGATCTTCGTGGACCTGAGCTGGTTCGTCGTCGCGCTCCTGATTTCCTGGTCTCTCGCCGACAACGTACTCCCCGGGAGGATGCCGGGCCTCGGCATCGGGGCGTACTGGGGTCTCGGCGTGGCCGCAACCCTTGGACTCTTCGTCTCGATCGTGCTTCACGAGTTGGCCCACGCGCTTGTCGCCCGGAGATTTGCGGTTCCGATCCGCGGCATCACACTCTTCATCTTCGGGGGCGTGGCCGAGATGAAAGACGAGCCGCCGAGCGCGCGCGCAGAGTTCATGGTGGCGGTGGCGGGTCCGCTGGCCAGCGTGGTCGTTGCGGTGAGTTGCTTCGGACTCTCGGCAGTCCTGGCCGGCATCGGCCCGGGTGCGACCATCCTGAGCTTTCTTGCTGGGCTCAATCTGGTCCTGGTCGTGTTCAACATGATCCCGGCCTTCCCGCTCGACGGTGGCAGGGTGCTGCGCTCGGTGCTCTGGCAGTGGCGCCAGGACCTGTCATGGGCCACGCGGGTAACCTCCTCGATCGGGTCCGGCTTCGGCATCGTGCTGATCGCCTTCGGCCTCTATCGAGCGCTCTTCGGTGGCGATCTGATCGGCGGATTGTGGAGTTTCATGATCGGCATGTTCCTGCGCAACGCCGCTCAGATGTCGTACCGGCAAGTGCTGATCCGACGGGCGCTCGAAGGCGAGCCCGTGGCTCGGTTCATGATCACCAACCCGGTTACGGTGCCGAGAGCGATTCCGATCTCCGATCTCGTCCGCGAGTACGTGTACCGATACCATTTCAAGATGTTCCCCGTGGTCGAAGGCGGACGCCTTCTGGGGTGTGTCACGACCCGGACGGTGAAACAGCTCCCTCAATCCGAATGGCAGCGCCAGAGCGTAAGCTCGATCCTGGAACCGTGCTCGCCGTCCAATACGATCTCGCCGGAGGCCGACGCCATGCAGGCACTGGCAACAATGAGCAAGAGTGGGGCGTCGCGGCTCATGGTGGTGGACGGCGAACAGCTGGTCGGGATCCTCGCACTGAAGGACCTCCTGAAGTTCCTGTCGCTCAAGGTCGAGCTCGAAGGAGATCGGTAGGCGAGTCTCGCAGGGAAGGCTCTGGCGTCCCTCAGTCGTTCGTCTCGCTCCGCACTCGGCGGAGTCGATCCGCCTGGGCCTCATTCGTCGCGGCCTCGGACGGCGACACCGAACTCGCCT
>JBHHWO010000049.1:0-28121 GCA_046756565.1 Thermoanaerobaculia bacterium | reverse complement strand
TGTCTACTCGGGTGAGGGGCCGTGACGCCCGGCCGCGGCTAGCGCGGGATCCTAGCAGGATCGGAGGATTAGATCTCGGGTGGGTTCACCGGACTGGCCGTATACTTGCGGGCCTCAGGAGTCGCTTTGCATGCTGAGTGCGCGTCACGGACAGCCTCCCGAAGAGAACCCGCACGAGTCCGATCTCGAGCTCTCGGTCGTGATTCCATGCCTGAACGAGGCGGAGACCGTCGGGACCTGTATTCGCAAGGCTCAGCGCGCCATGAGCGAGCACGGCATCGGTGGTGAGGTCATCGTAGCCGACAACGGCTCGACCGATGGCTCGCGGGCGATCGCCGAGGAGCTGGGAGCCCGGGTGGTGCCGGTGGGCGAGCGTGGCTATGGCAGCGCTCTCATGGGCGGAATAGCCGCCGCTCGGGGCCAGTTCGTCATCATGGGTGATGCTGACGACAGCTACGATTTCACCGAGGTGCCCCGCTTCGTAGAGAAGCTGAGAGAGGGTTACGACATCGTCCAGGGGTGCCGGCTTCCGGGCGGTGGCGGTCGGGTCATGCCTGGAGCAATGCCCTTGCTCCATCGCATTTGGGGCAATCCGATGTTCACCTATCTGGTGCGCCGGATGTTCAGGGCGCCGATCCGGGATGTCTATTGCGGTTTGCGAGGCTTCTCCAAGGAGACCTACGACCGGCTCGGCCTACGGTGCACCGGCATGGAGTTCGCGACCGAGATGATCATCAAGGCGAGCGTCTTCGACAGACGGTTTGCGGAGCTGCCGATCACCTTGCACCCCGACGGCAGGACGGATCAGACGCCGCACCTGCGAACATTCCGGGACGGCTGGCGTACGCTGCGGTTCTTCCTGATGTACAGCCCAAGATGGCTGTTTCTGGTTCCCGGCTTGCTGCTCGTGCTGCTCGGTGTCGTCGGGTACGGCCTGGCCCTTCCCGGTGTGACGGTCTTCGGCGCCGCTCTGGACGCTCACACCCTCCTGTTTGCGAGCCTGGCCATTTTGATCGGTTATCAGTCGATGCAGCTCGCCGTGTTCGCAAAGGCGTTCGCGATCTCCGAAAGACTCCTGCCGCCGGACTCGAGACTGGGCTGGCTCTTCGGCACGGTGACGCTGGAGCGCGGGTTGGTGCTGGGTGTGGTGGCGCTGCTGGCAGGTTTGAGCCTTCTCGGCGTGGCGGTGAACCAGTGGCGCCTGGTCGGCTTCGGCCCCCTCGACTACCCGCGGTCGATGAGGTGGGTGATTCCGGGAGTCACCCTATCCGCGCTGGGCGTGCAGACAGTGTTCTCGAGCTTCTTCCTGAGCATTCTCGGCATGGCTCGCAAGTGAGCCTTCCGGAGGCAGTCCACGAGAGCTGGGTCACCGGTCGCCGTGTGCGGGTTCTGAGCGCGGCACTGGCCGAGTCGATTTCGGGGGGCGGCAGCCTGCTCGACGTCGGTTGCGGAGACGGGCGGCTTGCGGCGGAGTTGGGACGCCTGTGCCCGGGGATCGAGGTACGCGGGATCGATGTCGACGTTCGGCCCGAAGTCGCGGTAGCCGTCGAACCCTTCGACGGCGAACGACTCCCGTTCGAAGACCGAAGCTTCGATACGGTGATGATGGTCGACGTGCTGCATCACACCGAGGATCCCTTACGCCTGATGCGTGAGACGGCGCGGGTCAGCAGGAAATCAGTTCTCCTCAAGGACCATCTTCTGTCCGGTCCGTTCGCTTCCGCCACGCTACGCTTCATGGATCAGGTTGGAAACCGCAGGTACGGTGTTCCCTTGCCCTACAACTATTGGCGCGAGGATCAATGGCGTGCGGCTTTTGAGCAACTGGGGATGAGGATCGAGACCTGGACGGATCGGCTCGGGATCTACCCGTGGCCGATGTCCGTGCTGTTCGACCGCGGTCTCCATTTCATCGCACGGCTGTCTGTCGGGCGAGAGACTGGAGAACCGGTCGAATGAGCTCGTTCACGCGCCACGCCGACTCCGTGCAGTGTTGCGACGACGAGTGGGAAAGCGCCTACCGGCGGTTCGAAACCAACGGGCAGGAGATCGGCAAGTTCACCCGCCGTTTCCTCGCGATGGGAGCCGGGGGCTGGCCGCGAGACTCCAGGATTGCCTGCCTTTTTTGCGGCCGTGGCAACGGCATGGTCGCGCTCGAGCGCCTCGGGTTCTCTCGGCTCTCGGGCTTCGATCTCTCGGAGAGCCTGCTGGCCGAATACCAGGGACCGGCAAAGTGCTTTGTCGCCGATTGCCGGGAACCGCTTCCAGTGGAAGCGGAATCGTACGACGCGGCGATAGTCCAGGGCGGCTTGCATCATCTGCCTGAGCTTCCAGGTGATCTCGAGCTCGTGCTCCGGGAGGTCGGGCGGATCCTGACACCGAGCGGCCGGTTGGTGCTGGTGGAGCCGTGGATGACGCCCTTCCTGGTGTTGGTTCACGCCGCTTGTGGGCTCTCGCCGGCGCGTTGGGCATCTTCGAAGCTCGAGGCGCTGGCGGTGATGATCGAGCACGAGCGTTTCACCTACGAAAACTGGCTAAGCCGCCCGGAGGAGGTCCGCGATGTGCTCCACCGGCACTTCGAACCGCTTTCGGAGCGCGTGGCCTGGGGCAAGCTCAGCTTTGTCGGGCGCCCGCGCCCGGGCTATGCAACCTAACGCGGCTCGATCGGCTCGGCCGATCGGATTCGTCGGAGGGTCTGCGCGTCGGGCTGCTGACTGGCGAGCTGTCGAGCCGGGTCGGGTCTCGGAATCGGGCCTTGAGTCGCTGTCGAGCCGGGGGCCGCCTTGGGTCGGCGTCGGGATTGCGCCGCGGCGGGCGGTACCTGTTTCCGGAAGAGCCTGGGGAGCACCCTGGTCACCACCCAGATCACGGCTACCCCCAGCCAGATCCAGTCGCTGAGCTCGACCATGCCGTGACTATACCCGCTCGCTTCGGGAGCCGCCCCATAAGAAACGGGCGAGGCCGAAGCCCCGCCCGCGAGAGATCGCTGGTGGACGCCGAGGTCTAGAGGCCTTGGGCCTTGAACCAATCCACGACCGCGGCGATGGATGTGAATCCTCCGCGATGGATCGCGCCCTTGCCTGGGCGGAAGTACTCGCCGTGATAAACGCCACCCGTGTCACGACGGATCGAGGTGGGCCCGCCACCGGAGTTCATCTTCCCGTACCAGACCAGGGCCTGCTGATCGCGTTGGCTGAGTCCGCTGCCCGCGGGAAGCTTGCCCCGCTTGGCCTCGTAGTCCGCAACGGCGGCAGCGATGGAGTTGCCATAGCCGGTGGTCGACGGGTTGACCCCACCCGGCCCGCCACCGAGTAGAGTCCGCGGCCCGATCACGGTCCACTTCCTCGGGTTGTTCGCCTTGAAGCGCCAGAGCTGCGTCTTGGTCGACTGAATCAATAGCGCCGATGCCGCCTTCTGGTCGGCCGCGGTCAGCGGGCCGCCTCCGGGCTCGGGCTCCGGAGTGGGCTCCGGAGTCGGGGTCGGACTTGGGCCGGGCGGCGGCGGGGGCGGCGGCGGCGGAGGAGGATCGGGGCATTCGACCGGCTCGGGCGGCGGCTCGGGCTCGGGGAACAAATCCTCGAGGGTGAACTCCTCAGCGACGAAGCCGGCGATCTGCGCCACGTCGTCGTCCTTCTTGCCGCGCCTGCGCAGTCGAGGCATTTCCAGGAGCCTCGTCGAGAAGGTGACTCCATCCCCGGGTCTGAGTGTCGGCGCCTTCTTGCAGAGCAGGAATTCGTTGTTCTTGACCCGACCGTTGAGCTTCAGCTTGGTTTCCTTGCCTTTGCGGCCGATTATGGTCACATCGGTTCGGATGAGACCCTGGTTGCCCTTCTTGGTGGTGTTGGAGTAAAAGACGCACACCTGGGCCTTGGAGAGCCGAATCGGCACCACGACTCCACCGAAGACCTCGCCCGGATGGACCTGCTGGGCTTTGGTGGCCTTGAATACCGAGTCGGTTACAAGCAGCGTTCCGGCGGCGGCGCTCGAGGCCAGGCAGGCAGTCCCCAGAGCGGCGTAAAGTCCTATGAGGATTGATTTTTTCACGATATTTCTCCAAAAGGCGGTAGTGTACTCCACTTCCTGCGAGCGATCTTGTCCCGGATCGAAACGGGTGGCTGTGGCCTAGTTCACGCTCGCTCCGAATTCTGCCGGAGCGGACCCAGGCGAGCCCGAGAGTGGAGCCGGCGGCCCCGGCTACCGGGCGAGAACTACGGTCCGGACGGTAAGTCCCTTACCCTCGACTCGCACCTGGATGTCATCGATCTCCTTAGCGCTCAGCGGCGCCGCAGTCGAGAAAGCGAGAAGATACTGACTGCGCAACTCGGCGTTGATCGTCGAGTAGACGCTCTCGAGATCGTCCATGCCGACAATCGAGAACAAGCGGCCGCCCGTGGACTCGGCAAACGCCTCGAGAAAGGCATCGGCAGGCGGCGCTTTCTTGGGCTTTTTCTGCATCCAGGCGCCGGGCATCCGGCCGAGCAGATCGCTGATCGCGATGACGTAGACGGGTACTCCGAGCCGGCGGGCTTCCTGGAGGCACCGTTTCGGTTTGAACCTGCTGCCGTAGTCCCGGCCGTCGGTGAGCAGAACCAACGCCCTTCGGCCCGGCTCTCGCTCGAACTGCGCCAGTGAGTAGATGATGGCGTCGTAGATCGCGGTATTGCCCCCGACGCGAAGCCGTCCCAGCGCCGGGACCAGGACACCGATGTCTCCGGTGAGCCCCTGAGCGAGTCGTGGCTGGGTGTCGAAGTCGACCAGGAAGGCGCGGTCGTCTTCGAGCAAGGTGCGCGAGACGAAGCCAGCTGCCGCTCGCCTGGTGTCCTCCATCAGGAAGTCCATGCTCTCAGAGCTGTCGATGATCAGGCCGAGAACCAGGGGCACCTCATCAGCGATCGCGAATCGCTCGATCGGAATCTCGGAACGGCCCCGGCTGAGACGAAAGGCGGGCTCGCTCAGGTCGCGCACCGGATGGCCCTGGCGGCTGACGACGGCATATACCTCCACCAGGTTGACGTCGATTCGCTCGCTCACGACCCGCTCGGAAAGAAGACGTGCGTCCTCCAGCGATGCGCCACTGGCGAGATGCGCAACCACGCGGACGAAGTCCGAGGCCGTGAAGCCAGCGGGGATCGCAACTTCGAACGGCGGCTCCGAGAGTGCCGCGACTGGGGTGTCGTTCTGGTAGAACTCCACCCGTTCGAGCTCCTCTCCGGGCGGCACCGTGACCTCCGCCGAGACCGACACGACGCCGGTCTCGTCGGGTGAGAAATCCCGGATCCGGATGGCGAAGGGCTGTTCGTCCAGGTTGACGATGACCTCGTCTGAGCCCAGGACCACATCCTGGTACCCGCGGGCCACGACCCGAACCCTGCGCGCCCGAGCTTCTGGCCCGAGATCCAGAGTCGCCGTGAACGGCGGTCGCGGATCGGTCGCGACCTCGGCATCGTCGAGGTAGAAGACGGCGGAGCGGATGCCTTCCATGGTCACCACGGTTCGAAACCGCACCTTGCCGAGGGCCGGGCGCGCCGCGGGAGGTATCAATTTGATGACGTCATCGGCTGAACCCGTCGCTGGCGGTGTCGCGCGTGGCTGGGGCCGGCGAGGCTCGTAGGGTGTCGGCAGCGGCACGCGAGCGCTGGAGCCGGACTCTCTTCGGGCAGGGGCCGCCGGCGGCGGGCCGTCACCAAGAAGCGCCAGACCCGTGCCGGGAGAGGGAATCTCGTCGGTCAGCTCCACCAGAACGGCTCCCCAGCTTCCTGTCACGAGGTCCTCTACGGCGACCGCCGCGTCCTGGAAGTCCTGGGGCATCTCGACTTCGACATCGTAGGCCCAGCCCGTACCGGCGAGCCCTTGCCGCCATTCCAGAACTTCGCTCCGAGTCAGCGTTTCGCTGTCCACTGCCGGTGCAACCAGGGTCAGAATCCACCGGGATCCGGCCTCGGGGAGGTCGACTCTCGGCACTCGAACCGCCAGGCGGGCCGTGAAGTCGTCGGCAATCATGAGCTCCGCTCGCACCTCCAGGTCTCCGCTCACCGGCTCGCCGGAGTCCAGAAGCCGGCTGGCCCGGATGAGGTTCCGCCCCTGGGCCGCCATGGTCGTGGTGTCCTGGGCGGACGATGGCTGGACGCTCAGAAGAGCGGCCAGGAGCACCCCGGGCGTTGTCAGCCGATTCGACGCGCTCATTCGCCCGTCCGCTTCACGCTCTCCACCAGAAGATACCGGTGGTTGTCGTGTTGTAGTCGCAGGAAGCTGCCGTCGGAGCCTTTGACAGCGCCGTCGACTTCTTCGCGCCCGATGAGCTCGACCGCATCGCCGTCGTCGAGGCTCGCGAGAGCCCTGAGGGCGGTCCTGTCTCGTGGCACGAAATGAAGAGCCACCAGGGTCCCCTCGGGGCGCTCCTTGGCGGTCCATATGAAGTTGCCGCCGCCGGTGTGGCGCACTTCGACGATCTCCGGGTCGCTGAACTCACCGGTGGTTATCAGCCCGTGGTGCGTAAAGAAGGGGGCCGGTTTGTATCGGGCGCGCTCGATGAGCCGGATGTTGCCCGAGTGCACGATCTCCGGTCCCCAATCGGCCTCGTAAAGGACCGCTTTGTATTGGATGATCCCGGACTCGGGAGAGATGACGGTGTTACTCACGACCCGCCCTGCGGAGGGACCGCGCAGGTACAGGAAGGCCGCGGCGACCGCGAGTAGCAGGAGGAGGTGGCGCAGGCTCACGTGCGGATCATGCGCCTCTTAGAATCCCCAGGTGCCTCCGAGCGCTACGGTCTCGAAAGAGTCCGCGACTCTCGAGAGCTCGGCGAATGCTCCGAACGGTCCGGCGATCGTGAGCCGCACACCGGCGCCGTAGATGAGGTCCTCGTCGTCGACACTCCTGAGCTGGAAGTCGCTGAACGCTTCGGAGACGTCGCTCTCCCAGGATGCAATCCCGACCCTGCCGTAGACGGCGAAGCTCTCGGTGATCGGCCAGTGCGGCAGCACCGAAACCGAGAAGGCGGTCGAATCGGCCTTGGCCGGCGCCACCAGAGAAGCTACGCAGAACATGTCAGGGGTGCACCCGCTCGGCTCGAACGCGGTACCGAAATCCTGGTACAGGCCCTCGACGGCCAGGTTCTTGCTGATATGGAAGCCGATTCCCAGGCTCCAGCCCTCGTCGTCATCGTCGATCAGCCGCTGGAAGTCGGCTTCGACGTCGAGGTCGGTCGAAGCGTTGGCGATGGCGCCGGTCACATAAAACGGTCCGGTGGCTTGGAGCGCGGTTGGAAGCACGAACAGTCCGAACAATCCGATCAATCCGATCATGGCGAGCACCGATACCAAAGGGCGTTTCATGATGGGTCGTCTCCTTCGAAGGCCGTCAGATCTGGTCAACAAATCGCTCTCGCTGTATCGAATCAAGCACGTGACGTGCCATCGCTAGCTGGCTTCGGCTCTTCCGCTCCGGCTCCTGCCTCGGATGGCCACAACCACGAGATCGGAAGAGTTGTCCGGATCGTACGGAGCGCCGGCGATGCTCCCGTAGGTGGCCTCGACGGTGAATTCGGCGGCCTCCAGGGCGGCTGCGAGATCGGCCCGGCGCCAGGCCCGTAACCGCACCTCCTTGGCCGCCTGCAGCTCGAGCATGCGCTCGGCGCCGGGCCGGAGCTCCAGGGTCGCCGGATAGAACCAGATGTGCCGGTCGTCGTCGTCGTCCGGTCGGAGCAGCCGGAGGAAGACGATCTCCGCGTCCTGTGTGGGAGCGTCCCGAAAGTTGAGCGGCAGGTGGCGGATTCCGCGGCCGAGGATTCGCTCGTAGTTGAGGACTTGCACGACCAGCCGTCCATGGGGAGCGAGCACGGCGGTGGTCTCGCCGAGCATCTCGCGCAGCGGCCCATCTTCGAGGTGCGGAATCACGTTGCCGAGGCAAACGGCCAGCCCGAATCCCGCTGAGACCCACCGGCTCGCTTCGGTCATGTCAGCAAGCACGAAGCTCGGTCCGTGGGACCCGAATTCGCCTTCGTAGTCGCGCGCCTTTACGATCTGTTCCTCCGAACGGTCGAGGCCCACCGCGCGGTAGCCCCGGGAGGCGAAGTGGCGAACGTGCTCGCCGGTTCCGCAACCCAGGTCCAGAACGCTCGGATCGGGTGCTCTCTCTATCTGCTCACGCAGGAAGGGCCACTCGCGCTCGATGCGCTCAGGCCAGGCGATGAGTCGCCGGTAGTTGAGCCGACTATAGGGGCTTTCGACTCGGGAAGGCACTTCGAGCAGCCCGCCGGCTCTCTAGCGGTCTCCCCGCTTCTTGGCGGTTACGCTCGGGTGGTGCCCGCGGCTGTCCGGATGTCCGGACGCCACGTCTCCGCCGGCGGTGACCGGACCCGAGCCCTCGCCTACGACCTCGATCTCGCCGGCTTCGACGAGCTTTCTGAACGACTCACGGTCGGCGTCGGGGGTCGCGATCTGACCTTCCCGACCGGGGCCGAGGTGCAGTACGCGGCCTCGGGACAAGCTGATTCTTAGCGGTTTGTGCGTCTTGTTGAGAATCGATTTCATGAACAGACGACCTCTCCTCTCGCACCCATCATACCGTCACTTACTTGGGCCTGGGCACGGTGGGAGTCGCCAGACAGCCCGCCCAGAAGAAGACATACCGCGGTCGGTTTTACCGTCGCCGGCCAGGGGTTCGGACGACGCCTGGAACACTGCAACGGGTTCGGGCAATTCGTGGTCCAGGACCTCGCCCGATGGGTGGGTTGTTTCAGAACCGACACGGTTACAATGCGCGCTCGATGTTGCATCGCCGCCGGTTTGGCTGTTTGTGTGTCGCGCTCGGGTCGATAGCCGGGGCGGTCCCGGGACAGCCTGGGCCCGACGATCCGGCCGCGGTCGTGGGTGATGGCCGTCCAGTCGCTCTGGCCCTTCGCCTGGCGGAAGCTCCGACGCTGGACGGCGAGGTCCTCGACGACGGCGCCTGGCCGGGTCAGGTCGCGGCGACCGGCTTCATCCAGAACACCCCGGACGAAGGGCAGCCCGCGAGCGAAAGGACCGAGGTCTACCTGGGTTTCACCGGGACCACGCTCTACCTGGGGGTGGTCTGTTACGACCGCGACGCCGCCGGCATCATCGTCGCCGACAGCCGCCGGGACTCGTCCCTGGGGGACACGGACAGCTTCCAGATGATCCTGGACACCTACCTCGACGGCCAGAGCGGCTTCGTCTTCGGCACCAACCCGGCGGGGATCGAGTTCGACGGTCAAGTCACGGGAGCGGTCGAGGGCGGGATGACCGCCGGCAATACCTTCAACCGCAACTGGGACGCGGCCTGGGACGTGGCCGCCAAGGTATCCGCCACCGGCTGGAGCGCCGAGTTCGCGATCCCGTTCCGATCGCTGCGCTTCCCGAGCGGCGAGGACAAGGTCTGGGGGCTCAACTTCCAGCGCAACATCCGGCGCCGCAAGGAGTCGGCATATTGGTCGCCCCTCGATCGCCAGTTCAACCTCTACTGGGTTTCCGAGGCCGGTCGGCTGGAAGGGGTCGAGCCGCCGAGCCAGCGCAACCTCCAGCTGACGCCCTACGTGCTGGCCGACGAGCGGGAGCGTCCGGTTGCCCGCGCCGGAGGTTTCGAGAAGCAGTCGGCCTCGGACGACGAGGCGGGTTTCGATCTCAAGTACGGGATCACGCCCAGTCTGACCCTGGACGCCACGGTCAACACCGACTTCGCCCAGGTCGAGGCCGACGAGCAGCAGATCAACCTGGATCGGTTCAACCTGTTCTTCCCGGAGAAGAGACCGTTCTTCCTCGAGAACGCCGGCTTGTTTTCGGTCGGTGTTCCAGGGGAAGTCCAGCTTTTCTTCAGCCGGCGAATCGGCCTCGGACCCGGGGGGCAGGAGATTCCCATCGAAGGCGGACTCCGGCTCTCTGGCAAGCTGGGTCGAAACAACGTCGGCCTGCTCGCAATGAGGGCGGAGGAGACCGAGGGCCTCGCGCCGCGCAACGATTTCACCGTCGCCCGTTTCAGCCGCGATCTGCCGAACCGGTCGTCACTCGGCGCGATCTTCGTCAACCGGGACGGCGGCGCCCGTTTTGCGGAGGACGAAGACACCAACCGCACGATCGGCATCGACGGCCGTTGGGGAATCGGCGAGTACGGCCAGATCGTCGGGTTCGTGGCCGAGTCCGACACGCCCGGCATCGACGCGGACGAGCACGCGTTTCGAATCGGCGGTCGCTACGACTCCGAGACCTGGGTCGCGTCGGCCAACTACACCGAGGTCGCCGAGGGCTTCAACCCGGAGGTGGGTTTCCTCGCCCGCCGCGGCTATCGCAAGCCCGACTTCTTCACTCTCTATCGCATCCGGCCGAAAGATCTCTGGGGGCTCCACGAGCTGCGCCCGCACATCTCGTACAACGGTTTCTGGGACTTCGACGATTTTCAGGAGTCCGGTTTTCTGCACGTCGACAACCACTGGGAGTGGAAGAACGGCTACGAGATTCACACTGGAGTCAATTTCCGGCACGAGGGGGTCAAGGAGCCGTTCGAGATCTTTCCGGGCGTCGTGGTCCCCGCCGAGACCTACAAGGACGAGGAGATCCAGATCGTCTTTCGGACGAACGAGGCCGCAGCTATCTCATTCGGGACGCGGATCGTCACCGGCGGTTTTTTCGGCGGCGATCGCTTCCGATTCGCTCCGGAGCTGGAATTCCGGGTTGGGGAGACCTTCAACGGCGAGATCGAATGGGACTACAACGACATAGACCTCGCGGGCGGTGCGTTCGCGACCAACCTTGGACGGCTGCGGCTCAACTACTCGTTCACGCCGCGGATCTTCTTGCAGGCGCTGGTGCAGTACAACGACCGTGCCGACGCCTGGGCGACCAATCTACGCTTCGCCTGGCTCCAACGCGCCAACACGGGCCTGTTCGTGGTCTATGACGAAGTGCGCGACATCGGCGATGTTGGAGCCAGTGGCACCGGCATTCCGAGCCGCAGTCTGGTTCTCAAGTACAGCCGTCTGATCGATCTGCTGCGGTAGTCAGGCCGTCAACGCAGCCTCGGTTCTTTCTATTTGCTCAAGAAGAGCCGGCGGTACCAGGGCACACCCTGATCCTTGAGGGCCTGACGCGCTTCTCTGCGGTGGCGCTTGTCTTCCACCCGGGCGAGCTTGGCTAGGAACTTGTCGCCGTCGCGCTGATGGCAGTCCTTGTATTTCACTCCGCTACCGCAGGGACAGGGATCGTTCCGACCGATCTTGACGGAGTGCCGCGGCGCCGGGTTGTTGGTAAAGCCGGGCCAAACGACTTTGCTGTGGTGCTTTCTGCCTCGGGTGGCCATGGTTCTATTGTAGAACGGCAGCGTCCGGCGCTCACGCTACCTGTTGGACGTCACCGGCTCGAGCTTGGCCGCGGGGCCGATCTCGATCTCGTTCGGCAGGTGGAGCCCTTCCAGCCAGACGATTCGTTGGCGGCCGAGAGTCTCGTTGAGCCGCCGCGCCGCGCCCTGAAGCTGTCGGAAGTTGGTGATGCTCTCGCCCTCCCCCCATTCCTTCCAGGCGTCCGACACGGGCTCGCCGATTCTCCAGACGAACAGCGGCACTCGGATCGAATCAAGGAATTCGCGGACCCCTCGTACTTGATGGCGACTCCGGTCGCCGGCCGGATCCGCGAGTACCAGTAGAACGCCGCGCCTCCGGTTGCCGTTGGCCGCCTGCAAGCCCGCGACGGCGACCGCGTCCGCGAGGCGCAGGTCGGGTGAAAGGCCCGGGAGATCCACGTCTTGCCGGAGAGCCCAGTACATGCCGCCCTGGTTCGGGGTGATCTCGGGCGAAAGCGCAAATGCTGTCATTGCGACCCCGGAGCCGGTTTGAGCGCGCGCGTTGGGCGCCAGGATCCTAAGTCTCTGCCCCTCCTCGAAGGCCATGATTCGGCGCATGCGTTCCGAGGCGGTGGCGACGCCGATGTTGGCGATCTGCGCCGCCGCGCTCATATCGCTGACGCCGGGTGTGCCGGTGCCACCAGAGGTGACGCCCTGGCTGATCGTGCCCTCGAGCGTCTGCATGGCCGCACCGACTCCGGGTCCGCGCACCAGAACAAGGTCGAGGCGACCACGGTCGAGCGCGGAGACGGCCAGGTCGCCGCCGTCTTTCAGCGAGAGCCAGCCCGCCATCTGCGATGACCTGAGGTTCCGGGCCTTGCCTCGCGCGTGCACCGGGAAGGCGGTCAAGTCGGCTCGCGCCTGGTCCAGGTAGAGGCCTCCGAACACGGCCTGCGCCTGGGCCATCACGTCCTTCGAGAACTCGAGCTCGACCTGGAGGAAATGAAACATGGACTTGTCGTGCCTGGGGATCGGGATGCGCTTTGGGTTGGTCACCGGCAGCGACGTACCGTCGAACCACGCTCTGGTCCGAAAGGGATACCGGGCGACCGAGCTCTCCCAGCTGATCAGCGCCGCCTTTACCGTGCCCGCCGGGTCACGCTCGAGGACGACCCGCGCTTCCGCGGGGGGCCGCGGCACGTTCAGCCGCTGACTCGTCCGAGCCAGCTCCGCGCCCTCTGCGTCGTAGGCCACGGCTTCGAGCCGGTGCGGTCGAAGCTCTTCGCCCAGGTCGAAATCGACTCGCCACGGCGCTTCGGAGTCCGATGCGACCTGCCGACGGTCCAGGAAGAGGCGGATCTCGGCGACCTCATTGCTGGCCGATAGCTCGACGGTCTGCGGTCCGGCGGCTATCCCCAGCAGAAGCGTAACGAACTCGATCATTGTCGGATTTATGGCGCGGCAGATTCAGAATCGCAGGTGCTTGACCGTGAGTCCCCTGTTGATCAGTTGCGACAGCGAGTCGATGCCGATCTGCAGATGGCGGTCCACGAAAGTCTCCGTCACTTTACGGTCGCTCGCTTCGGTCTTGACTCCTTCCGGGACCATTGGCTGATCCGAGACCAGAAGCAGCGCGCCGGCCGGGATCTCGTTCGCGAAGGCGACCGTGAATACGGTTGCGGTCTCCATGTCGATCGCCATCGCGCGGATGTCGCGAAGGTAGGCCTTGAACTTCTCGTCGTGCTCCCAGACACGGCGGTTTGTCGAGTATACGGTTCCGGTCCAGTAGTCGAGGTCGTGGTCGCGAATGGTAGTCGAAATGGCCTTCTGGAGGGCGAAGGCCGGCAGGGCCGGAACCTCCGGTGGAAAGTAGTCGTTCGAGGTCCCTTCGCCCCGGACGGCGGCGATCGGCAGGATCAGGTCTCCGAGCTTGTTCTTCCGTTTCAGGCCGCCGCACTTGCCCAGGAACAGACAGGCCTTGGGCTGGATCGCCGAGAGCAGGTCGAGGACCGTTGCCGCGTTTGCGCTTCCCATGCCGAAGTTGATGATCGAGATGCCCCCGGCGGTCGCGTTGGGCATTGGGCGGCGTTCGCCGGCGACCGCCACGCCGTAGCGATCGGCGAACTTCAGTACGTAGTCGCCGAAGTTCGTGAGCAGGATGTACTCACCGAAATCGGAGACCGGAGTGCCGGTGTAGCGGGGAAGCCAGTTCTCGACGATATGCGTCTTGGACGGCATCGGCGAAGGTAGTATCCCACGGCCCCCGTAGGCATTCGATCCTCCGATTCCCTGAAATTCCGGTAGTCTTGGCTTCGATCTGAACCAAGCAAAGGAGGCTCCGTGAGTGTCAACCGCCTGGCGATCGCAGTGGTTATCTGCACGAGCTTGACCGTGGCCACCGTCTGTCCTGCGAGCGCCGCGGGACCGTCTTACGATGACGCATGGCCTCAATGGAGAGGACCGGATGGAACCGGAGTGGCTCCCCATGGCGACCCGCCCGTGACCTGGAATGAAGACCAGAACGTGCGCTGGAAGGTCCCGATACCCGGGCGCGGACATTCCAGCCCGATCGTCTGGCAGGATCGCGTGTACCTGTTGACCGCGGTCGAGGTCGAGCCGGAACCCGCCCCGGAAGCGACCCCGGATTCCGCTTCGGAGACACACGAACCGATCCCTGGAGGAGGCAGCCGCTTCCGGCCTCGGGGAATCCATCCCGAGAATCCCGTCCGGTTCGTAGTGCTGGCGCTGAACCGGGCGACCGGCTCCGTGGTCTGGGAGCGCACCGCCCGCACTGCCGTGCCGCACGAGGGCACACACCGGACCGCCACCTGGGCCTCGGCGTCCGCTGTGACCGATGGCGAGGTGCTGGTTGCGAACTTCGGGTCGAACGGCATCTACGCCTACGATCTGGACGGCGAGCTTCTGTGGGAGAAGGACTTCGGCGACCAGACGACCCGCAACGCATTCGGGGAAGGCAGCTCCCCGGTCATCAGCGGCAAGGTCGTGGTCGCGAACTGGGATCACGAGGGTGACTCCTTCATCACCGCCATGGATCGCGATTCGGGGGAGAGCCTGTGGCGCCGCGAGCGGGACGAGCCGACATCCTGGTCGACGCCCCTGGTGGTGCCGGTCGACGGTGCCTCTCAGGTGATCGTCAGCGCTTCGAATCGTGTTCGCGCCTATGACCTCGAGACCGGGGAGGACGTCTGGCACGTCGGCGGGATGACCCTCAACGTGATTCCGACTCCGGCCTACTCGGACGGCCTGGTCTATCTGATGAGCGGCTTCCGCGGCGACACCGTCATGGCGATTCGGCTGGCGGGCGCGAAGGGCGACCTGGACGGCACCGACAGCATCGTCTGGTCGCTGGACCGCGACGCTTCCTACACGCCTTCAGGCCTGGTCTACGGAGACACGTTCTACTTCCTCAAGAGAAACGACGGCATTCTCTCCAGCGTGAACGCGCGAACCGGGCAGCATCTGTTCGGACCGGAGAGGCTCGAAGGGATCGACGGCGACGCCGGCGTGTACGCGTCTCTAGTGGGCGCAGCCGGCCGCGTCTACGTCACCGGACAGAACGGCACCACGCTGGTTCTGAAGCGCGGAGCCGAGCTCGACGTCCTCTCTGCCAATCGGCTGGACGACGGGTTCGACGCCTCCCCCGCAATCGCCGGCAGCCAGCTGTTCCTTCGAGGCAGAGCCCACCTCTACTGCCTCGAGGAATCCGAGTCCGGCCGAAGGGAGTGACATCGACGCCCGGACGGGAAACCGTGAACCCGATAGGCTTGGGCACCGAAGGAGGTTCACCATGTCGCGCCGGCACTCCTCGATGACGTCCGCATTCTGCCTCGCTCTGGTTCTCGCGAGTGCGGCTGGCCCGTCGCCTTTGGCCGCTGGCACCGGAGTCGAGGCGCTGGGGTGGCTCACCGGCTGCTGGAAGGGCGAAGGCGGCGAGGAGTGCTGGCTCCCACCGCTGGGCGGCGGCATGGTGGGGATGAATCGTGGACCGGAGCGCGAGGGTCGGGCGCCCGGCTTCGAGTTCCTACGGATTGT
Source organism: Thermoanaerobaculia bacterium (assembly GCA_046756565.1). GTDB lineage: Bacteria > Acidobacteriota > Thermoanaerobaculia > Multivoradales > JAHEKO01 > CALZIK01. Next base: position 12,779 of record JBHHWO010000049.1, on the reverse strand, counting down.
CGAGGAAGAGGGTGATCTGGTCTACCTGGCGAGCCCGAGCGGTCGGTACCCGCCGACGCCGTTTCGTTCGATCGAAATCGACGCCCATAAGGCTGTCTTCGAGAATCCCGAGCACGACTTCCCGCAGCGGATCACCTACTGGCTAGATGTCTCGAGTGCCCAGGCCCGGTTGCGGGCGCGGGTAGAGGCGAAGAACGACGCCGGGGAGTGGCAGGGGTTCGAGATGAGTTGGGTTCGGGCGAATCCGTCCGGCGAGTGACCGTGTCCATGAGGCTGGTAGTGGTCGGCGTTCTCGCCCTGGCCTTGGGCCGTCCACTCGCTGCGTCGGCGGCGGGCAGCTTTCCGGTCGGCTCGATCGTAGACTCGGTGACGACTCTCGACGACTCCGATCAGCAGTATGCGCTCTACCTCCCGGGCGAGTACTCTGCCGATAGCGGCGCGACCTGGCCCGTGCTCTTCGTACTGGACCCGCGAGGCCGTGCCGTAGCCGGTGTCGAGCGGTTTCTACCAGCCGCCGAGCGGCACGGTTTCATCGTCTTGAGCTCCTATCAGAGCCGGAGCGACACCTGGCAGTCGGTGACCGCCACCGCGCTCGAGTCACTGCTCCGAGATGCGGAGGTTCGATTCTATACGACGGCCGCGTACAGCCTGCCTTCCAGCTTCGAACGGATCGGCGAGCCCGCGCGGGCCGCCCGGTCTCTGGAGGTGGCGATCGAGATCTATCCGCGCCGCGCCCGCGCCATCTGGCGGCTGGCTACACTGCGCGCTGAGATGGGTGATTCGAAACGCGCCTTCGAAGCGCTTCGGGCCGCGATTGCCCTGGGCAACGTCGACCTAGAGCGACTCAAGACTGATCCGACCTGGGACACGCTACGTCCGAGTCCCGAGTGGGCCGATGTGGTAGCCGAAGTCGAACGAGCGCAGGCCGGCGGTTAGCGTGCCGAGTCCCGTGTGGTCAGGGCCGGACGCTACTCAGTCACCACCGGTAGCCGTATCTGACTGGGGTGATTCGCCGAGTGATGCACCGTGTTGATCGCGACCACGGGCTCGCTCTCGTCGTAGTTGTTGCCGCCGGTGTTGAGATTCCTCGCGAAGCGCGGGAAGTTCGAGCTCGAGATCTCGAGCCGGATCCGGTGGCCCGTTTTGAACGTGTTGCTCGTCGACATCGAGCTCACCGGTAGCTCGTAGACCTCACCGGGCTCCATCATGACCTGGCGTTCGTAGCCCTCGCGATAGCGTGCTCGTTGAATGGTCTCGTCCAGGTTGTAGGCGGTGCCGTCCGGAAAGACGTCGACGAGCTTCATTGAGAAGTCGGTGTCCTTGGCGCTCGACGACACGTAGAGAGTCGCTTCAACGAAGCCTGAGATCGTGAGCGGCTCCTCGAGCGGCTCGCTCGTGTACACCAGCACGTCGTGACGCGCTTCCCTCTCGCGCTGGTCGAAGACGCCGGCCGTGACCGCGCCGCCCGTGCAGCAGACGCCGCCGCCGAGCGAGATCACCGGGTTCATCGGATCGTAGGGGAAGGTATCGGAGGTAACGCCTGCACCTGTGGGCGTCGGTGGGGAAGTCGTCAACCCGCCATCTCCGTACAAGCTGTTGGCCTTGCCGTCGCTCGAGAGATACCAGGTTTCCATCTCGACGCCGGCCGGTGGCCAGGCATCGGCCGTGTCCCATTGATCGGCCCCCATTGTGAAGTACTTGACCTTGGGAGCGTCCACGAACGCGGCCTCGTCGTCCTTCAGGAACCGGTCGAAGAAGTCCAGGATCATCTCGGTGTAGGGGAGCCGCACGTCGCCGAAGTCGCGCTCTCCTACGATCGTCTTTTCCTTCGCGCGCCAAAAGCTGCAATGGGTCACCGGTGCCAACACCATGTACTGGCTGTTCCGGACGTGTGAATCCGCGCCGTTGGCTACCGCATGCTGGTAGAGCGCCAGGTTCGGCCCTGTCGACACGTCGTACCAGGAGTTGAACCAGTACGACGGCACGCCCCAGGTCTCGCGGTCGTGGTACAGGCCACCCGAGTACCAGTCCGGGTCGTTCGGTGTTCTCTGGATGAAGTCGGCGTACATGCCCTTCGGGCCGCCGACCTCCTTCATCATGTCGACCAGCGGCAGATGGTAGAGGGCCTCGAACCACTCGACGTCGGGCATCTCGGGCGCGAGATCGAAGTAGTTGGAGAGCCGCACCATGTCTTCGCGCGAGATCTCGTCGGAGAATCTCGGCCGCTGGGTGTTCTGGACGCTGTAGAGCCAGACGCCGAAGAGCATCTGGTAGACGCCGCCTCGGTACCAATTGCCTTGCTCCCAGAACTCGCCAACCTGGCCGATTCCGGCCCCCGCCGCCATCGGCACCATCGCCGCGTGGGCCGGGTGGTCCTCGCCGGCGAGAGCCAGCTGCCACTCGGCCGACGACGAGCAGCCGATGGTACCGACCTTGCCGTTCGACCAGTCCTGGGCGACGATCCAGTCGAGTGCGTCGTAGCCGTCGGTCTGAGGGAAGCCGAGAATCTCCCACTCGCCCTGGCTGAAGTACTTGCCGCGCTCGTTTTGGATGATGAAAGCGTAGCCTCGCTCGATCGCCGGGATCATGAGCTCGAGCCGGCTCTTGCGCAACTTGTTGAAGTTGTAGGGCGTGCGCCAGAAGATCGTCGGCACCGGAGCTTGCTCCTCGCCAGGGGCCGCCTTGGGCCTGTAGACGTCGGTTGCCAGCTCGACGCCGTCGCGCATCGGCACCATGAGCTTCTTTTCGACCGTGGCTACCGAGTCGAGCTTCCTGCGGAGCTCCTCGAGCTCCTCGTCTTCGTCGAGAGCGGCCGGGGGAGTGCGTGTGGTCGTGGCGAAGCCGACTCCGGCCAGGCCGATTGCCAGAATCGAGAGCATCGCGACGACGCCGAACGCGCGGAGAGAATCAGACAAGGCGTACCTACCTTCCTTCAGGATCTATCTCGGCTGAAGGCGCGATTCTACCGGTCGGGTTCCGGCCGGTCGACGCGGCCCGGCGAGATCCTTCTCTTCGCTCAGGATGACGACGGTTCTACCGACGAAGCCACCGTACCTAGCAGCCGAAGCTCCCGCTTCCGTACCCGCTCACTTCCCCAACGGAAACAGCGTCTCCAGGATCCGATCCGTTCTCGTACGCCAACCTGCCCATCCGAAGCTGTCGTTGCGCTCGCCGCCGGTGAAGGCTATTTCGTTGGCCAGCAAAGCGTCGGCGAAGGCCCGACTTTCCTGCTGGAGGTCAAAGCCGGCGTCTATATCGCGGGCCTCGCGCCGGTTCCAGTCCAGATAGAACGTGATCAGGTTGCCGGCTTCGGTGGAGAGCAGGGCTCGAAACGCGTCCTCGTACCCGAGACCGATCTGGGGACTCTGAATCGCCGCCTTGCCGAAAACGTTCGGATTGGTCAGCGCCAGATACGCGCTGGTGAGTCCGTACCCCCTGTGGCCCATGACGGCGTGGCTCGCCGGCGAGTCGACGAGGCGATAACGCTCGGCGATGTAGGGCAAGAGCTCGTTGACGACCATGTCCACGTGCTGGTCGGTACCGGTGCCTCCGGCCTCGAGCCACCACTCGTCTCGTGGCTTCAAGAACGCGACGACGACCGGCTGGACCCTCTCGCCCACCAGGTTGTCGAGGCTGTTGGCCATCAAGCCCTTCTCGAGCCAGTTCAGACCGTCGTGAACCAGAAGCAGTGGATAGCTCTCGGTGCTGTCGTCGTAACCCGGAGGTAGATAGACCTTGAGCTCGCGCTTCCCCAGGGTCTCGCTCTCGAAGCCGGTATCTTCGATGCGTCCACGCGCCGCGGTTTCGGGCGTGTTCGTATGCGCCGGAAACTCGTAGCCGGTGGTCGTGAACTGTGAATTCGGCGGTCCGCCCGACGAAGGCACCTGATCCGGGTTTCTCGGATCGGGGATCCGCTCGCCGAAATCCTTGACGAACTGGTACTCGTAGCGCGCGCCTGGTTCGACCTCGACGGTCAGATACCGTAGATCGGTGCCCTTGACGGCCTCCAATGCCACGGGATTAGCGTTGGGCAGCATGGTGCCGCGGATCGCGAGGTCCTCGACATCACCCGTGTACACGAAGTGGGCGTAGTTGGCTTCGAGCATCGGCCACCGTGGATTCTCCTCGAGGTACTTGGCCGCCACGGCGGCTTTGTCTTCAGCTGCGACCAGGGCGGTGAGCCACCGGCCGAAGGCGTGCCCATTCGCTTCGTCTGCTGCGCGCCTCGGCATCGCGCTTCGTACAGCGCCAGCCAGGCGCACGGCGGCCATCTCCTCTAGATTCCGCACCAGCACCTTGCCGTCGGCGAATGCGGGCCAGGTGTAGGCGCTCGAGGCGAGCGCCTCGATGCGGGCCCGCTCTCTGTACCCGTCGGGGGACGCATCGGCGACGACCACCATGCCGTTGGCGCCGAATACCACGAGCTTGTCGTCGACCAGGATAAGGCCGCGCCCGCCGGGCGGACGCGAGCGCCAGACTCGCTCGCCGTTGCCGGCGTTCATGCACGACAAAACCTGACCGCGAAAGCCGTAGAGGTAGCCTTCCCGATAGACGGGCAGCGCGTAGCCGTTGCCGAGCGTTTTCGATCGGTAGAGCTCGCTGACGGCGTACTCGCCGTCGGTGATCCCGACGCCGAAAACCACGGCCTCGCCGTTCGCGAAGATCAGAAACTGGTTTGGCCCGGCGTAGGTCGGAGTCGAGCTTCCGACCCAGTCCTGCTCGCCGAACTCATGAGTCCAGAGGACCGAGCCGTCCTCGGGCGATCGCCCCTGGAGCTTCTTGCCAGTGACCGCGATGATCTGGAGCCTTCCCGCGAGCTCCATCGCCATCGGCATCTGATCGTCGACCTTCTCGGAACCCTGAGACCAGAGAGTCTCGCCGGTCTTGGGATCCAGAGCCGAGATCGCCCGCCCTTCGGAGCCACCGGTCATCACGATCAGCTTGCCCTCGGCCAGAATCGGTGTGGTGCTGAAGCCGAAGTGCGGCATCTCCGAGCCGAAGTCCTCCTCGAGGGCTCGGCTCCACGTAAGCGCCCCGTCTTCCAGCCGGAGGGCTACGAGCTCCCCCTTGGCGCCCACCACGAACGCATGGCCTTGTGCCAGGAGCGGAGTCGAAAGCGGTCCGTCGTCCGAGCCGTCGCGGGCCTTGTTGACGGAATCATGGGCGTGCCGCCAGATCTCGCGTCCGGTTGTGAGATCGAACGCCGCGACCACGTCGGACGTGCCGTCCGAGAACGACGTAACGGCCCGGCCGTCGGCCACTGCGATTCCCGAGTAGCCCGAGCCGAGCGGCACCTTCCACGCGAGCTCGAGGGCCGGCGCCTCGCCCAGGTCGAGCTCCGATGAGACCCTGCCGTCCATTCCGGGCCCGCGGAGATGCGGCCACGTGGACGACGCCGAGACGGCGGTTGCAGGAATCAGGGCGAGAGCTAGAACGGTCGCGAGCAGCCAGCGGGTCGACTTCATGAGGAGCGCCTCCTTCGAATCGTGGTGACGGTTATTGTACGCGGCACGATCGGGTGTGGTTGCGCCCATATCGCGGCGGCGGGGACCCGTCGCTTCGCGCCAGGTAGCGTCGGGCGGAGCCTGCCCCCAAGCGCAGCGAAGGGCGCCCGACGCTCGAGGGCCTGCTACCGCTGAGGCACCAACGTCGCCCGTTTCTTGATCGCCCGGACCTTGATCGTCTCGCTCCTGCTCTTGGGTGCGATACCCGGCGTTGCTCGGAGCTTCGTCGCTCGCCGCACCGACGCCTCTCCGAATCTTTGACGCTCGCCGAAGCTCCCCACCGCAGACTGCACGGCTTCGGTGGTCACGGTGGTCTTGACGCCGGTGAGCTTGTAGGCTTCTCGGTGGGGCCGGATCTTCATGAACCCGCTTCCCGTTTGAACAGGCGGCGGGATGTCGCCGCGGGAAACGGCCGGGTAGAAGTGGTAGTTATTGGTCCGGATCTTGGGCTTGAACCAGGGGTTGTACGGGTTTTCGGTGACCTCGATCTCGACCGTGGCCTCTTCGGGATGGCCACCGGCCCTGAGATTGAAAACGGCGACGCCCGAACCGTCGGTCTGCGCTGTGGCCTTTGCCGCCACCCGATAGCTGACGGCGTCGTTTCCGAGCAGGAGCCTGGCCGCGACCGTGGCGCCCGCCACACCCGGTGTGGTGTAGCCGTCGATGGTGATCTGCGTCTCCCCGTCGTCGGATTCGGCGGTGTACGCTTCCTCGAGGCTGGCGATCGGTTCGCCCTCCCAGTCGGCGAGGCCCTGGAGATGCACCGCGACGACGCCCTCCTCCGGGTAGCCCATCTGGTTGAGCAGCACGCCCATCGTGCGGGGCGGTTCCTGGACCGAGAAGACCATCGAGCGCACCGTGTTGAAGGCGCTCGCGAGGCCCGAGCCCGGGAGCATCTGACCCTTGCCGATCTCGGTGCGCAAGTCGTCGTTCGATGCCTCCTGCAGTGTGTCGAGAGTCCCGGGCTTGATCGTGGTGGCGGCTTTCGAGAATCTGCCCAGGTTGTAGATTGCGTCGTCGCGGTCGCGAAAGACCGGAGCCACCTCGGCGGCTCGGCGAATCTCGTGAGCGCTGACCCGGATCGGAGCCTTGGTGCCGGTGAAGTTTTGGCGGACGACCTGCTGATCGATGAGTACCTTGACCGGTACGTCGTGGAAGTCCCAGGTCGAGCCCGCCGGTCGAAGCCAGTACTCGCCGTGTCGGGCGACGCCGGGGATCCGGTAGGCGCCGTTGGCGGCGATCGGCGATCGCCGCCAGGTGGAGTTCGAGATCCGGGCGTCGCGGTAGTGCATGTGCGCGCCGTGCGCCGGACCGCCGTCGGCGGTGACCGCGCCCTCGATCGACGAGAGTGTCTCGTCCCACCAAACTCGCACCCAGCCCCGCCAGCCCTGCCGGCGCATCGAGACCCTGCCGTCGCTGTGCAGGGTGATCGGTTTGAAGCCCGAGCCCTTGGCGAGGGTCACGACGAGGTGATTGGGGTTGTTCTCGGGTACCGTTTTCACCGAGATCGAGGCGGCCTTTGCCCAGTCCTCGTCCACTGCCCACTTGAGGACCGAGGTCGCCGAGGGCCGTGCCGGCGGATTCGCTACGAACGAGCGCTTGCCGCCGGTCCAGGCGCCGGTGAGGATGACCTTGACCAGGCTCTGGAACGCGCCGTCGCCAGGGCGCGTGCTGGCCAGAAGCTCGGGCGGATGAATCTCGGTGTAGTAGTCGTCGTGGGGCCCGGTGCTGTGGCCGCAATCCACGGCCCACCGCCCCTGGGTCTGGAGCCACTCGCCTGAGCGCGGTCGAAAGAACGACGGCACCGCGAAGTGCTCGATCTCGACGTTGAGCGTGTCGCGAGTCCACGAGGCGAGATAGCGATACGCCGGGTCGGGCTTGACGTGCATGTCCCAGTCCATCCCGGGAAAGGTGCTCGGGTCGCACATCGAGCCGAGGCCTCCGGTGTGAGCTTCGTCCTCGAGGCCCGGATAGATCCACCAGGGATCGCCGATGTAGCCGGTTGCATGGTCGACGCCGAGGTCGCCGGAGGGGAAACCCGCGTTCTTGACGATCCCCCGCAGGGTCGTCGGTGGCCAGCCGTCGAGGGCTCGCTCGCCGAGCTCCTCGGGATCCGTCTCGAGTACACCGCGGCGGTGGCGCTCGAGCTTGTCCTTGGCGGTCTCCTGCACTAACTCCCACTGGAAGCGCCGGTGGATGTCCGTGATCGTCCCCCAGCCCGAGTAGTTGGTCTTGACCAGAATCGGGCTCCAATGGGGCGGATCATCGTCGGCTTTGAGCGCCTCCACGTCGTAGGTGTCGTCGTGGCACCAGTCACGGAGCTCGGTCAGGACCGGGATCTTCTTCGACGGCGGCGGATACTGATCGTCGAGCACCGGCGTCAGGCCGCCGAGGGCGTATGTGTACTTGAACCAGTGGTAGGCGACCGGATTGGGTTTGCCCTTCTGGGGCACGGCTATGTAGATGATCGGGCCGCCGCCTCCCGCGCCCTTTTGACTTTCGACCATGCCTTCCTGGACCTCGATCGACACCGGGCCGTCCGGACTGTCGTAGAGGCCCCAGGCTCTGAGGCCTTGCGAGTTGTCGACAACCGGGCCGAGCGGGTCGCCGATGCCGAACTGGTCGGCCAGCTTCTGGGCGACGTCGCGGACGATCGAGGCCGCCGCCGTGTCGCCCGGCGCCATGTTCTCGGTGAACTGGGTCGGTGGACCGGGCTCGCGGTAGGTCACCTCGACCACCGTCGACTGTGCTCTCTCTTCGTCGGTCGCTGTGTCGATGGGGGAGATGTAGACGTAGTAGCGCAGAAAATACGGCTTCTTGGGAGCCTGAGCCGGAGTGAACGGGCGGAAGTCGATGCTGAACTCGTACCGGCTTCCGGGTGGCGGAACCGACGAGAGCTCACCCGACGCGTAGGCTTCCCACGGCTCACCCGGTAGATGCGGTTTTCCGGTCACTCGCCAGATCGCGGAGTCGACTCCTTGCTCTTCAGTGCTCCATCGAAAACCCAAGAAGGTCGGACCGTTGATGGTCGGGGCCTTGTCTTCGATGTGGGAGAACTCCTTGGAGAAGGGCACGGCTACGAGTTTGGTCTTGCGAATAGCGAACCGTTCGTCCAGTCCTGCCGCCGCCGATTTGTCCGGCTTTTCGTGAACGGTCTTCGGCTTTGCCGGCTTCGCCTTCACGGTGCCTTTCTGGATCTTCTTGATCTCCGGCTTCGTCTTTTGGATCTTCTTGGTCTGAGCCCGCAGCTCCGTCGGCAGGGCAACCGACCCGACCCAGACGGTGGCCAGAGTGAGACCCACCCCTACCCGAAATATCGAGGACGAACGCATCCCGACTCCTTTCTTACGACAACTGTTGCGACCCGATGCATTGTAGTGCACGCTCGGAAACTGCTTGCGCTCCGCCGGGAAGCCGGGCACAGGTCCCGACACTGCCTGGGACATCGACGATCGAAGGTGCGTCCTCTCGCGGCAGGATTGGGCCGAAGACTCCGCTCAAGCTAGGATCGCGGGGTGGGGGACCCAAAGATCGATCTAAACGCGCTTGGCGAAATGCGGAAATCGACACCGGCAGAGGCCGACGAACGGCGGGAAACCGGGGCTGAAACCGTGGTGCGGCCCTGGAGCGAATCGGAGATCACCCTCCGCGATACGCCGATCCGCTACGCCCGCACGGGCACGGGCTCGCCGGTGTTGTTGCTTCATGGCTGGTCGAGCTCGCTCGACGCGTTCAAGCCGCTGGCGCTCGATCTCGCGAAGGCCTTCGACGTCGTCGCGCTGGACTTCCCGGGTCACGGCGAGAGTGGCTCGCCCGAAGGTGCATGGGCAGTCGGGGACTTTGTCGCGCTGGTCGAGGAGCTGCTCGACCGGCTCGACCTCGAGAGAGTTGACATCGTCGCGCACTCCTTCGGCGCCCGCGTGGCCGCCAAGCTCGCGGCGGGGGACCCGGAGCGGGTCGGCCGGTTGGTTCTCATGGGCGCCGCCGGCCTGCGACGGAGACGCTCGGCCAAGCTCAAGGCGAAGACCTTCGTTCTCAAGCTCGCGAAGGCGCTGGCCCCTCTCGCAGGCGGTACCGGCCAGCGCTGGAAGCACGACCTTGTAAAGCGCTACGCCTCGCGCGACTATCTCGACGCCGGCGAGCTTCGGCCGACCTTTGTCAAGGTGATCACCGAGGACCTGTCCTCGAGCTTCCGGGCGGTCCGATCCGAAACCCTTCTGATCTGGGGCGAGAACGATCAAGAAACTCCACTCGGCCTCGCGCGACAGATGAACGCCCTGGTCGACAACTCAGAGCTCATGGTCATCAAGGGCGCCGGCCATTTCGTCTTCGCCGACAAGTTCCAGCAGGTCCGGCTTGCGACTCGACGCTTCCTGAGCCAGGGACCGGCCGAGTGACCCTGTGTCCGTGATGGACATCTTCCTCGCCGCTCTCTTGGGACTCGGCCTCGTCGGCCTTCTCTGGTGCGGGTGGGTGCGTTCGAAGCGGCTCCTACATCTCTTCCAGCTCGACAGCTACTCGCCGAAGCGACTGCTGCGGCTGCTCGCGAACCGCCCCCGGGTCGCGGTGCCGACCGATCTCGTGGCGGCCGCGCTCTTCGGCCTGGGCCTGACGGTCACCGAGAGACCGATCCTGCGAGTCGTCTTCACCCTGGTCTGGACCGTCTACGTGATCGGATCGGTCCGAGGCTCGGTGCCGCCCCCGGAAAAGAAGCCGCTGGTTTTTACCGGCCGCGCTAAGCGTCTCGTCATTCTCACGATCCTGATCTTTGGCGACGTCGTCGTTGCCGCGGCATTTCTCATTTCGCCGGCTCCGAAATCCATCGCCGAGGCCCTTCGAGCACTTGCCTTCTGGCTGCCGATCGGTCTGCTCCTGCTTCCGGTTTGGCTGCTCTTGGCGAATCTCATTTTGATGCCGGCGCAGGCCATCTTGAACCGTGCCTACCTCGCCCGTGCCCGCAGGAAGATCCGCGAGTTGGATCCACTGGTCGTCGGCATCACCGGCAGCTACGGCAAGACCTCGACCAAGAACTTCTGCGAAGCGATTCTCCGGCGCCACTTCAACGTGCTCGCGACGCCGAAGAGCTTTAATACCCTTCTCGGGGTTTCGCGGACGATCAACGAGGAGCTGGTTCGGAAGACCGAGATCTTCCTGGTCGAGATGGGCGCCTACACGATGGGTGAGATCCGCCCAAGCGCGTCACTCACCCGGCCCAAGGTCGGCCTCATCACCGCCATCGGCTTGCAGCATCTCGAGCGCTTCGGCTCGCGCGAGAACATCGAGAAGGCCAAGGGTGAGCTTCTGGAGGAGCTCGCTCCTGACGGCGTCGCCATTCTGAACGGCGACGAGGAGGCGACCGCGAGGCTCGAGGAGCGCGTTCCGAGCGGCGAGGTCCTGAAGTTCTCGGTATCCGGGCAATCCGATGCCTTTCTCCGCGCCGACCGCATCGAGCAGAACCGCGAAGGCCTGCGATTCACACTGGTCGGCGCCGACGGCACGTCGCAGGAAATCAAGTCACGCCTTCTGGGGCGCCACAATGTCGCCAACATGACCGCCGCCGCCGCGATCGCACTTCATCTCGGCATGAAGCTACCCGAGATCGGCCGCGCTCTCGAGACGCTCGAAGCGCCGCCCCATCGCCTCGAGCTCAAGAAGGGCGTCGGCGGCTCGACCATCATCGACAACGCCTACAGCTCGAATCCGGTCGGCGCGCACGGCAGTCTCGAGGTCCTGGCGGATCTCGACGCCCGCTGGCGGATCCTCGTGACCCCGGGCATGGTCGAGCTCGGGCCGGAGCGGGGAAAGGAAAACGAACGACTTGGTGCGGCCGCGACCGAGGTGTGCGACCACATCATTCTGGTTGGCAGAGAGGTTGCGTCGGAGGTCAAGCGTGGAGTGGTCTCAAGAGGCTTCGACAGCGAACGATTGCACGAGGTCGGCGGCGTCGATGAAGTGGGGAGCTTGCTGGAAACCCTCGGCGTCGACTCCCGCGACCTGGTCTTGTTCGAGAATGATCTACCCGATCTCTATGAATAGAGGAATGCGATAGATGGCGAAAAACGTCGCGGTGATCTTCGGAGGTAGAACCGCCGAGCATGAGGTCTCGGTCATCACGGCCCACCAGGCGATGGACGCTCTCGCCGCGGGCGGCCACGAGATCCTGCCGATCTACGTCACCAAGGACGGGACTTGGCTCCACGATCCGGCGTTCTTCGGGATCGAGCTGTTTCGCGACTCAGCAGCACTCGGGAATGCCAAGGCCGCGGCAGCGCGAGTCGTTGTTCGCACAGGCACCAAGACCGGCGGCCTCTACGCCGAGAAGAAGGCCGGTCTGCTTGGTGGGAAGGTGCTCGAGGAGCTTCCGGTCGACGTCGTTCTGCCCGCGATTCACGGCAGCTTTGGCGAGGACGGCGCGCTTCAGGGCCTGCTCGAGTGGGCGGACCTCCCCTACATCGGATGTGACGTCGAAGCCTCGGCCGTCGGCATGAACAAGATGGCGACCAAGAAGCTCTGCCAGGAGCACGGCATTCCGGTTCTCCCCGGCGTTCTCGTCGACCGCCGGTTCTTCGACGACCGCGAAGCGGCGATGACCCGCGCGGTCGAGCAACTCGGCGAGTTCCCGATCATGACCAAGCCCCGCAACCTTGGAAGCTCGATCGGTGTTTGCCGCTGCGACTCGAAAGACGACCTCGAGTCGGCGCTGGAGCTGGCCCTCGAGCTCGACGAGGTCGCCCTCTTGGAGCCGGCACTGATCGACTTCTACGAGATCAACTGCGCGGTTCTCGGCCCGCCGGCGAAGGCGTCCGTCTGCGAGCGCCCGACCACCGGCAGCGCCCTTCTTTCCTTCGAGGAGAAGTACCTGCGCGGCGCGAAAGACGGTAAGGGGGGTATCGGGCCCAAGGGGAGTCTAGGACGGAGCACGAAGGGAAAGGGGAGCACAGGAGTCGAAGGCGAGGGCATGGCCTCCTTCGACCGCGAGGTTCCGGCTCGAATCGGCGACGGCCGGACCGCCCTCATCCGCGGCCTCGCTGTCCAGGCCTTCGAGGCCCTTTGCGCCCGCGGCGTGACCCGAGTCGACTTTCTCGTCGACAAGTCCACGGACAGCGTCTACCTCAACGAGGTCAACACCATCCCCGGGTCCTTCTCTTTCTACCTCTGGGAAGAATCTGGCCTCCCTTTCGACGCCCTTATGGACGAGCTCATCCAGATCGCCGACACTCGCTACCGGGCCCGGAAGGCGACGACGTTCTCGTTCCAGAACGCGCTACTGGAGTA